>JAIEMG010000267.1 GCA_019752375.1 Gemmataceae bacterium | reverse complement strand
AGCGTGAGCGACCGGAGTTCTTCCAGCGTCTGAAGAACTCCGGTCGCTCACGCTCCCGGCTCGCCACGAAAGGGCGGTTTTCTACACAAAGCAGGTCAGACACCGTTGTGCGCAGCGCCCTCCGGGCCGTTCCGGCAACGGTGCCTGCCCCCCCTTTTTGAACCATGCCCGAATTCCGGCCGACTGGCCTGGCACGAGAATCCGATGAGCACGCGCGAAGAACTGGCTACCAGGTACCTCGATCAACTTCCCTACACGCCGTACCCGGTGCAGGAGGAAGCCCTGCTCGGCTGGTTCACCGCGGAACAGGGCGTGCTGGTCTGCGCGCCGACCGGCACCGGCAAGACGCTCATCGCCCAGGCGGCCCTCTACGAAGCACTGCACACCAATACGATTGCCTACTACACAACGCCGCTCATCGCGCTCACCGAACAGAAATTCCGGGAGATGCAGGAGAGTGCGGTGCGCTGGGGCTTCTCGGCGGACGACGTGGGCCTGGTCACCGGCAATCGCCGCGTTAATCCGCAGGCGCGCGTGCTGGTGGTCGTCGCGGAGATCCTGCTGAATCGGCTGCTGAATCCGGAAGCGTTTGACTTCACGAACGTCAGTGCCGTGGTGATGGACGAGTTCCACAGCTTCGCCGACCAGGAACGCGGCATCGTCTGGGAGCTGTCGCTAAGCCTGCTGCCCAAGCACATTCGCTTACTCTTGCTGTCGGCCACGGTCGGTAATGCCCTGGAGTTCGTCGCCTGGCTGGAGCGCTGCCACGGCCGCAAGGTCGACCTCGTCGAGGGCAAGGACCGCAAGGTGCCGTTGACCTACCAGTGGGTGCCCGACCAGCTCCTCAGCGAGCAGGTCCAGCTCATGACCAAGGGCGATGTCCAGTCGCGCAAGACGCCGGCCCTGGTCTTCTGCTTCAACCGCGATGAGTGCTGGAGCGTGGCCGAGGTGCTGAAGGGCTTGCCGCTCGTGGGCGAGGACCAGCGCGCCCAGTTGCATGCCGAGGTGAACAAGCTCGAATGGACCCAGGGCATCGGTCCAAAGCTGAAGCAGATGCTGCACCGCGGCGTCGGCGTGCATCATGCGGGACTATTGCCGAAGTATCGGCGCATGGTCGAGGAACTGTTTCAACGCAAGCTGCTGGCTGCGGTCATCTGCACGGAGACGCTGGCCTCGGGCATCAACCTGCCGGCACGGTCCGTGGTGCTGACGTCGCTGGTGAAAGGGCCGTTCGGCAAGGAGAAGCTGGTTGACGCCAGCGTGGCGCATCAGATCTTTGGCCGCGCTGGCCGCCCGCAGTTCGACGATCGCGGCTACGTCTTCGCGCTGGCCCATGAGGACGACGTGAAGCTCCTGCGCTGGAAGGAAAAGTACGACCAGATCCCGGAAGACACGCGCGATCCGGGACTGATCAAGGCGAAGAAGAGTCTGAAGCGCAAGAAGCCGTCGCGGCGCGAAAACGTGAAGTACTGGACCGACGCCGACTTCAACCGCCTCAAGACCGCGCCGGCCGGCAAGCTTTACAGCAAGGGCCCGCTGCCCTGGCGGCTGCTGGCGTATTTGCTGCAGCACTCGCCGGACGTGTCCAAACTGCGGACCGTCATTCGCAAACGACTGATGGACGACGCCCGCATCGTGGCCGGCGACAAGGCGCTCGATCGCATGCTGATCACGCTGGCCGACGCCGGGTTCGTCACGCTGTCGCCCGAGTTGCCGCCGAAGGGGGAAGACGGCACCCGTCCGCCCTACTCACCGCTGCAGGCGACGCCGACCGAAGCGCTCAACAAGCTGCTCGTCTTCCGCAGCATCGAGCCGCTCTACGGTGCCTTCCTGCTGGAGCATCTCGGCATCGCCAATCGCGACGAGCGCTTGCAAGCCCTGGAAAGCGTGCTGGAGATGCCGCGGCCGATCCTGAAGTTCGTCCGTATCCCGCAAGACCTGCCGCCTGGCCCGCTGGCGACGACGCGGCTGGACAACGAACTGATCGCACGCGGCCTGATGCTGGCGCCAAAGCCGCCGCCGGCCCCGGGCGAGGAAGAAGAGGACGAAGACGAGCCGCGTCCACCAACGCTGGCCGAGAAGCTGTTCCTGCTCTTCGAGGCGAAGTATCCGGAAGTGGCCGACGTTTCCGTGCAATCGGCCTGGGCGGCGGGCGAACTGCTGCGATTCAACGGCAACTTCAACCTCTTCGTCAAGGGCCGCGACCTGACGAAGCAAGAAGGCATCATATTCCGTCACTGTTTGCGGCTGATCCTGCTGTGCGGTGAGTTCGCCCAGGTCACACCGGCAGACGTGTCGGCGGAAGACTGGCAGGCGGAGATGAAGGACATTGCCGACCGGCTAACGGCCAGTTGCCGCGAGGTGGACCCGGCCAGCACCGACGAGGTCGTCGAAATGGCTCGCGCCGCGGATGTGATCGCAGGCGAACCCGTGGCCGCGCCGGGGCAGGGAACATGACGCACTCGGATCGCACGGCCGGCAAGGGACGCTTTGCCCTGGCGTTCGTGGTGGTGCTGTGGTACGCCGGCTCGCTGTTCCTGCCGGTGTTTTACATCGAGGATCATTCGCCGCAGTACGGCATCCAGGTCCTCATGTTCGGCTGGTTCGGCTTGGTCGCCGGCATCATCGGCTGGTTCGCCAACCCCCTGTTCCTGTTCGGACTGCTGTTGTGCCTTTTTTGCCGCTTTCGCACGGTGTTCTGGCTGTCCGCCGTGGGGTTGCTGATCGCGTTGACGAGCTTCTCGCTGCACACCGTGGGTTATACCGATGAGGGGCCGGAGACGCTGACGGGCTTCGGAGCCGGATTCTATTGCTGGCTCGCGTCGTTGGTGTTGCTGACGGTGGGTTCGCTTTGGCTCGGGTATGTGCGGCCACGACTGCACCGGACTGGGGAGTCTTGAAAGCGCTGCACAGTCGCGGTAGCGTGGAAACGAGATGATCTTCTCTCACGCGCGCGAAGAGGAATAACCTGATGCCTGTATCCATCCATTTACTGGGTATCGACCGGCTTACGGTCCAGGAGCGATCGGACCTTATCGGCAAGATTTGGGATCGCTTGCCGGATTCCGTCGATCGCGCGGAACTGCCGGAGTGGCACATGGCGGAGATCGCACGGCGCTGCGCTGACGCTGTGGCGCGTCCCGGCTTGGGTAAGCCTTGGCGCGAAGTGCTCGGGTCTCTCTAGTTTGCCATGTGGACCATGCCACTCGGGAAGCCGATGAAAGTCTCGCTGCTGATCACCTGCCTTGGCGACGCCCTCTTCCCCGATGTGGGGCTCGCCACCGTGCGCCTGCTGCGTCGGCTGGGCGTCGACGTCGATTTTCCGCAAGCGCAGACCTGCTGCGGCCAGCCTCACTTCAACAGCGGCTTTCACGATGATGCCCGGGCCTTGGCCCGCCACACGATCTCGGCGTTCGCGGGCGACCGGCTCGTCATCACGCCGTCGGGCTCCTGTGCGGCGATGGTGAAGCTGGAGTACCCGGAATTATTTCACCACGACCTGGCATGGCATGGCCGGGCCGAGGACCTGGCCCGCCGCACGCACGAGTTGTCGGACTTTCTGATCAACGTGCTCAAGGTCGAAGACGTGGGCGCCCGCTTTCCGGGCAAGGTCACCTATCACATGGCATGTCACCTGCGCGGACTGGGGGTGCTGACGGAGCCGGAACGGTTGCTGCAACAGGTCCGCGACCTGGAATACGTGCCGCTGGAGCGCCGAGACGAGTGCTGTGGCTTTGGCGGCTCGTTCTCGGTGCGGCTGCCGGCCATCAGCGGCGCAATGGTCCAGGATAAATCGGTTTTCATCGAGCAGACCGGTGCCGCCACCGTGGTGGCCACCGACGCGGGCTGCCTGATGAACATCGCCGGCTGCCTGCGCCGCCGCGGCAGCAAGGTCCAAGCCCTTCACCTCGCCCAGGTGCTGGCGTCCACGTGACTGGGCACAGTCGCTTCAGGGGGACGTTCCGAATGGAACGCGGTCCCAGCCGGCGATTGCTTGCCTGGACGGCCGGTGCTAAGATGCTAGCAGTGGCGATTGCAGAGGTTTCACCGACCGGCGAGTTGCTGCGATGCGTGATCCGTTTTCCTGGTCGTTTCCGCTGGTGCGCGTGTTCGGCATCACGGTGCGGGTGCATGTCCTGTTCCCGCTCTTCGCCCTGGCAATGATCCTGCGCGTCGCGTTCCACAAGGATTACCAGGGCACCACGCTCTGGGTCGACACCGCCGTCATCATGGGCCTGCTGTTCGTCATCGTCCTTTTGCACGAATTCGGCCACTGCTTCGGCGCCCGCCTGGTCGAAGGCGACGCCCACGAGATCCTCATGTGGCCCCTGGGCGGTCTTGCCGCCATCGAAGTGCCGCACACGCCGCGCGCCAACTTCATCGCCGCGGCAGCCGGACCCGCGGTCAACCTGCTCCTGTGTGTTGCCACGGGCTTGATCCTGGCAGCCCATTCGCTCATGCCGCCCCTGAACCCGCTAAGCTGGGAAGACGCTTATGCGCCCAAGCTGAAGCGCTGGAGCGATAACACCGTCTACGGCGGCAAGACCTTCAACCCTGGCGATCCGATCTATTTCGGCTACCAAGAGCTGGGGCCGGGCAACGAGTTGATCCGTGTCGATCCCGCCGCGGCCGACAAAGCTCCGGAACGCTTCGAGAAGGTGCGACTCGCGCCCGATCAGGTGACCACCAAGGACGGCGTGCCTTACTGGGCCGGCACCAAGATCCCGGTGCGAACCGAACGGGCGACGCTGGCCTGGTCGGAAATCCTGGTGGCACGCATCTTCTGGCTGAACTGGTTCCTCCTGCTTCTCAACCTGCTGCCGGGCTTTCCGCTCGACGGCGGCCGGATGTTCCAGTGCGTGCTCTGGTGGCGCACCGATTATCGGCAGGCCACGCTGGCTGCCGTGTTTGCCGGTTTCGTCGTCATGGTCATCATCGGCCTGTTCGGCGTGGTGACCAACGAAGTCATGCCGATCCTGCTGGCGATGTTCATCTACGTCACCTGCAAGCATCAATGGTTCGTGCTCGAAACCGGCGGGGAGGAGCAACTCTTCGGCTACGACTTCTCCCAGGGCTACACCAGCCTCGAACGCGGCGACCAGCCGCCAACGCCGCGCCGGCGCCGGCCCAACTTCATCCAGCGCTGGCTCCAGCGCCGCGCCCAGCGCAAGGCCCAGCGCGCCCAGGAAACCCGCGAGGCCGAGGAACGCCGCATGGACGAACTCCTCGAGAAAGTCCAGCGCGACGGCCTGCAAGCCCTGACCGATGAAGAACGCCGCTTCCTGACGCGCGTCAGCGCTCGCTATCGCAACCGACACTAGTCGCCGTTGAAATGACGAATGACAAAGCCCGAATGACGAATCAATGACCAATGACGAAGCTCCAATGAAAGAGCGTCGCCCCGACGGTTGGTGATTGGGTATTGGTGCTTGATTCGTCATTCGGGCTTCGTTATTCGTCATTTCTCCCAACGCTGAAAAGTAAAGATCCCAGACGTTTGTTGAGGGTGATCGTGACGC
This sequence comes from Gemmataceae bacterium, assembly GCA_019752375.1. Lineage (GTDB taxonomy): Bacteria > Planctomycetota > Planctomycetia > Gemmatales > Gemmataceae > JAIEMG01. The sequence goes on along the minus strand of JAIEMG010000267.1, from coordinate 17,802 downwards.
AGTTGATCCAGCCGCAGATCCTGAAGGGGTTTCGCGATTACTTGCCGGAATTGATGATTCCGCGCGAAGGGTTCCTCGATACGGCCCGGCGGGTTTACCGCTCCTACGGCTTCGCACCCATCGACACGCCGGCGCTGGAATATGCCGAGGTGCTGCTCGGCAAGATCGACGCCGGCGCCGAGGTTCAGAAGCAGATCTATCGCTTCAAGGACCACGGCGACCGCGACGTCGCCCTGCGCTTTGACCTGACGGTGCCGTTCGCGCGCTTCGCGGCCCTGCACCTGAACGAGATCAAGCTGCCTTTCAAGCGCTATCACCTGGGGCCGGTCTGGCGCGGCGAGACGCCGGGGGCGGGGCGGTTCCGCGAATTCTGGCAGTGCGACTTCGACACGATCGGCACCACCAGCAATGCGGCGGATATCGAAGTCGCATTGGTCATTCACGACCTGATGCGGGCGCTGGGTCTTGAGCACTTCGAGATCAAGGTCAACAACCGGCTGGTGCTCAACGGTCTGCTGGAAGAACTGGGCCTGGCCAAGCTGGCGACGCCGCTGTTGCGCGCGCTCGACAAGCTCGGCAAGGCTAGCCCGGAGGCGGTGGCCAAGGAGATGGTGGACCGCTCGGGCGTCACCGCGGACCAGGCGACGCGCGTCCTGGCCCTGGCGAGCATGACCGGCAGCAATGCCGAGATCCTGGACCGGTTGCAACGCGAATTCGGCGGCAACGCACGGGCGGCGGACGGCATCGCTCGGCTGCGCGAGTTGCTCGACGTCGCTCGCGCCGCGGGCGTTCCCGATGGCGTGTTGCACATCGATCTCTCGATCGCGCGCGGGCTGGATTATTACACGGGCACGGTCTATGAGACCTTCCTGACCAACCTGCCGAAGGAGCTTGCGGTCGGCAGCGTCTGCTCGGGCGGCCGCTACGACAACCTGGCGGGCCTGTACACCAAACGCGAACTGCCGGGTGTCGGCGCGTCGCTCGGCCTCGACCGCCTGCTGGCGGTAATGGAAAAGTTGAACATGCTGCCGAAGACGTCGACGACGGCGCCGGTGCTGATCGTCCAGTTCAATCCCGAGCGGCTGGGCGACTACCAGAAGATGGCACGGTCGCTGCGGGCCGAGGGCATCGGCACGGAGGTTTATCCGGAGGCGAAGAAGATCGGCAAGCAGCTGGAATATGCCGAGTCACGCGGTTTCCGCGCGGCATTGATTGCCGGGACCGAGGAGTTCGCGCAAGGCGTCTGGAAGATCAAGGACATGATGCGACGCGAGGAAGCGACGGTCGCCGCCACCGACGTGCTGCCGCGGCTTCGATCGCTTCTTGGCGGCGAATGATTAAGGACGAATGCCTGAACCATAACCAATTCCCAACGTCGAACTGGTGCCGCGCGATTGGTTTGGGGGGCTTTAGGATCCGCGCAAGAATAACTTGTGCAATTCCTGTAGGACGGATTTCCAATCCGTCCGGTTTTCTAGGGACGGATTGGAAATCCGTCCTACGTGCAATTGTTCAACTTATTGTTACGCGGCTCCTTAGTCATTTGGCATTCCTTAGTCATTAGTCCTTGGGAATGAGTCATTCTCCCACCGGAGTCTCCTCATGGATCGAGGCAACCATTACGAAGCGGCATTTGAAGCCTATCTCCACTGGCAGCGCCTTTGCTATGTCGCGGTGGACGAAACGCGGCGGACCTTGCTGGACAGCGGACCGATCAAGAGCATCGATTTCATCGTCCACGGCGATGGCGGCTCGCGTTTGCTGGTGGACGTCAAGGGCCGGCGTTTTCCAGGCGGTCCGCCGGAGCGTCCGCGGCGGGTCTGGGAATGCTGGTGCGGCAACGAGGATGTCACTGGCCTGGAAGAATGGGTGACGCGTTTCGGAATCGGGTACATCGGGCTGCTCGTCTTCACTTACCAGCTGCAGCCCGGCGTCGAACTGCCGGACGACACCGAAGACCTCTTCACCTGGCGCGGCAAGCGTTATCTCTTCCGCGCCGTATCCGTGGACGAGTACCATCGCCACATGAAGGTGCGCAGTCCCAAGTGGGACACGGTCGACCTGCCTCGTGCGATCTACCGACGCCTGGCGCGCCCGCTTCAGCACTTCACGCACGGGGCGCCCGTCACGTCCGAGGAAGATTGCCCGTTTTGAACCAGGAGTCAGGAATCAGGAGTCGGAAGTGGACTTCGGTTTGTTTCGTGAAGTCTGATTCCTGTCCCCTGACTCCTGACTCCTGACGCGAAGAGTGCTCTATGAAAATTGGCCTTCGACTGGAATCGCTGGGATTGCCGTTGCGCCGGGCCCTGGCCGAGGCGGCGCGGATCGGCGTTTTGGGAGTTCAGTTCGATGCAGTCGGCGATCTGGCGCCGAATCAGCTGAGCGAGACGGGGCGGCGCGAGCTGCGGAATCTGCTTCGCACGTACAACGTCGAATTGACGGCCCTGGGCTGTCCGATGCGGCGCGGCCTCGATACCGCGGAGAACCTCGAGGCGCGGATCGATCACGTCCGCCAGGTGCTGACGCTCAGCTTCGAACTGGGACCGCGGCTCGTTGTCGTCCAGGCCGGCAAGATCGTGGAGGATGACAAGGCGCCTGCCGCGACCCTGCTCCATGAATCGCTGCTGGCGCTGGGCCACTACGGCGATCGGGTCGGGTCGATCCTGGCGCTGGAGACGGGACTGGAGGACGCCGCGGTGCTCGCCGGTTACCTGGACCGGCTCGACACCGGCAGCCTGGCGGTCAACTACGACCCCGCGAACTTGCTCATCAACGGCTTCGATCCCTACACTGCGGTCAAGGTGCTTCACCAGCGCATCGCTCATGCGCACGCCAAGGACGCGCGCAAATCGAGCGCCAGCCGGACAGCGGCCGAGGTGCCGCTAGGCCACGGCGACCTCGACTGGATGCGTTTGAGCGGCGAACTGCAGGAGATCGAATATCGCGGCTGGCTGATGGCCGAGCGCGAGAGCGGCGACCGCAGCCCGGCAGACATGGAGTCGGCCGTCAAGTTCCTTCGACGCGTGGCCGGCGGATGAATCCGTCAAGCGGCTTCTTCCACGCGGTCGCGAACGCCCAGGGCCAGCAGTATCTCCTGGTTCTGGTGATGCACTTCCTCGAAGAGGTCGATCGGCGTCAGCATCTGGAGCTCCTGCACGGCCCAGCGCACGTCCTCAGCGCACATCGCACGGCCCTTCTCCGGCAACGGCCGCTCCAGCCGAAACGACATTCCTGGCTCGGCAAACACCTGCAGGCGATCCGCGGCCAGCACGAAGTGGAGCGTCGCGCCGTCCCTTTCCTCCAGGGTCAGTCGGGCAAACTCGAAGGCCGTGGCCGCAACAACCGCCCGCTCGTCGCGGTCGAAGCCGAGCAAGCTGGCGATCTGACGGGCGCGCTGACGCGCGGCCAGGAGATCGCGGCGACGGCGAAGCGGTAGTGCGAGGATTGATGTGGACATAACGGGTCATCCTTGACCGGTAATGAGGAAGTTTGCAGTCGGGGTATTATATCGAGAGTCTTTCCGGCGCGGCCAGCCCACTCGGCGCAATCCCTCGGATTCGTGGGGGCAAGCATTCTCCCGGCGCTGCCCGTATCTGTCCCTGGCGATGAATCGGGCACGAACGGGAGTTGCCCGTTTGCGAGCCCGAGCCCGAGCCCGCGCCCGACTCAATGCCCAACTACCTCGCCACGGCCAGCAACGCAACAGCCTCGTGCTGTGGAATGGAATCACAGGCTCGGCAGACGGCCTCGCTCTTGTCAAGCCGGCCGATGCCGTTATAGTAGACCTTTTCGTCTCCGACCGCGTTCTCCGGACGAGGGTGATCGTGATGGGCATGCAGTGTGCCATTTGTGGCAAGAAACCAGCGCTCGGCAACCAGATTTGTCGACGCGGCAAGGCCAAGTACCTGGGCGGCGTCGGCCGCAAGATCACCGGCATCAGCCGGCGCACTTTCAGGCCAAACTTGCAGCGCATCCAGATCGAAGTCAACGGCAGCGTCCAGCGCGAACGCGTCTGCGTGCAGTGCATTCGCAGCGGCAAGGTCAAGCGCCCCCAGAAACGCAAGCTGTTCCAGATGCCGTCGAGCCTGTAAACGAATTTCGTCTCTTGCATCCCGGCTCGCCGGAGCGCGAACAAAAGCACCGGCAAGGAGATGCTGCCGTGTCTCTGACCGTGGACGATACACGCTGGGTCGCACACCTGGCGCGGCTTCAGCTGGCCGATGCCGAGCTGGCAACGATGACTCGGCAACTGGGCGCCATTCTCGATTACGTCACCCAGCTCCAGCAGGCGCGCACCGACAATGTCGAACCGCTTGCCCATCCGTTGCCCATTCACAACGTGTTTCGAGACGACAGTCCCGCACCGTCGCTGTCAGTCGACGCAGCCCTTGCCAATGCTCCTCAGCGCCGCGACAACTTCTTCGCCGTGCCGGCCGTGTTGGATTGAGTTCAGAAGCCCCACAAGTTGCGACCGGTGGTCTTGCGTTTCCATCCCCATGATTGAACACACCGCTGCCGATCTGCTCGCCACCCTCCGCAAAGGCGACGGGAGTGCCGAGTCCCTGACTGGCGCGTTTCTGGACGCGATTCGGCAGCGCGATACTCGGGTCCGCGCCTTCCTGCACGTGGACGAAGCTGCCGCTCTCGAAAAAGCCCATGACATTGACGCGCGACGGAAGCGCGGCGAGCCGCTCGGCGCTCTCGCCGGCATTCCCGTCGCGGTGAAGGACGTCCTCTGCACCGCCGGCCAGCGCACCACCTGCGGCAGCAAGGTCCTTCAGTCGTTCGTGCCGCCCTATGATGCCCACGTCATTTCCCGCTTGCGCCGGGCCGATGCGGTGCTCATCGGCAAGACAAACATGGACGAGTTCGCAATGGGTTCGTCCACCGAGAACAGTGCCTACCAGATCACGCGCAATCCCTGGGAGCTGGCCTGCACGCCCGGCGGCTCCAGCGGCGGGTCGGCCGCGGCCGTGGCGGCGTGCGAGACGCCCCTTGCCCTGGGCAGCGACACCGGCGGCTCCATCCGCCAGCCCGCGAGCCTGTGCGGCGTCGTCGGGCTCAAGCCCACCTATGGACGCGTTTCGCGCTTCGGCCTGGTCGCCTTCGCCAGCTCGCTGGACCAGGTCGGCCCGCTGACGCACGACGTGCGCGACGCGGCCTTGCTCCTGGAGGTCATTGCCGGCCACGATGCCCGCGACAGCACCAGCGTCGATCGTCCCGTGCCGAAGTACACCCGGACGCTGGATGATCCCGTGCAGCCGTTGACCATCGGCGTGCCGCGCGAGTACTTCGGCGCCGGCCTCGATGGCGAAGTCGAGCAGGCGGTGCGCGCCGCCCTGAAAGTCTATGAGAAGGCAGGCACCAAGCTCCTGGACGTATCGCTGCCCTATAGCCAGTACGCGGTCGCAACCTACTACGTGGTGGCAACGGCCGAGGCATCGAGCAACCTGGCACGCTATGACGGCGTGCATTACGGGCATCGCGCCGCCAAGCACGACGACCTGATCGATCTTTACTGCCGGTCGCGCGGCGAGGGCTTCGGCGCCGAGGTGAAGCGGCGCATCATGCTTGGCACCTATGTGCTGTCGAGTGGTTACAAGGACGCTTACTACGTCAAGTCGCTGCAAGTGCGTCGGCTCATCAAGGATGACTTCGACCGGGCCTTCGCGCAGTGCGACGTGATTGCCGGCCCGGTGTCGCCGACGGCGGCATTCAGGCTCGGCGACCGCAGCGACGATCCGCTGGCGATGTACCTGTCCGACATCTACACGATCAGCGCCAACCTGTCCGGCATCGCGGGCATCAGCATCCCGTGCGGTTTTACAAAGGGCGGGCTTCCGATCGGGCTGCAGCTCCAGGCGCCGCCGTTCGAGGAGGAGAAGCTGCTGCGCGTGGCGCGGATGCACGAGCGCGCCACCGACTGGCACACCCGGCGGCCAAAGCTCTAGGCCGCGCGCAAAGGTTTCCCATTGGCGAAGCATTAGCCCTCGCTCACAATGAGAAAAGCAGACATCAAGGAGATTGACCGGATCGTGCGCGAGGAAGGCCTTTCGCGCGGACAACGGCGTCTCTTGCACGAAGAGATTTCGGGCCAGGAACTCTCGCTGGATGAAATCCGGCGGATCGCCCGGGAAATCAAAAAACTTCACCCTAACAAGTAGCCGACGATGGATCACAATAGCCATTCGGACTTGTCCACGCTTGCAGCATCGCTCCAAACGATGCCTTGCTGGTACGTGAGCTGCGGTGGCTGCACCCTACCCTCTTTCCAGCTTGCCCTGGGGAACAAATTGCCGCGTCGAACGCCACTGATGAACCGGACGCAGTCCGAGGAGTTCCGCCAGTTCGAGGGGGAAGCCAACCTCCTGGTCTGGTGCTCCTGGCGCCTGGATGGAATGAATGGTCCGTTGACCAGTTCGGACGACGTCCCCGACGCCATTGTTCGGGAACTAAGTAAGTTGATCGGCTCGACAACTGAATCTGTCAGCGTGACCCCACCTGCCTGGGATCTGGACATCCGCTTCTCGAATGGGTTGACCCTGAGAGTTTTCTGCGATCACGTGCCTGGAGAGCCGAGCCTCGACGGCAATTGGGACCTCTGGCGCCAAGGGCTGGCCGCCTTCGTAGGTCCAGGAGCGCGCTATCGCATCGAGGTACAAGCCGAGCCAGTGGGGGCGATCGAATCTGCCGATCCATAGCCGATGCCATCGAATGCCGCTGTTTTTCCCGAAGTTGACCTCTGGCAGCGGACAGTGTCATGTTGGATTTCCAGGTCATCAAGTGCGACATCATTGCGCGGGGAAATTCCGGTTTCGCAAGTTTGCCTTATCACGGGAGTGGGTCATGTCTCGCGTCCTCAGTTATGGAGCCGTCGTCCTGGCCCTTCTGGGAGCCGTTGTGAACCTGTCGGCCCAGGGCAAGGACAAGCCGATCACGGCCGACGAGGCCCTGAAACGACTCAAGGAAGGCAACGCACGCTTCGCTTCCGACAAGCCGAATGAACGCGAAGTGGATACCAGGAAGCGTGTCGAGCTCGCTGACGGGCAGCAGCCAATCGCCGCCGTCCTGTCCTGCGCCGACTCGCGCGTGGTGGACAAAGCGATCTTCGATCAGGGCCTGGGCAACCTGTTCACGCTGCGTGTGGCCGGCAACATCAGCGGGCCCTCGATGCTGGCGTCGATGGAGTATGCCGTCGGCGAGCTGAAGGTGCCGCTCATCGTGGTCCTGGGGCATACGCGCTGCGGCGCCGTCGGCGCCGCGGTCAGCGGCAAGGAGCTGCCGTCGGCCAACCTCAAGCACCTGGTCGATCTGATCCACACCGGACCGCTGCCAAAAGACCTGAAGGACCCAAAAGTGAAGGAGAAGGCCGTGGATGACGCGGTTCGCGCCAACGTCCTCTACCAGGCGCGGTCGCTGACGAAAGACAGCTCCATCCTCAAGGACTTCGTTTCCAGTAAGCGCGTGCGCATCGTGCCGGCCGTCTATTCGCTCAAGACCGGCGAAGTCGAATGGCTGGAACTGACCGACAAGTGAGCGAGGCCCGCATGGCAGACCTTCCTTATCGCATCGTCATCGGCCTTGAAGTTCACGTGCAGCTGCTGACGCAGACCAAGCTGTTCTGCGGCTGCAGCACGCGCTTTGGCCAGCCGCCGAACTCGGCGACCTGTCCCGTCTGTCTGGGACTGCCGGGTGCCTTGCCGGTGATGAACCGTCGAGCCTTCGACCTGGCGGTCAAAGCGGCGCTGGCGTTGAACTGCCGGATCGCCTCGTTCACCAAGTGGGACCGCAAGAACTATTACTATCCCGACCTGCCGAAGAACTACCAGATCAGCCAGTACGACCTGCCCTTCAGCAGCGATGGCCACCTGGACATCCAGACGCCGGAGGGAACCAAGCGCATCGGCATCATCCGCGCGCATCTGGAGGAAGACGCCGGCAAACTGCTCCATGAAGAAGGGGGCAGCGGCAAGGACAGCCTGGTCGACCTGAACCGCACCGGCACGCCGCTGCTGGAAATCGTCAGCCAGCCGGAATTGTCCGCGCCCGAGGAAGCCAAGGCATATTTGGAGGAACTGCGTCTGCTTCTCAAGGCACTGGAGATCTCCGACTGCGAGATGCAGGAGGGCAGCCTGCGCTGCGACGCGAACGTCAACATTCACGTGCCGCACGCCGACGGTGTTGCCGCCACACCCATCGTCGAGGTGAAGAACCTCAACAGCTTCCGTGCGGTGGAACGCGCCATCAAGTTCGAAGCCAACCGGCAGTACGGGCAATTCCAGTCCGACGGCAAGAAGCTGGGCGACCGCGGTGTGTCGAAGGCCACGGCAGGCTGGGACGATGTCCGCGGCGTGACCGTGGTGCAGCGGCGCAAGGAAGAAGCCTCCGACTACCGCTATTTCCCCGACCCCGACCTGGTGCCCATCGAGGTGGATTCCGCCTGGATTGCCGAGGTCCGCGCGCTCCTCGGCGAGCTGCCGGCAGCGCAGCGGACGCGCCTGCAATCGCAGTACGCCTTGTCGGCCTACGACACCGAGGTCATCACCCGCCAGGGCCGCCCGTTTGTGGCTTACTTCGAGGAGTTGGCCCGTGGCTGTGGCGATGCGGCCGAAGCGAAGAACTGGCTTACCAACGAGATCTTGCAGACTCTCAACGATCGCAAAAGTGATGTTCGCGCGTTTCCCCAGCCTGCGGACGCGATTGCCGAACTCATCCGCGAGGCCAAGGCTACGGGCCTGAACAAGCAACGCGCTCGCGATGTTTACGCACACATGGTAAGCGAAGGCGGTACCGCCAAAGAGGTGATCAAGAAGCTAGGATTCACGCCCGTGACCGATGAAGGCCAGCTGCGCGACATCGTGCGCCGGGCCATGGCGGCCAATGCCAAGGCAGTGACGGACTTCAAGAACGGCAAGGTCAAGGCTGCCGACGCCATCAAGGGCGCCGTCATGCGCGAAACAAAGGGAATGGCCCGCACCGAGATGGTGCAGCAGATCTTGCTGGAAGAGTTGCAAAGGGCATAGCGCTACATTGCGGGGGATTCGCGCGGCATCGTCTGTAGCCGCAGGCTTCAGCTTGCGGATGGCGTCGCAGATGCCGTACGTTCACTCCGCAGGCTGAAGCCTGCGGCTACAGAGTGTTCGCTGTAGAATTCGGTGGTTTGCGTCAGCACCCCTCTTCCAGACCGGGTTCACTTGACCCAGTCCTTCCACGCCGCTTCAATCTTCTCTTCATCCACCTTCCCTGTCTGCACCAGGAAGCGATAGCGAAAGCGCACCACCTCGCCCTTCGGCAGCTTCCATTCGCCTGCACGACTGCGCGCGGGCCCGACGCCGAGCTGGCCGTCCACGCGCCAGAGGGTCGGGTGGGTCGGGTTGTCCTTGTGATCGAGGATGGCGATGTTACCCCAGTCGTCGCGGCCCTCGATGGGCATGCCGACGTTGACCCATTTCGCTTTCTGGCCTTCGCAGGCGCCGTTCTTCTTGTTGTCGCTGTTGACCGCCTCGCCACCGGACTTCTGCCGCCACGGCATGCGCAGGAACAGGCCGCCGTAGTCGTACTTCTCCCAGACGATGTCCGTGAGCGCTTTGCCGCTCCAGTCGAGATCGATGACGTAGCTGCTGCCCCGGTCGGCGAGCCGCCACTGCTCGGTCACCGCGAGGGCCGGCTCCTTGTCCTTGCCGAGCAGGTCGTAGCTGGCGGCCCACGACGCCTGGTTGCTGTCGACCTTTGCTGAAGTCAGCTCGGTGCGCTTCCAGTAGTCGGCGCCGCGGTTGTGGAAGTAGTCGCGGCCATTGATTCGCGTGAAGCCCACGTACAACCCGGTCTGGTGCTTGTGATGGTCCGGACTCGATTCGGTCAGGATGCCCTTGCCGTCGGGCGCCAGGATGGGATGGACGAAGGGCCGGCCATCGACCGGAGCATGGTAGGTGAAGATCGGCTTGTCCTGGCCGGCGCGCAGCACGAGGTAGCCGCCGGTATCGAGCTTCTTCACCTCGAGCTTGGCGTCCTTGTCGGCAGCGAATAGGGGCAGCACAACGAGAAGCGGCAGGACCGCATAGCGCCAGGGCCTCATGGGAACCTCTCCTGCTGGAATGACGAATGCCGAAGCCCGAATGACGAATCAATGACCAAGCCCCAATGACCAAAGGACGAGGCGCCACTCCAGTCCATGGTCATTGCGCATCGATTCGTCATTCGGGCTTCGTCCTTGCTCAGGCGGCTTCAAGATAGCGTCGCAAAATCAGTGGGGCTTCCAGTTGAAATCTTCGGTTGGCGGCAGGTCGTCCTGGTTGGGCGGGAACTGGCTGGTGTCTTCCTCGAAGCCGACCTCTTCCATGACTTCCAGGTTTTCCACTTCCTCCATGACTTCCAGGTTTTCTTCCTCCATCATCGGCATCTCGACGACGTCTTCGGTCAGCTCGAACTCCGGCGCCTCTTCCATGGGCATGGCCGGCAGCTCGGCCGGCGGCGGCGGCGCGGCCATCGGCGGTGCAAAGGACGGGGCAAACTGCGCCACGGGGGCCGGTGCATTCGGAACGGTGAAATCGCTGAGACACTTATTGCAACGCAAGGTTCGTCCCGCCAGGTGGTCGCCGGCCTTGAGCTGGTTGCCGCACTTGTGGCACGTGATGAAAATCGGCATGGCATCACTCGACTAACGCACCACTGAATTCCTCTGCCCGCTAGCCGACGTCCGCAGGGTGCTCCGGACGCGGGGATCCTTTTTTCATGGTACCGCAAGTCCCCCGACCGGGCCTTGCAAATTTGCCGCGAGTTCCTCGCGACCGGGCGTTACAACGGGCCCTGGGGCGGTCGCTTGATCTTCTTGGTAGCGGGCAGGGGCGGCTCGACGGGGGCGGACGCCGGCTTCTTGATCTTCTTGGTGGGCGGCAAGTCGTCGGTCGCGAGCGCTGGAACGAGGACGGCCTGCCCGCAGTCGGGACACTTGCCCTTCGTGCCGGCGAATTGATCCTTGACCATCATCACCTTGCCGCAAGCCTCGTTGGGACACTGGACGCGGATCGGCATGGTTCCCACCTGCTTTAGCCCTGGGCGGACTTTCCAGCTCGGGACGACAACTCGGGCAGAGGCAAGGCTTCGCCCCGATGGGGTCGGGCGGGGCCAGGGCGAAGCGGGGGATCGAGCTCCCATTGCAAGATCTCGGTCACCATGTTGTCGATGCCCTTGCACAGCTCGTCCAGAACCAGATCGTCCTCGCCGCGGCCGAACGGCTCTTCCACGTCCTCTGCCACCAGCTCGACCCCCATCATGAAGTAAGTGAGGATCAGCGATAGCGGGATCGTTAACATGCCCATCGATTCCACCACGCCGACCGGCAAACAAAACAGGTAGAGGAAGATGACCTGGCGAATGAACGCCAGGTAGGAGCGCGAAATCGGCGTACGGCGAATGCGCTCACATCCGCCGCAGATATCCATGAGGGCGCGTGCGTGCGGGTCGAGCAGCAGCTCGTCGAAGCCGTCAATCCAGCCCTCCTGTCGCCAGCGGGCCATTCGCTCGCGCAGCATGGCGGCGATGTGGTTGGGGATGTGCGAGGGCTCAATCCGCACATTGCCGTAGAGGGACAACTCCTTGCGGCGAACGCCGTCGCGCAGGTGTTCCTTGAGCGCGCGGTCAAAGCCGATGATCAGTCGTCCCATCTCGCGCTTCTCGTCCGCGGGCACGTTCGCCAGGACGCGGACCTTGATGGCCAGATTGCGGGAGTCATTGCTGAGCTGCCCCCAGAGCTTGCGACCTTCCCACCAGCGATCGTAGGCCGTGTTGTTTCGGAACACGAGCAGGATGCCCACCATTGCTCCCAGCAGCGCAAGCAGGCTGTTCGCCTGTCCAACCACCTCGTGCGGCCAGAAGTACTCCTCGACCGCCACGGCGGTGCTCCAGATGAGCATCAACAACATGGCCCGCCACAGCCGCCGAACGATGTTCGGCTGGAGATACAGCGTGACGAAACGGTCAGGCATGCGGTCCCTCCTTGCGGGCAATGGCGGCCTTGCCGACCCGGCGCGCCATGCGCAGGGCCACGCGGACGGACAGTTCCTCGAACTCTTCCAGGCTGGTTGGCGCGCGGGCCAGCACGACCTCGCGAATGGTGGCCTTGCTGTCGTCCGGCGGGGCCGTCCAGATGCGATGCGTCAGCAGATCGAAGACGCCGTAGACGACCTTGACGTTCGTTCGTCCCGCCTGCTCCTGCTCGAGGCGAAGGTTGTACGCGGCCTGGACGACGTTGACGAACACGGCAGTCTCGATCAGCACCTCGCGATAGCCCGGCATATCCGAAGCATTGGGCCCCCAGACGCTGCGGACGGCATCGGCCGACTTGCGCACCGGCGCCATGAGCTGATCGACGATGGAGCGCAGCGCCCGGCTCGGGGCATTGGCCAGGTAGTTCCAGGGATTGAGATACGTATCCACCGTCGCGGAAACAGCGCCGCAGCCGGTGTGGCCCAGGACCACGATCAACCGCATGCTGTCCTTCAAGTGATGCAGCGCGTATTCGATGCTGCCAAGCGCCTCGTCGGTGAGCACATTGCCGGCCACGCGCACGACGAACATGTTGTTGCGCACCTGGCCGAAAATGATTTCGGCGGGCACCCGCGCGTCCGAACAACCAAGCAGCGCGGCGAAGGGCGCCTGCTTCGTTGCCAGCCCTTCGGGCGTGGGCATACCCAGGTCCGACGGCGTGCAAGGCACAATGAAGGAGTTCGGCCCGGTAGTGTCGCCGGAGTCGCGGAGACAACTGTCCGTCCAACGGGCAAAGAGACGATTGCCGGCCTCCAGGATCCGCTGGGCCTCGTCGGCCGTCTCCGGCTCCTTGGCAATGGGCTGAGAGGGGTCGAATCGGTATGTGAAATCGATTGGCTTCATGGCGCCTCTCTCGGTATGAACCTGTCCACCTGTCTGCTATCCGCGTGCCGCGGCACGACGTTTGAGCAGCTCATCCGCCACCGTGCCCAACAGCAATGCCAGGCCGATCACAGTGTACTCCAGGTCGCTAGGGATGCCCGCGAAAATGCAAAGGTTGCGCAAAAGCGGCAGCACCGAGGTGCCAAGAATGATGCCTGCCACCATACCTTGCCCGCCGCGCAGGCTGCAACCGCCCAGCACGGCGCCGGTGATGGCGTACAACTCGTACAAGCCGCCCGCCGCGGTCGGTTGCGCCGTCTCCAGGTCGAGCAGCAGCAACACGCCGCCGACGCCTGCCATCAGCGAGCACCAGACATACGCCAGGATCTTATATTGATCGGTGGCGATGCCGGCGTAGCGCGCTGCCTGCTCGTTGTAGCCGATGGCGTACAGGTAGCGGCCGTAGACGCTCAGGTGTAAGAGCACGGTCGCCACGGTTGCGACGCCAATCATCAGGATCAGGATCATCGGCACGCCGCTGACTTCTCCCGAAGCCAGGTAGCGCAGGTCCGCCAGGTCGGGCCGACCGCCAATGCCGACGTCGCGCGACGAACCTTGCAGGATGTTCTGGTCCCACGAGAACCCGGCCAGGTTCGCCCACAGCGCCTGGAAGTTGAGGATCGGCGCCAGCTGGGCCAGTCCGCGATAGATGAACAGGCCGCACAGCGTCACGATGAACGGCTGCAAGCGCAGCTTCGTCACGAGCAGGCCGTGAAAGAGGCCGATCAGGACGGTGCCGCTCAGCACGAGGACGATCGCCAGCACCGGCGACATGCGTTTTTCCAGCAACAGACCGAAGCTGATGGCACTGAGGCCGACGACCGAGCCGATGGACAGGTCGATGCCGCCGCTGATGATGAGCAGGCCGACGCCGAGCGTCAGGATGCCGAAGTAGCCGGTGCGCCGCGCGATGTTGCGATGGTTCTCGATCGAACCGGCGTCCTCGAAGTTCGACGCAAGCAAGGCGCCATAGAGGAGCAGGACCATCAGCAGGATGCCAAGCAATCGACTCATGATGCGGCCCGTCCTCCGGTCGCCAGGTGCATGATGGCTTCCTCGGTCAGTTCGGCGTGGGAAAGCTCGCCCGCCACTCGCCCCTGGTGCATGACCAGCACGCGGTCGCTCATGCCGAGGATCTCTTCCAGGTCGCTGGAGATCATCAGGATCGCGACGCCCTCGCCGGCCATCTGGTCGATGAGCTGGTAGATCTCGCTCTTGGCGCCGACGTCGATGCCGCGCGTCGGCTCGTCGAAGATGAGCACCTGGGGCCGCCGCGCCAGCCACTTGCCCAGCACCACCTTTTGCTGATTTCCACCACTCAGCAAGCCGACCGTCTGATTCAGGCCCGGCGTGCGCACATTCAACCGCTGGCACATCTCCTGGGCCAGGGCCGTCTCGCGACGGGACGCCACCAGGCGCAGGAAACTCAGGCGATCCAGGTTTGCCAGGCCGATATTGTGCAGGATGCTCTCCTCGAGGACCAGTCCCTGGTGCCGACGGTCTTCCGGCACCAGAAGCAGACCCGCGGCGATCGCCTGGCGCGGATGCCGGATGGTCAACGGCCGGCCATCGACAAGGACGTCTCCACTCGTCACGCGTCGGATCCCGAAGAGCGCCTCGGCCAGCTCAGTCCTTCCGGCACCGACCAGGCCGGCCATGCCGACGACCTCGCCAGCCTTCAACGTCAACGACAGAGGCGCCGAGGTTCCGCTCGCGGCGCCGTACGCATAGCGCAATTCGCGCACTTCCAGGCGCGGCTTGCCGGCGGCGGCGCCAGGCTTGTGCTGTTTCTGAAAGAGCTGCTGCAGCTCGCGACCCACCATCAGGCGAACCAGGCGGTCGTGCGCGATTTCTTCCTTCGCCAGTTCACCGGCGTTGCGACCATCGCGCAGGACCACGGCACGGTCGGAGATTTCCTTCACCTCGGCCAGGCGGTGCGAGATGTAAACGACGGCGACGCCCGCCGACTTGAGTGCGGCGATGACCTGGAACAGGCGATCCGTCTCGGTCTGCGTCAGGCTGGAGGTCGGCTCGTCCATGATGAGCAGCCGCGCCTTGAGCGACAGGGAGTGCGCAATTTCCACGAGCTGACGCTGTCCCGGCGGCAGGTCTTCCACCAGCGTGTCCGGAGTGCAGTCCAGTCCGACGCGGTCCATCAGGACACGGGCCTCGCGAGCCATGGCACGGTTGCTGAGGAAGCGCAGGGGACCGCACCAGGTAGTTTCGCGGCCCAGAAACAGGTTGGCGGCCACGCTCAGGTTTTCCGCAAGGTTCAGCTCTTGATGAATCAGGCTGATGCCCTGGCGCAGCGCATCGCCGACGCCGGCGAAGCGCACCGACTGCCCATCGAGGACGATTTCGCCCGCGTCGGGGCGCTGGACGCCGGCCATGATCTTCATGAGGGTCGATTTGCCGGCGCCGTTCTCGCCAACCACGGCCAGGACTTCGCCGACGTGGACCGTCAGCGACACGTCTTGCAGCGCCTGCACGCCGGGGAAATGCTTGCGGACCTGGCGTACTTCGAGAAGAGTAGTCACGGTGGTTCGCGCCGTTTTCGCCGCTTGCGGCGTCGCACGTCGCGAGTGCGACGCCGCAAGCGGCGGAGGTGGGATCACTTCCCGAGCAGCTTGTTCAAATCCTGGTGGAACTTCTCGACGTTGTCTTTCTTGATCGTGATGTGCGGAATGTACATCAACCCGTTGGCCGGGATGCCCGACTTGTTGCCCTTGATAATGGCGTCCATCAGCTTGACCGACTCGTAGCCGAACTTGTACGGCTGCTGTACCACGGTGCCGTGGATCAGGCCATCCTTGATGCCCAGCAGCGTGTTTTCGTGCTCGTCGAAGCCGACGACCTTGACCTTGCCCTCGCGCTTGGCGTCCTTGACGGCACCGAGGATCATCGGCGGATTGTACTGCCACAGGCCGATCAGGCAGACGTTTGGCTCGTCGCGCAGCTTGGTCAGCGCGTCCGCCGCATTGTCCTTGGCCTTCTTGAAATCGACGTAATCGTAGTAAGTATCCAGCAGCGTGTACTTGCCGTACTTGGGGCCCTTGGCATCTTTCTCGCCGGCCAACTCGTCCAGCACGCCTTGCCGGCGCTGGCGGGCGTTGAGCGGGTCCGGCTTGCCGACGAAGATGGCAATCGTGCCGCCGTCCGGCAGCGCTTCCTTGACCAACTTGCCCGCTTCCTTGCCGGCTTCGTAGTTGTCGGTGCCGACGTAGCAGAGCCGCTTGCTGGCGGGCGCGTCGTTGTCCTGGGTCAGCAGCGGGATGCGATCGGTGATGCGGTTGAGGAAGTCGAGCTGGTTTTCCGGATCGTTAACGCTGACGGCAATGGCCTGCACCTTGCGTGTCAGCAAGTCCTCGATGATGTCCTTCTGCTCGCCGGCGGTGCCGTTGGGCGGACGGCGGAAGACGACCTCCACGCCCAGCTCGTCCGCGGCCTTCTTGGTGCCTTCCTCGGCGATGGTCCAGAATTCCGCGGTGTTGTTGCTGACGAAACCGACCCTTGGCTTGCTCGGTCCGCGATTGCACGCGGGCAGCACGGTGAGGGCCAGTGCAACGAGGACCCAGCCGAGAGTGCGAAGCGATTTCATGGTGCGGCATCTCTTTTCTTAAGGAGAGTAAGAAAGTCGCGTTCCTTGTTTTACCATCTTATTCGCTGCGGGCAACTCTTTGTATCGAATGGAGAGCGGGGAAGCGGAGCAAGGGCTGGTACACCCTTGCTCCGCTTCCCCGCTTTGCAACATTCCAGTAAGGCCGATCAAAGGCCTATTACTTGATCCAGGTCCGCACCGGTTGCTGCGCGGTCATTTGCTTTTCGATGGCGGTGTTGGCGTTGGCCGCCTTCAGGATGGGTTCGGCCAGGTCGAGCTCCGTCGGCGCGAAGCCGGCCTTGGTCAGATAGTCGCGTGCCAATGCCTTGGGATCGGGGGGCGGCGGCGGCGCTTCGCGGCTGGCGGGCGGACGGAACTTCGCCTGTTCCGCCAGACGCGTCAGATCGGCCGAAGAGCCGTAGAAGCCGCCGCTGTCGTTGCCGACCGGCACGTTCTGCGGTGGTTCCTGCAACATGGCCCGCGTGCGCGGTGCAGCCAGGGCTTCGCGCTCCGAGATCATCTTGCCCAGCTCATACGACAGCACCGCGGCCAGCTGGGCATCGGTGGTACACTGCTTGACCAGTCCTTCGGTGATGCCAATCTCGCTGGTGCCGCGATGGAACACCTCGGGCTGCGGCGAGCCAATCGTCATGAACAGCGGACGGATCCCCGTCTGTGGATTGGCCGCAATGATGTTGCGGCCGACCGTGTCCACGCGGGCCGCAACCTGCGTGGCGGCCGGCGCATAGCTCGCACGCGTCATCGCGGGCGATGCGGGCGACGCTGGCGCCGTCGGCGGTTTGAAGGGACTATCCGGCACCAGGAGCGTGCGCGATTCCTCCCCCACGCAGCCAATGGCCAGCGCCAGGACCGGCACTAAGATGGGCAAGATCGCGGCGCGCATAGCGTCCCCTCGGGATAACCGTTTCGTGAATGGGCGGGGACCATACGCTTGGAACGCCGTCCTGTCCAGAGGAGATTCCGTTGCGCATCCGCCGTCTCGAATTCCAGCAGAGCTTCCCGCGTCCACGAGAAGACCTCTTCGCGTTCTTCGGCGATGCGCACAACCTCGACGCGATCACGCCGCCGTGGCTGCACTTCCGCATCCTGACGCCGGCGCCGATCGTCATGCAAGTCGGCGCTCACATCGAATACCGTCTGCGTTTGCGCGGCATTCCGGTCCGCTGGTTGACGGAGATTACCGCCTTCTATGAGACCGCTTTTGTCAAGCTCCGTCGCTGATTTTTCTCGTGCCGTCGTGCGGGGGCGGACCGTCA
>JAIEMG010000207.1 GCA_019752375.1 Gemmataceae bacterium | reverse complement strand
AACGCCCCGGTTAGTTTGTCTAAACCGGGGCGTTCACACGCCCCGCTCGCCGGATCCGTGCGTTTTCGTTAGCGTCTGCCTACTTTTTACGAACAGACGCTCATTGTCCCTGCCAAGAGATTGCCTTGACCGTTCTCACGCTGACATTGCTGTTGTTCCTGGGCGCCATCGTCGCCGGCCTGCTTGGCGCCCTGACCGGCCTGGGTGGCGGCGTCATCCTGTTGCCGTTGCTCACGTTGGTCTTTGGCGTCGACATGCATTATGCCATCGGCGCCACGCTGATCTCGGTGATCGCCACGTCGTCAGGTTCCGCGGCTGCCTATGTCAAGGAAGGCTATTCCAACGTGCGCGTCGGCATGTTCCTCGAAGTGGCGACGACGTTCGGCGCTGTTTGCGGTGCCTTCCTGGGAGATTATGTACCCATCAGTGCGATTGCGATCATCTTCGGCATCGTGCTGCTGATCTCCGCATACTTGTCGGCGCGGCCACGGACGGGCGATCATCTCCACGACCAACCCGACCCGCTGGCGACACGGCTGCGCATGAATAGCACATACCCAACGCCGGGAGGATTGAAGTCCTACTATGTACGCGGCGTACCGTTGGGCTGGATGGTGATGTACATTGCCGGGCTGCTATCCGGGTTGCTCGGCATTGGCTCCGGGGCGCTCAAGGTGCTGGCGATGGATCAGATCATGCGCCTGCCCTTCAAGGTCTCGACCACGACGAGCAACTTCATGATCGGCGTCACCGCGGCCGCCAGTGCGGGCATCTATCTCAGTCGAGGCTACATCGATCCGGGCCTGTCGATGCCGGTGATGCTGGGCGTTCTCCTGGGCGCCACCCTGGGCGCCAAGGTTTTGAACTTCGCCAATACGCGGTACCTGCGCATCGTCTTCACCGTCGTCATCGTCGCGCTGGCGGTGCAGATGATCTTTCACGGCGTCGTCGGAGACCTGAAATGACCGAACCCGCGCCGGCCGCGACCGATCAGCGCATGGATCAAGTATTGGGCAACCTGCTGCGCGTCGGCGTCATCCTGGCGTCTGTCGTGGTGTCGATTGGCGGCGCGATGTACCTCGTTCGCTACGGCAGCGATCATCGCGAATTAACGGAGTTTCACGGCGAACGGCCCGGATTGACGAACGTCGTCGGGATTATCGAGGAAGCACTGGCACTGCGGCGGGCCGGGGTCATTCAGCTGGGAATTTTGCTCCTGATCGCGACTCCGATTGCACGGGTCGTCTTCTCGGTGGTCGCGTTTGCCGTGCAGCGCGACTGGACATACGTTATCGTCACGCTGATCGTGCTGGCGGTGTTGCTCTTCAGCCTGTTCCAAGGGTGATTGGAAGCACATGGAATCTCCGCTCCATCGCGTGGTCATCATTGGCGGCGGCTTCGGTGGGCTGTACTGCGCACAGCGGCTCAAGCACGCGCCGGTGGACCTCACGCTCCTGGACCGCCGCAATTTTCACCTGTTTCAGCCGCTTTTGTACCAGGTAGCGACCGGCTCGTTGTCGCCCGCCAACATCGCGGCGCCGCTGCGGGCCGTCCTGCGCAAGCAAAAGAACACGCACGTGCTCCTCGGCGAAGTCACCGATATTGATGCGGTCAATCGCAAGGTCATTCTGAAATGGGGCGAAGTGCCTTACGACACGCTGGTGGTCGCCACCGGCGCTCGACACCAGTACTTCGGGCACGACAAGGAATGGGAATCGATCGCTCCCGGGCTAAAGTCCATTGAAGATGCCACGGACATCCGCCGTCGGGTCCTCCTGGCGTTCGAAGCCGCCGAAACGGAGCCCGACCCGGTCAAACGCAAGGCCTGGCTGACCTTTGTCGTCATCGGCGGCGGGCCGACCGGCGTCGAGCTGGCAGGCAGCGTCGGCGAACTGGCCCTGTTCACGCTCAAGAACAACTTTCGCAACTTCGATCCATCGGAGGCACGCATCCTCCTCGTCGAAGGCACCGACCGCATCCTGAGCACGTTCCCGCCAAAGCTGTCGGCAAACGCGGTGCAACGGTTGCGACATGAGGGTGTCACCGTGCGGACCGGAGCGATGGTCACTGACGTGCACGCCGGCGGCGTGACGTTAAAATCGGGCGACAAGGAAGAGCACGTGCCGGCGCGGACCATCCTGTGGGCCGCGGGAGTGCAAGCGTCGCCGCTGGGCAAGTCGCTCGAACGCGTCGGCGCCAAGCTCGACCGCGCCGGCCGGGTGTTCGTCGAGCCGGACCTGTCGCTCGCGGGCCATCCGGAGATCTTCGTCATCGGCGATCTCGCCAGCTGCGCCCACCAGACCGGCAAGCCGTTGCCCGGCGTGGCGCCGGTAGCCATGCAACAGGGACGCTACGTGGCCCGGCTGATTTACAGTCGTCTCAAGGGCAAGGCGCTGGCTCCGTTTCACTATCGCGACAAGGGGAATCTGGCGACCATCGGCCGCAATGCCGCGGTGGCCGACCTGGGTTGGATACGATTGTCGGGGCCGATCGCCTGGTGGGCGTGGCTGTTCATTCACATTCTTTTCCTGATTCACTTTGAAAACCGCCTCCTGGTAATGCTTCAATGGTGGTGGAGCTACTGGTCGCGCGGTCGGGCCGCCCGGCTCATCACGGGCGAGGACTCCTTAATCCAGCCCGGTCTCGCGGAAACCAAGGGATAAGCCGCGTGCAGCGTAACACCCGCGGAGTGCTACGTCGCACGTGGCGACAACAGAAGGAGGTCCTCTCATGCCGGAACAAAGCGTCGTCGCCGTCTACCCGACCATGGCCAAGGCCGAGGCTGCGGTCGAAGCGTTGAGCGCGGGCGGCTTTCCCATCGACAAGGTCTCGATCATCGCCCAGAACCTGCAAAGCGAAAAGGTGGTGCATGGATTCGTCACCGCCAAGGATACGTCGAAGGCCGGCGCGCAGGCCGGCGCCTGGCTGGGCGGCATCTTCGGCCTGCTGGCCGGGGCCGCGTTCGTCTGGGTGCCGGGCATCGGGCCGTTGATTGTGGCCGGTCCGCTGGCCGCAGCGCTGCTGGGCGGCCTCGAGGGCGCGCTTGGCGGTGCAGCGCTCGGCGGCGTGCTTGGCGGCATCGCCGGCATCGGCATTTCCCAGGAACACATCCTCAAGTACGAGGAACGTGTCCGTGGCGGCAAGTATCTGCTCGTCGCCCACGGCGAACCCGCCGACGTCGCCAAGGCACACGGCATTCTCAAGGATACCGGCGCCGACGAAATGGCAGTTCACACACAGGTCGCGTGAGTCAGGAACCAGGAGTCAGGAATCAGGAGTCAGGGATCAGGAGTCAGGAGGCAGGGGTCAGGAATCAGTAAAAGACAGCTATACTCTTGAACCCTGTCTCCTGACTCCTGATCCCTGACTCCTGATTCCTGATCCCTGACTCCTGATTCCTGGCCCCTGACTCCTGACCCCTGACTCCTGATTCCTGACCCCTGACTCCTGATTCCTGACCCCTGACTCCTGATTCCTGACCCCTGACTCCTGATTCCTGACTCCTGACGAATGAGCAATCCCATGCAGTACGCTCCCGGCGGCCCCGGCATCATTCCTCGCTGGACTTCCAGTGCCAAGACCGGTGTGGGTACCGCGCTGAACACGGCCAGCCACGTCTGGTTCACGCTCAGCCACGGCATCTTCGACGAGATCTACTATCCGCGCATCGACCAGGCGTGCGTGCGCGACATGGGATTGCTCGTCAGCAATGGCAAGGACTTCTTCTCGGAAGAGAAGCGCGACACGAAATCGCAGGTCAGCTTCCTCGAAGAGGGCGTGCCGGCCTATCGCCTGGTCAACACCTGTTCGCAGGGCCGCTATCGCATCGAGAAAGAAATCCTCAGCGATCCGCGCCGTTCCGTGGTGCTCCAGCAGACGAAATTCGTGGCAATGCAGGGAACGCTTTCCGACTACGCGCTCTACGTCCTGCTGTCGCCTCACCTGGGCAATCGCGGCTCGGGCAACACGGGCTGGGTTGGCGATTTCAAGGGCGTGCCCATGCTGTTCGCCCAGCGGGACGCCATCTCCCTGGCCCTGGCCTGCTCCGTCTCGTGGAAGAACCGCTCGGCGGGTTTCTCCGGAGTCTCGGACGGCTGGCAGGACGTCAACCAGCACAAGCGAATGACGTGGAACTATGACCGGGCCGAGAACGGCAACGTCGCGTTGACCGGCGAAGTGGACCTTCAGCAAACGAACGGTACCGTATTGTTCTCGCTGGGCTTCGGACGTACCGGCAGCGAGGCGGGCCATCGCGCCCTCGCCAGCCTGCTCGACGGCTTCGACATCGCGCGCAAGCATTACATCCAGGGCTGGCGCGAGTGGCAGAAGGAACTGCTGCCGCTCGAGACGAAGGACCAGGGCGAGCGCGACCTCTACCGCATCAGCACTGCCGTGCTGCACATGCACGAGGCGAAGGACTTCAGCGGCGGTTCGATTGCCAGCCTGTCGATCCCGTGGGGCTTCGCCAAGACGGACGATGACCTGGGCGGCTATCACCTGGTCTGGCCGCGCGACATGGTGGAGACGGCCGGCGGACTGCTGGCGGCCGGCGCGCTCAAGGACGCCCACCGGATGCTGCGTTACCTCCAGATCACGCAAGAAGCCGACGGCCACTGGCCGCAGAACATGTGGCTGCCCGGCAAGCCCTACTGGGACGGCGTGCAGATGGACGAAACCGCCTTCCCCATCCTGCTGGTGGACATGGCCCGCCGGCACGGAGCGCTGGACGCCCACGAAGCACCACGTTTCTGGCCGATGGTCCGCAGTGCCGCAGCCTTCATCGTGAAGAATGGCCCCGTCACGCAGGAAGACCGTTGGGAAGAGGATCCCGGCTATTCGCCATTCACCCTCGCCGCCGAGATTGCAGCGTTGCTGGCCGCCGCGGACATCGCCGACGACAACAAGGAGCCGGCCATCGCCACGCTCCTGCGCGAGGCGGCCGACACCTGGCACGACCACATCGACGATTGGATCTACGCGACCGGCACCGACATGGCCAAGGCGGCCGGAGTCGAGGGCTATTACGTCCGCGTGTCGCCGCCGGACCAGGCCGACGCATCGTCGCCGGCATTTGGCTTCGTGCCGATCCGCAATCGACCGCCGGGACAGAGCCAGGCGCTCGCCGCAGAGATTGTTAGTCCCGATGCCTTGGCCCTGGTGCGTTTCGGCCTTCGTGCCGCCGGCGATCCGCGCATGGTCAACACGGTGAAGGTCATCGACAAGTTCCTGAAGCTCGACACGCCGCAAGGCCCGTGCTGGTACCGCTACAACAACGACGGCTACGGCGAGAAAGCCGACGGCAGCGCGTTCGACGGCACCGGCATCGGCCGCCTCTGGCCGCTCCTCGCCGGCGAGCGCGCCCACTACGAGCTGGCCGCGGGCCATCGTGCCGAGGCGCTTCGTCTATTGCGTGCGATGGAAGCCTTCGCCAACGACGGCAAGATGCTGCCGGAGCAGGTCTGGGACACCAAGGACATCCCCGAGAAGGAGCTGTTTCTCGGCCGTGCCACTGGTTCGGCGATGCCGTTGGTCTGGGCGCACTCGGAGTACATCAAGCTTCGCCGCTCCCTGCGCGACGGCAAACTCTTCGACCTGCCGCCGCAGACAGTACAACGCTACATCAAGGACAAGAAAGTCTCGGAGTTCGAGATCTGGTCGTTCAACCACAAGCGCCGCCACATGCGGGTCGGCAAGACCTTGCGAATGAAGGTGCTCGCCCCGGCGCTGGTCCACTGGAGCACCGACGGCGGCCGCACCTACCACGACACGCCGACGCGCGATTCCACCATCGGCATCCACATCGCCGACTTGCCGACCAAGGACCTTGCGAAGGGCAGCACGGTGACGTTCACGTTTGTGTGGACGAGCAACAACAATCGGGAGCCCGAAGACTTTACGATTGAGGTGGGATAAAGACGGTAGGCCAACGTACCGGTGAAAATCGACTTGTCCAAAACGCGAATCACTCGAAAGGACTAACGCCGCCGATTCTTCTGGTAGCGTAATCCCGGAGGATGTCACCAGTGCCCCAGTGCTGGCAGTGCGGTTGCTCGATCGAGTCCGGTCAGGCACTGAGAGTCTATCCGGAGAGTTTTCCCATGAAATTAGGGGGCCTTGGTGATTCATGCGGGGCCTGAAACCGGATGATCGCCGAAATATCCAGCAGAAAACGCGATTCAGGCGTGATCGCAATTCCAGGATACCCCTAGTTTCAAGCGTTTCTTTGCAGATAGACTCTGAGACGTAATGTTGCCACCGGGACGACGGAAGGGCGCAAAAGCACTTCCGTCAGACACGGTCGGGTTAATCTTTGCGAGAACTGTGCCACCACGCACGACAGGAACGAGGCTGAGCGAGCGAAACGGGGCCGGCACTTAACGATCTTCGCTGCCATCATCGTCGTTCTGTGGTTTCTGTGGGCCAAGTGCCATTAGAATGCGACTTCGCAGTCGACGGTGCTACGGAAAGGACGAATGACGAGATCCCTTCGGTCATTGGGTATTGGTCATTGATTCGTCATTCGGGCTTCGTCATTCGTCATTTACTTCCAGCCCCAGAATGGCGCCGGCAGCAGAAACGCATGCTGCTCGAACAAGCTCGGCACGCCGTTCCACGCGACGTGCTGCGTGTAGAAGACCAGGAACACGTAAATGAAGACCACGGGAATCATGCTCAGTCGCGCCGTCCAGCGGAAGAACCAGTGACGCGGAGTCGTGCGCCGGGCGGCGCGGGCCAGCGCCCAGCCGGCCAGCAGACGGGACGGGAACATCAGGATGATGAAAAACAGGCTTTCGAGCCAGACCAGCTCGGGCGGGATGATTTCGATCTTCATCAGATAGAGCGGCAACGCGAATAGCAGGGCGATGAACAGGGCGAAAGCAAACGCCACCGGCGCCCGGCGGAACTCCTGGCGGGTCTTGCGAAACTCGAAGAAGACGCGGAAGCGGTTTTCGCGAGCGAAGCGCATCTGCAAGATCGGCACGTAGAGCAGCACGAACATGAACAGCAGCGAGCCGAAGATGCCGATGACCGGGAAGCGCAGCCCCAGGCTCGTCAGCCAGATCGGGATCGCCAGCCAGATCATCGTGCCGGCAAAGCCGCGAGCGCCGAGCCAGAAGTAATAGGGCAGCCGCAGCGAGACGACGAAGTTCCAGACCGCATCGCACGATTCGGTGTAGTAGCCGCCGCGCCAGACCCGTCGGATCAACCAGATGAAGTTGAACGGCCAGAAGAAATAGCGGAGCTTGCCGCCGCGCGACAGCGCCGCGACCGCGTGGAACATGACGACGCCGGTCAGCACCGTCACCCAGAATTGCCACTGCTGCGCGACGCCGCCTTCCACGTCGATGATCTGCGCCGACCGAGCCAGCGACGACGGCACGTAGAGCACCAGGTAGAGCAATCCCAGGCCAATGCCGATGCTGCCGACGCGCGCCGCGCGACGCACGCCGACGAAGCCTTCGCGAAACTTTCCAGTGCGCCCGATGCGCCCGCCCACTTCGAGCAAATAGCCAAGCGTCAGGAACTGAACGATCGGGATGGCCGACAGGATGGCCAAGCCGACGATGAGGGCGACCGCGCCGAACAGCCATTCACTGACCGACGCGATGAAGTGCCAGATGCTGCCAAAAAAGCCGCGACGAACGGCCGGCAACGCGTCGGCGATCGATTCCTCGAACAAGGGCAGCACGTCGAGGATTTCGGGCGCCGCCGGCAGGGCGTCGAGGATGGCATCCGTCGACGCCGGCCGGATGGGCCGAGTCGGAAGCGGGCTCAGGGTCGGATGGTGGCTCATGGCAGGTTGTACTCGACTGCCGACCGGTGTGGTTTCAAAGAAATTTCCGATCCGGAGCCCGACGCGCAAGTTTTGAAGTTGCGCCAGCGTCTGACACCGATTCGCAGCGTAGTTTCTTCCCTCGTACCCAAGCTCCGGCTTGGGTACGCACGACCGAGAAGCTCCCGCTTCTCGGAACTCGACGCTATGCGGGCGGCATCGAGTCGCGCAAGACATGCACGGCGAGAAGCGGGAGCTTCTCGGCCGTGCATTCCCAAGCCAGAGCTTGGGAACGAGAGGATTCCCGATCCGGAGCCCGACGCGCCAGCAAGGGGCATCAATCGTTCCTGAATGGATTTTCCTCGTCCGGCTCGCTCGGCGGCTGATTGAACTGAAAATTAGGGTCGAGCGGCTCATCGGACACCGGACGGCGAAGCCTCTCCCGGTGTCGTTGCCTGAAGCCCTTCCAGACCTTGTCTTCCCGTTTCTTCATGGTGAAGTAGATCAGGACGAACATCAGGCCCATGACCGGAATGAGAAGTTCCACGTCGGTTGCTCGCTATCAAGCCACGTCGTTATTCGCCACCCGTCCTTACTTCTTGTGCAGAATCTCGCGAATCCGTTTGCCGACGATCTGCTCCTCGCCCGGTTCCAGCATCCAGACGGCCACCTCCAGGCCGGTGGCGACGCCGGGCCGGACTTCGATGCGAGGCGCGCCCTCGCGCAGCTGCTTGACGACTTCCTCCGCAGTCACTCCGCTGTCCTTCTCGTCCCAGTTGATGCGCAGGTGCGGGGAATGGTTGGCGATCGGCGGCACGAACTTCTCGGTTTTGACGCCCTTCACCTCCCCGACCAGCGCTGCAATCGTCTGGACGCGCTTCTCCCATTCATTCCAGACCGCCTTGTGATCCAGCTTGAGGAAGCGATCCAGGGCTGCCCACATGCCGACGATTTCTTCCTTGCCGGCCTTGTTGGTGCGGCCCACCGCATCGGTGTGCGGATTGTTGTTCAGCGCCGCCGCCTCGATCAGGTCCTTGCGGCCCAGCAGCAGGCCGGCCGCCTGTGGGCCGCGTATGGACTTGCCGCCGGAGAAGCAGACCAGATCGTAGCCCATCTTCAGGAAGCGTGTGAAGTTATCGACGGGCGGCACGTCGGCAGCGGCATCGTTCATCGTCGGCACGTTGAGCTTCTTGCCGAGCTGCGCGAATTCCTCGACCTTGATCTGGCCCTGCGGTCCGTAATCGTTGAAGAAGAGCATCATCGCGGTACGCGCGTTCGCGGCCCGCTCCAGGTCCTGCTTGCTCTCCACCTCGATCATGCGGACGCCGACATTGCGCACCGCATGGTCGTAACCGTAGCGGTGCGCTTTCTGGATGATGACTTCGTTCTTCATGCCGGTGGTGTCGGGCAGCCGGCGAATTTTCTCCGCATCCTTGCCGGCCACGCATGCCGCGGTGGCGAGCGTCAGGGCACTCGCTGCACCGTCGGTGACCAGGGCGGCCTCGCAGCCGAGGAGCTGGGCGATCTTCTTGCCCACGGCTTCGTGCAATTCGAGGAGGTTGACAAACTGCCGGGCCGCCGCATTGACGGCTTCGATCGTCTCGGGAGCCATCAACGAGCCGCCGAGGAACGTGTACGTACCGGCCGCATTGATCAGCGGCCGCAGCCCGAGTTCCTTGTAGACGTTTCGCGGCATGGGTTCAGCGCCCGGAGCGAGGTTGGCCAGCGACCCGAGGCCCGGTAGCGCGGCCAGGAATTGAACGAATGTGCGACGCGGCAGGAACATGGCGGTGCCTCATGGGACGGTGGAGAAGATTATCGCCGGGACGTGCGATGGATCGCAAAGAAAATGCAAGCCAATCACCGAATCACGGAGCACCGAGTTCCGGACTCCGTGCGTGCTCGATGCCGGTCCGCGGGCATGGCCCCTGCCGCGTGCCTGTATGCTCCATGCTCTGTGGGGTCACCCCTGCATCATCGTTTCGAATTCGCGTATCAAGTCCCATTCGTCGCGCACTCTCCGTTCCCCCCGGCTCAGCCGGCGACGACCGCCGTTATCACCGTGCGTTGACGGTGCGATACCCCCGTGTTGCCCGTACCGGCCGCTCCGAGCGAGCATCCCGGCGAGGACGTGACGCTCGCCGTAGAAAAGGAAACGGCTGCAACTTTTTTGGAGTCTACCAGGTTGGATGGCAATCCGGATTCCGCCTCGGAATGCGAACCTCCACAAGGCCTCCGGGTGTCTCCTCTCTGCTCGACGGCCGCCGGACCGGTGGCGTCGGCGCTCATGCTTCGGCAAGTTAGCGGCCGGCGTTCCTTGACGGGTTCCAAAATCCACGGCCTTCGGGCAAGGGTTAGCTCAACGGCAGAGCACCAGACCTTTAATCTGGACGTTGCAGGTTCGATTCCTGTACCCCGGACGCTTGAAACGCGTCTCCACCGCCGGATGGAGGCGAAGGAGCCAGGTGCCGCCGGGTTCGTCATTGCGACGAGCCCCGGCAACGCGCTTGAACTGCCCTGCAGGGCGCGGATACCGCCCCGGCAGCGCGACGGCAGACGCCGGCAACGATGGCGACGCCCGGCCATCCAACCCGCCGAACACCGTCGTGTCGCCGAGGCTCAAGCGACCCTCCGCGGTTCGGTGCGGGCAACGGGTTCCTTCGCCTCCTGAAGGCACTGCGAATAGCCAAAAGCTAAGAGTCGAGAGTCGAGAGCCAAATAGTGGAGAGCTTGAAGTCGAGAGTCGAGAACCCGGACTGCTGATTTTGCCCTCGACTCTCCGCTCTGCGAGAGGTGTTTCCATGTTCAAGCGAACGGTGATCCGCACCTACGAGGTGGGTCTGCATTTCCACAACGGCGAATTCCGCGGCATCCTCGGGGCTGGCACGCACTGGCTGTTCGACCCGCTGCTGAAGGCGTGCGTCGAGGTGGTCGACATGCGCATGCCGTGGCTGGCCCATGACAAGCTCGACCTGATCGTCAAGTCGGGGGCGCTGACGGGGCAGGCGACTGTGCTCGACCTGAAGGACTATGAGCGCGGCCTGGTCTGGATCGACGGCCGCTTCAGCCACGTCCTGCCGCCTGGCCTGCACGCCTACTGGACGACTCAGCGCGAGGTCCGCGTCGAGGTCGTGGACGCTCGGCCGGTGCGCTTTGACCATGCCGACGTCGACCTGATTGTCCGGTCGGCACTGGCCGTCCAGGCCCTGGAGACCCACGTCGTCGAGCCGGGCCAGCAGGCGATCTGGTACCGCAATGGCGCGTATGTGGAGACGCTGGCGCCGGGCCGTTACGCGTTCTGGAAGAACGTGGCGCCGCTCAAGGTGCAGACGGTGGACGTGCGCGAGACGACGCTGGACGTGGCCGGCCAGGAGATCATGACGGCGGACAAGGTCACGCTCCGGCTGAATGTCGTGGTCGTCGCCCGGCTGACCGACGTCCGCCTCTCGGCAAGCGTGGCCGACGACGCCCGGCAGTCGCTGTACCGCGAGGCGCAGCTCGCCGTGCGTGCCGCGGTGGGCGGCCGCGACCTGGACCAGCTGCTCGCCGACAAGGATGCGGTGGCGACGGAGCTGGAAGAACGGCTCCGCCGGCGAGCCACGGCGCTGGGCTGGGAGGTGCTGGCGATCGGGATCCGCGACGTGATCTTGCCAGGAGAGATGAAGGAGTTGCTCAACAAGGTTACTGAAGCCAAGAAGGCGGCGGAAGCCAACCTCATCACGCGCCGGGAGGAGACGGCCGCGATGCGCAGCCAGGCGAACACGGCCAAGCTGCTCCAGGAAAACCCGACGCTCCTGCGCCTCCGCGAGTTGGAGACGCTCGAAAAGGTCGCCGCCTCTGCCGAGCTCAAGGTTGTGCTGGGTGACAAGGGGTTGGCGGATCGAATTGTCAACTTGCTGTAGTTCAAACGTCGCGGGCCGGAAGAAGTACTCCGGTCCGCGACGGACCTTTCGTCTCTCATGCTGCCAGGCCCTGTCTGGTAGTCGGAAACAGGGCACCCATCAAGCACACTGACGCGATGGTCGCGGCGACGGCGAACGTAATGCTGCTTCTTGCAACCTGTCTGCTACTAACGGCGAGGTTCGGAGCAGCGATCAGGATGCGGAGGCAGGAGTACGGAGTGACGGATCGGGGTGACGATCAATTGACCTTTCGGGCGCTACGCTGTAAAGTGCTGCAACTAAAGGCCTAACGCCTTTGGGAGTGTTTGCACCTCTGGTGGGGGCCCTGGTCTTCAAAACCAGTGGAGTGCTTGAAGAAAGCACTCAGTGGGTTCGATTCCCATACACTCCCGTAAATATATGCTCTTGGATGACTTACGCTGATTCATTGGATGGGTCGATGTAAAGGCACGCTCTTCCTGCTGCTTCGCTGACCACTCACCGCGACCCGCCGCCAACGGATGCCACCTGAGCGCGGAGCTCTCTTCTCGGCCCATCGCGTTTTCCGTCCGCCGTCGCCGAATCAAGCCGCCCTGCAAGCGTAGCCGCGCGTCGCGCCCGCGGGGGTGCTGCCCGGACGCTTGCGTCGGCTCATGGCGTCGGCTACTCTCGGTTGGAGCCGGGCGAAAGAGCCGGCGTGGGCCAAGCGGGGAACAGGAGGATTGCAGTCTCCCCAACGGGATCGACGCAGCGCTCGCGCGCCGCGAGTCACCAAGGACGGGGTCGCCGCCTCTCGGGCCGGGCGAACCGACGGGCACGAAGCACCAGGATAAAAACGGCCACGGACCCCGCCGGCCGCTCCCCTTGACAAGGAAGCAGACCACTGCGAAAGCATCGCACGCCTCAAGTTCGCGGGCCATCGGGGAGCCGCGCGGCGCGCGGGTTCACCGGACCACTTTGTTTTGCCTAGAGTCGGGTGCGGTCACCGAGGTAATTGTCATGTGCGACCCTGTCCAGGAATTGTTCGAGCGCTGGCAGGCGGCTTACGAGCAGGGCCAGAATCCGGCGGTGGAAGAACTTTGCCGCGACCGACCCGAGCTGATCGACCTATTGCGGCTGCGGATCGAGGCCTGGATGTCGACCCACGGCCGCATGCAGGCAACCGCCGCGGGGGAGGCGCCACCGGCCCGCACGTCCCGCTGGGGCTTCCAGGCCGGAACGGAGCCCGTCCCCGGGTATCAACTCATCGCACCGCTCGGGCGCGGCGCGTTCGGGCACGTGTGGAAGGCCACGGGGCCCGGCGGCTTCCTGGTTGCCATGAAGCTCATCCCGATCGACTCGCGCGCCGAAAAGCTCGAGCTGCGCGCCCTCGAGTTGATGAAGGGCATCCGCCACGCCAACCTGCTCGCCCTCTTCGGCACCTGGGAAGACGAGGACTTGCTCGCCGTTGCCATGGAACTGGCCGACCGCACCCTGATGGACCGCTGCAACGAGGCCAGACGCGCGGGGTTGCCGGGCATCCCCTTCGACGAGCTGATCGAGTACATGCAAGACGCGGCCAAGGCGATCGATTTCCTCAATGAACCCCGTCACACCCTGGGCGACAAAACGCGGGTCGGCGTCCAGCACCGCGACATCAAGCCGCAGAACCTGCTGCTGGTGGGCGGGAGTGTCAAGGTCGCCGATTTCGGGTTGGCCAAGCTGCTGGAACAGACCGCCGCGAGCAATTCGGGCAGTATGACGGTGTCGTACGCGCCGCCGGAGTTCTTCCGCGGCCAGACGTCGGCCCGCTCGGACCAGTATGCACTGGCGGTCACCTACTGCCAGTTGCGCGGCGGACGTTTGCCGTTTGGCGGCAGCATCGCCGAGATGACGGCGGGGCATCTGAGCATGGCGCCCGATCTCTCCTTCCTCCCCGAAGAAGAGCGGCCGGCCGTGGCGCGGGCCCTGGCCAAGAACCCCGACGAGCGCTGGTCGAGTTGTCGTGAATTCGTCAAGGCGCTGGCGGAACGTCGCGACAGCCCCGCGGTTGCCACCGACACGCAGCATCTCTCGCGGGTTCAGATTCTTGTGCCGGCGACGCCGGAAGCGGCCGCCCTGACACAAGGGTCGCGGCCTGTGGGAAGAAGGTTCCGCGCCGGGATCGTATTGGGGTTGCTGGCGTTATTACTGCTGGTCGGCGGCAGATACGTGGCGATGAATTTCAAGGCCCCGTTCGGCGAGCAGGGCCATTCGCCCAACGCGCCCCCCACGCCTCAAGCACAGAACGTGGCAAAAGAGGAATTTCAGCCCCTGTTTAACGGCAAGGACCTGAGGGGATGGCTCGTCGACGGAGGCCCGACGAGCGATTGGAAGGTGACGGGCGACGAGGTCACGGCGGAGGGGGCCGACTGGTCTGGTGTGAATTGGCTTCTCACGGAGAAGGAATACGGAAACTTTGTGCTGCAATTCCAGTTCCGACTATCGGCGGGCGGCGACAGTGGAATTGCCTTGCGCGCGGTTCCGGGAGAACGCATCACCGTGTCAACACCCGACGGTGATCGGTTATCACAATACAAGCTTGAGGTGCAGTTGCTTGACGAGGGCAGCCCGCGCAACAAGACCGACCCAACGGGTGGGATCTTTTGGTCGCGGAAGGCACGAACGCAATTGCCGGACCGCGCGGCATCTCTCCGTCCGACCGGCGAATGGAATGAGGCGGAGATCGAATTGCGTGACCAGTGGCTTCGGGTCTCGGTGAACGGCCGTCAGATCGTTGATACGACGCTCAACGATCTGAGTCAGCAGGAAGACGCGCTGCCCGGACTTCGTCGCCGGTCGGGGCGGATTGGTTTACAGAAAGCGCTCGGCACCGTTTCGTTTCGATCCGTCAAGATCAAGGAACTGCCCGGGCCCCCCAGCATGCCGGAAGAGTTTCGACCGCTGTTCAACGGCAAGGACCTGGCGGGGTGGAGTGTCAGCACCGGTGACCCGGCCGCATGGAAAGTGGAAAGCGGAGCGCTGGTCGTCAACGGCGATCGGACGGGAGAATTCGTCGTCAACGGCAATCTGAAGAACCAGGGCTGGTTGATGACCGATCGGGATTACTCCGACTTCGTCCTCCGGCTGGAGTTTCAACTTTCGCATGGGACGAATAGTGGGGTCACTTTCCGGGCAGCGGTCGGAGAGGGCTTCAAACAACCCAAGCAGGTCGCCGAGATCCAACTACTGGATGATTCCTACGCCGCCTATGCGCAGCTTCCGCCGAACAAGAAAACCGGCGCGCTCTACGCGCTGGCGATCGATGAACCGGCAGAACTGAAACAGGTCGGCGCGTGGAACACGATGCAAATCGAGCTCCAGGGTCGCTCGCTCCGGGTGACGGTCAATGGGAAACTGGTTCTGAAATCCCACCTCGACCATTTCACGAATCAGGCGGAATCCATACCCGGCCTCAAGAGAATCGCAGGCCGCATTGGCTTGCAAAACTGGGATGGCACGACGCGTTTCCGCAATATTGAGATCAAGGAGCTGCAGCCCGGGTTCCAGCCGCTTTTCAACGGCAAGGACCTGACCGGCTGGGTCGTGGACTGCGGCGATGCGACGCGGTGGAAGGTCGAGGGCGGCCACCTGGTCGCTTCCGGCGTGCCAAGCGGCGTTCACGCCCACCAGAGCTGGTTGCTGACCCGCGAGGATTGGAAGGACTACGCCCTGCGGCTCGATTTTCAGCTGGGCGAGGGGGTCAACAGTGGCATCGCCATCCGCGCCTTGCCGGGCGAAGGCAAGTTCGAACAGGGAATCCCGCCCCACCTGGAGGTGCAGTTGCAAGACGATTCCCACCCTCGGTATGCCAAGATCCCTCGGACCGGAAAGTCCGGCGCGCTGTACTCCCTCGCGCTGGACCGGGTCGCCCCGTTGCGGCCGAACGGCGAATGGAACAAGCTGGAACTGGAACTCCGCGGCCAGTACCTGAAGGTGGTCGTCAACGGCGAACCAGTGCTCCAGACCAATCTGAATGACTTCCTCAATGAGGCGGCGAAGTATCCCGGGCTGAAGCGATCGTCCGGCCGCATCGGCTTGCAGAACTGGGGGACCGGTCCGATCCGCTTCCGGAACGTCGAAGTCAAAGACCTGTCGGCTGCGGGCTTCCAATCGCTTTTCAACGGCAAGGATCTCACGGGCTTTTACACGTGGCTCGCCGCGCCGGCCAAGGGCCGGCAGCCGCTCGGCAAGAACAGGGACCCCGAAAAGGTCTTCACCGTCCGCGACGGCATGATCCACGTCACCGGACGGGTCTACGGCTACCTGGCCACCGAGAAGGAATACGAGAACTATCACCTGCTCGTCGAGTACCAGTGGGGCAAGAAGACCTGGCCGCCGCGCGAGGGCCGGGCACGGAACAGCGGCATCTTCCTGCACGCCGTGGGCGAGGATGGCGTGGCCGGCGCCGGCTGGATGGAGTCGATTGAGTGCCAGCTGATCGAGGGCGGCACGGGCGATCTCAACCTCGTCAAGGGAAAGAACCAGCCGAAGCTCACCGCCGACGTCGGGGAGCGTGGGGGCCAGTACTACTACAAGCCCGGCGGCGAACCGCGCGAGTTTCCTCCCGGCCGAATCAACTGGTACGGCCGCAGCCCCGACTGGAAGGACGAGCTGGGCTATTGCGGGGCGGGCGACGTCGAAAAGCCGGTCGGGGAATGGAACTGGCTGGAGTGCATCTGCGCCGGCGACCAGATCACCGTCATCCTGAACGGCAAGCTCGTCAATCGCGGGACGAAATCCAGCCTCACGAAAGGCAAGATTTTGCTCCAGAGTGAGGGCGCGGAGGTTTTCTTTCGCCGCGTCGATTTGAAGCCGATCACTTCACCGGAGGTTCGGGCTTATGACGATTACCCGGTCGGCGAAGTCCGCCAGTTCCTCGGACACACGGGTGCCATCTGGAGCGTGGACCTGTCCGCGGATCGTCGCCTCGCCATCTCCGGTGCCGGCGGCGAATACAAGGACGGCAAGTTCAGCCACAACGGGACCGATAACACCGCGCGGGTCTGGGAGGTCAGCACCGGCAAGCAACTGCACCGCTTCACCGCCCACACCGACTTCGTTCGCCATGTGGCCTTTTCCCCCGACAGTCGGCAGGCCGTCACGTGTAGTCGCGACAAGACGGTCCGACTGTGGGACATCCAGACTGGCAAGGAACGGCACTGCTTGTACGGCCACACTCTGGCCGCCACCGGAGCGGCGTTCATTCGGAACGGTGCCGGTTTCGTCTCGGTCGGCGTGGATGGCACCCTACGCGTCTGGGATACGGCAACCGGAAAGGGCCTCCACGCGTTTCAACTCGGGATAGGCGAACTGCACAGCGTGGCCATCCCACCGGGCGGACGCGAGGCGTTCTGTGGTACCAGGGACCGGTCGGTGGTGCTGGTGGACCTGACCAACGGCGAGGTGAAGCGTCGCTACGACGGTCAGACCGCGCTGGTCCACGAAGTCGCCTGCTCGCCTGACGGCAGCCAACTTCTCGCCGGGAATGCCGATGGCAAGGCGGTTCTCTGGTCGGTGAGCGATGGTAAGAAGCTGGCCGACCTGGACGGCCATGCCGTTCGTTTCTCCCCGGACGGCAAGCGAATGCTGATCGGTTGCAACGACTTTACGCTACGGCTCCTCGACACATCGGACCGGCGCGAGTTGCGTTGTTTCCGGGAGCACCGGAGTTTCATCCAGGGCGTCGCCGTTTCGTCGGATGGCCGCTATGGCCTCTCCGGAGGGTGGGACGGAACGTTGCGACTCTGGAGGGTTCCGTGATCGGTCCCGGTCCCCTCAGAGCCATTCTGACTAAGGAAAAAGCGAAGGTGTCAGAAACCATGAGAGGGTAAGCCGCTGTCTGTAAGCTCCGGGTGTAACGAAGTCCCATACGCAAGGAGCTTACGATGACAGCGACTCACACCATCCATGCTACCGCGCCGGTCGTTCGTCTGCACCTGGCTTTCGAGCTGGGCTGGACCGAGTGGAAGCTGACTTTCAGCACCGGCCACGGACAAGCGCCCCGGCTGCGGAACATCGCGGCCCGCGACGTGGCGGCCCTGCAAGCCGAGATCGCCAAAGCCAAGCTGCGTTTCGGACTACCCGCCGATACAGCTGTCGTCAGTTGTTACGAGGCCGGCCGCGACGGCTTCTGGCTGCACCGCTACCTGACGGCGCGGGGCATCGGCAACCTGATCGTCGATTCGTCGTCGATCGAGGTGAATGGGCGGAAGCGGCGGGCCAGCAAAACAAAGAGCAAAACAAAGGGGTCAGGGTAAGCGCCGGGATAAACCGGCATGAGGTAGCGGATGCAAGAGCCGTACCAGAAAGGTGTCGCGAACCGTCTTGGCCCCCAAGTCATGCGCCGATGGCCGTAAGTCCGTGGGTGAAGCGTTGACAGGGGAACACGCAGGCCAGCCATGGAGCTCCGAAATCATCACTTCGGCGTGCCGACCTTGTCCTGACAAGGGGATGGCTACATCGGGGGCCGCGCCAGGCGAGCGGCGCACGGACGCCGCGGAGTCACAGACCCCGAGCACGCGTGAAAGCTCCATGTGCGAGAACCGGGAGGCCCCAGAGACTCCCACGCCGGTTGGCGGCGTGGGACGGTCGGAGAAGGCCGCAAGCAGGACCGGCTGTGCCGGCCGCAACCGTCCTGCTACCTCAAAGCGGGGTTTTCTACATCGAGAGCCTGCCCTCTTTTCGGACAGACTCTGGGTATGAATTGTACTTCACGGGAATAGGGCCGCAAGGAGGAAGGTCGCCCTGTCGCCGCTGACGGGCATGGCGCTGTCTTCAATTCAGCGGACCGATTCCGGTGCTCAGTAGGATTGTTGCAGCCAGGCGATCGATGGCCCCAGGTCCACCGCGCGGGCGTAGGCGATCAGATCGTCGGCGCGCTCGGCATCGTCGAGGCCGACGGCACTGGGCAGGATGGGAGCCAGGCGGTGAAAACGCGAGCCGAGTAGGCGCGTGCATTGATAGTCGACCACCGTCATCATGCCGTCCATCATCAGCGTCACCAGCGGCTTGGCCCACTGTTCCAGGCCCCAGTCGAGCGTCTGCGCTTCGATGTACATGGGGTTCAGGCCTGTTCCGATCGACAGCAGCACGATGGCGGCCAGGGCCTGTCTTCCGGTTGCTGGATCGAGCGCCTGGGCGATGGCGGCCATGCTCGGGTTGTTGGCGACCACGCCGCCGTCGATGTAGCCCTGATAGGCGGGGAAGTATGTCGGCGCCGCGCTGGTCCGCAGGGCGACGTCGACTGCCCGCTCGGCGGCGTCGGAGCCGGGGCCAGGAAAGTTGTGGAAGAACTTGGGTTTCCACATGCGCGGCGTGTCCCGTTCGCCGTGATTGTCGAGGTGAAAGGCGGGAATGAGCACGCGCTTGCGAAGACCACCGAGGGTCGTCTTGCCAAGGACGCGGTCGAGCAGCGCGTGCAGCGCTCGGTTGTCGCTGCTGACCACCATGCCACTGGCCCCGCGGGAATGGCGAACCGCTGCCTCGCCGAATACGTCCCGGCCGCGCGTGGCGTACAGCTCGATCAGGGCTTCGATCGGCACCCCCTTGGCCAGCGCGAGGGCAATGATGCCGCCCGTTGAAGTCCCCGACAAGAGGTCGCAACGCTCCACCAGGTCCGGGACCGCAGCGGCCAGTCGCTGAATGAGGATCGACGCATACAACCCGCGAATGCCGCCGCCATCAATGCACAGGATGCGATAGCTTGCCATCCACTTGGCTCCTGCCCCGTCGGTCGAGGGCGTCGCCGATGCAGTCCCCGCACGCCGCATCCCGTTCTTAATGTCCTGGCACAAACAACTCCGCCACTGCCACCGCGATCCCCATCAATGCGCCGCCCGCGATCAGTCCCGCGCAGATCGGTTCCTGGTTCTGCACCACCACCTGGTTCATTTTCTCTTCCTTGTCGGGGTAGCGCTTCTCGAACAGCCAGAACAGGAAGCAGCCCAGGAACATCGACAGGCAGGTGTGGAACGGAATGATGAACCCCAGGCCCAGGCCAACCGGCGACAGCGGGAAGCGGTTCTTGCTGCGGATGCGTGCTACCTCCAGGACCAGGCCCAGCAGGATCCCGATCAGTGCCGCCCACTGCGCACTGACCTTGATGTTCTCGATGCCGTCCGTGAGCACGTCGGCGACGGCTTTCCAGGTCGTTGCGGCCGGCATGGGGTACTTGTCCGGATCGAGCTGATACGCAGCGTCCAGGTCGGGCGAGAACGCTTCGGCCGGGTGGATCTGGAGGAAGACCAGGTAGAAGACCGGCACCGACAGCAGGGCACCGGCCAGGACGCCCAGGACGTGTCCGACCGCCTGCTGCCGGGGCTTGGCGCCCAGCATGTAACCGGGCTTGATGTCTTGCAGCAGGTTCGCGGAGTGGCTGGCCACCTCGCCGGTGATGCCGGCCGTCATCAGGTTGGCCTGGATGTTCTTCGGCGCCAGGATGCCGAAGGTCAACTGCGTCAGCTTCCCCATGGCGCCGATCGGCGTGATGGACGTCATGCCCGTGGAATTGATGGCAATCAGGCAGAAGGCGAAAACCAGGAACAGGGCGACCACGCTCAGCCACGGTTCCACGCCAAAGTATGAATGCGCCATCCAGACGACTACCGCACCCAGGATCGGCACGCCGATTAGCGACACCTTCAGCGGCAGCTCGATGTGGCCGAGCACGTCGGTGGTTTCCTCGCTCCGCTTGGTAAAGAGTTTGCTGAATGCGCTGATGAGGACTTGCGGCTTGGCGAAGAACGTCACCAGCGACGCCATCGTCATCATGGCCACGCCGCCCCACAGCGACCAGAAGGTGATTTGCTTGAATCCCATGTCGACCTTCACCTTGACCGAGGGCACGTCCATGCCCGCGACCGCCCAGCCGCTGGTCGTGGTTGCAGTGACCTTCGGCACGATGTCGCCGCGTTCGATCATGATCGGCGCCAGGATCGCGTAGTTGATGAGCGCGCCGAGCAAGATCGAGGCGCCGGTGCGCATGCCCATCAAGCCGCCGGCGCCGACCATCGGCAGGTCGAGTTCCGGGCGCAGCGTAAGGTTCTTGATCGGTGTGCCGAGGATAGATGGCTCCCACCCGGTGAGTCGGTAGAACCAATCGTCCAGAAACTCGGGCACGGTGAGGGACTTGAGGTGGATCAGTCCCATGATCGCCTCGCTCTGCAGCAGCCGCACCACTGCGGCCAGGCTGCCGAAGATGATGAGCAGCTTTGCCTTGAGCAAGCCGGCTTCCGCCTCGCCGTGGTGGAGTGAATCCATGACGATGCCGGCCGCCCGGCCCTCGGGGAAGGGCTGCTGCTCGTCGTTGATGAAGCGCCGCTTGAACGGAAACGCAAACAGCACGCCGAGGATGGCCAGGACGGAGATCCAGCTCATCGTTTGCCAGAGCGGAATGACGTGCCCCGTGACGGCCATGTATGCGGCCAGGCTGGAGATCATCGGCGACGTCATATAGCCCGCCGCCGTGGCGATCGACTGCATGGCGTTGTTTTCCAGGACGGTGAACTCCTGCCCGATATGCAGCTTCGAGAACACCTTGAACATGGCGAACGCCAGGATCACCGACGTGATGCCGACGCCCAGCGTCCAGCCCGTCTTGGCGCCGACATAGAGGTTGGTCAGCGACAGGAGTCCGCCGAGGATCATGCCGGTGAATGCCGAGCGGATCGTCAGCTGAGGCATGCCTTCGCGATAGACGTTCTTGAGCCACCACGTGTCTTTCTCTTCCAGCGTCCAGGTGTTGATTTGCTCGTCGGTCAATTCGTGGATGGCCACGGAACGTCTCCATGAATGGCAAGGCGAACGAGAATCTTCATGAAAAGTAGCCGCACGGTGCGGGGAAGGCAAGGGATCAAGACGGACCGCGCGGGCCGACAGGGGTGGGGTCTAACGGAGCAGCGACGGGGGACTGCGCGGCGAATGCTTTCGCGGTAGACAGGCACTTGCTCGGTCCGCGCGGCCGTTCGCAGGCGTGCCCATGATAGACGTTCAACCAGGGCCGGTCCGACGAAATCAGGCTCTGCTCCGTAGCCGCAGGCTTCAGCCCAATACCGTTCAATTAGGAGCAAGTGTTCAGTAACTGCCGGCCATGAAATAAGGACTTACGTTCGCGCCATGACCAGAATCGAGTGAACATTTGCTCCTAATTGAACGGTATTGGGCTTCAGCCTGCGGAGGGGGCCCATCGCCGGCATACGGCCCTCCGCAGGCTGAAGCCTGCGGCTACAGATGTGGGCGCTTTCACCGGACAAGACCTGGTGCGCTGTCAAGGCTTGGATTTAGGGTTCGGCCGGCACAGCCGGCCCTACAGGGGGCGTTTTTTGTAGGGCCGGCCGTGCCGGCCGAACCACCTAGCAACCCCCATTTCCAGGAGTGACGGCGCGTTAGCCGCAGCCCTCGTCGAGTTTGCCAAGGCACTCGGACAGGTCGCGGAGGGCTGCCTGGCGCCATTTCGACGCGGTTGTCAGCGTCGCACGCGACGAACCGGCCGCATCCTTGACATTCGACAGCGCGGTCGCCTTATCGATCCAACTCCGGCAATGGCCGCAGGCCGTGCCCTTCAGGTGAGTTTCGATTCGCACGCGATCGTCCTTGCTCGTCCGGTCGTGAGCATAGTCGATCAGGTCTGCCACACATGGACATTCGCCGGTGCGGGCCGACAACTGTCCTCCCACCGGCGGCGTACGAAAACCTGAATCTGCCATCGTGCTACCCACCTATTTACGCGGAATGGGCCTGGACGCCTGGTCCCGGCATCATTCGTCTACCTGGTCTCGAATTAGTTCCAATGCTTCGTGATAGGACTGGGAAACGTAGGCCTGGCTTCGGCCGATGCGGAGGGCGATTTCCTTGCCCTGCACGCCGTCCAAGCGCAGGCGAACGACGGTCTGCTGCAAAGCGGGAAGCCGGCCGATGGCGCCATCCACCAGCTGCCGGCGTTCTTGCGCCAGGGCGGCGCTTTCGGGAGTCGTCTTCGTCAGGGCGACGTTTTGCAGCCACTCTTCCAGTGCGTCGTCTGGCTTGCCGGTGCCGCCGCGCCCGAGGTCGCCGGGGCGCTGACGACGCAGCGTGTCGATATACTTGTTGCGAGCGACGCGGTAGAGCCAGCCCCAGAAGGAGCGGTCCGGATCGTACTGTTCCGCGCGCAGATATACCAGAATGAGCACTTCCTGGACCACGTCGTCCGCCATGTGCCCATCGCGGCAGCGCAGGCGACGGAGGAGGAAACGCCGGAGCGGCTCCTTGGCGCGTCCGACCAATTGTTCGAACGCTTCCCGGCGGGCGTCCGCGAGAAAACGCGTCTCTCCTGGCGGGACTTTTTCTTGATCGTTGGCCCAGACGAACACGGTCATCAGCTGGCTCTCCGTGGCCTGCGGCAGCCAGTCGAGCAGCTCCTTCCACGAATCAAAGTGCACGGACTTTGATCGCTCAACGGGCATTCAGTTTCCTCCGCAGCTCGCGTTCCACCCTGCGGTCCCTGTGCGGGGCGTAGGCACCTGAGAAGAAGACGCAATCGGCGTCCGGAAATTCAGGACCAACCAGAAGGGCCTTTTGTTCAGGCAAGAAATTCTATCTCTGCATGAAGATAATAAAATCTGAGACTTTAGCATCAAAAGAGGCATTTTCAACTTGCCCTCGCCTTGTGGAGGGCTTTGATGGTTTTCCGTCTGCCAT
>JAIEMG010000347.1 GCA_019752375.1 Gemmataceae bacterium | reverse complement strand
TAACTTAGGCAGGCGCCAGGCGCGCGGGGCGTTTAACCGCCCCGGTTGAGAGACAAAAACCGGGGCTTTTACACGCCCCGCTCGCCAAAGTTAATGGCGTTCGGCATTGGGCGCAATACGTATTGCGCAATTTCAGGCTTGCAGGCTCAGAACGGCATTGTAGTTTCCATTTCCTCTGGGCGCATAGAAACAAACTTGCTATCAGCCCCGGTCCCAAATCGTATTTCAGGGAGGAGGGACCGGGATGGTCGCGCAAGCGACGGAGACTTCCCAATCTCCGCGGCGGGGGGCAGCGCGCGCCGCCCGTCTGTCGCGGCTCTGGGCCGTCTTTCAGCAGCGCACGCGACGCTCCTTCTGGGCGCGTTACCGTGTTTGCCTGTATTTCCTCGTTGGACTGGCGCTGGTGGACGTGGGCCTAATTCTGTCCCGCGAAGTCTGGCAGCGCTACGAACCCAACGATTACCGCGAGCGCGTGGCCGGCTGCCATCGGTCTCGTCCCGATCTCATCGTCCTTGGCGGCTCACCCGTTGCGGAAGGCGTCGATCCGCGTGCTTTGACGGGACTCTCCTGGCGCGGCGCGCTTCTGAAGCGACCGTACAACCTCGGCCTGATTGGCGGCACGACCTCGGACTTCTGGTATGCACTCCGGCACGGTGCGGCAGTGCCGCCGCGCTTGCTGGTCTACGGCATCACCGCCAGCGACCTCAACGATGAACGCGACAGCAAGCAAGGCCCCCGGACGCTGCTCAACGTCGCCGACGTGGCCGACTTCATGGGGACTCGGCCCGATTCAGCGGCTTTCGTGGCCCGGCAATATGGCTGGGGACGGCTGAACGACACCTGGCAACTCTATCACTATCGCCGAGCGATCCGCCACTGGGCCGCCGATCAGGCCGAGCGCGTCTGGCCGGGCTCGTTCCCCGACACGATGGCCGAGGTCCGCGCGGACCAGGCCCATCATGCCAATCTGTGCCGGCCGGATGGATTCGCTCCGGACGCAAAGATGCGGAGTCGGCGGCTCGATCACGCCAAGGCCTGCGGGTACGTGCACCCCTTCTCGTTCCTCGACCACTACGCCCTCGGCGAGCACCTGAAATACTTGCACCGCCTCCTCGACTGGGGCGAAACGACGGGC
This sequence comes from Gemmataceae bacterium, assembly GCA_019752375.1. GTDB lineage: Bacteria > Planctomycetota > Planctomycetia > Gemmatales > Gemmataceae > JAIEMG01. The sequence continues at coordinate 22,458 of JAIEMG010000347.1, read as the reverse complement.
GTCGACGTGGTGCTGATCGACATGCCGGTCAGCGCCGACCTGGAAGAACACCGCTTTCCGACAGAGTATGCTCGCTATCGCGAAGCGCTGCGCGACGTCGAAAACACGCATCATGTAACGGTCCTGTGCGCCCATCGCCACGCTGTCGGCCTGAACGAGGCGCACTTCGCGGACGTGATTCACCTCAACGACGATGGGATGGCACGGCTCAGCGCGTGGATCCGCCAGGCGCTGCAAGACCTGGATACGCGAAGGAGCGCTCGGCCATGAACTTTGCCAGCCCGGCGTTTTTCGTCTTCCTGCCGATCGTGCTGGCAGGCTACCACCTGCTGCGCGAGCGGTCGCACAAGTATTGCTTCCTGCTGGCGGCGAGCTGGCTCTTCTACATGTGGCTGGTGCCGTGGTTCCTGGGCATCATCCTGTTCACCACCGCGGTCGATTTCGCATCGGGCCTGCTGATCGAACGCGCGGAAACGCCGCGCCGGCGTCGCGCCTGGCTGACGTTGAGCATCGTGACCAACCTGGGCTTCCTCGCCTTCTTCAAGTACGCCAACTTCGTGCTGGCGACCAGTCTCGGCCTCACCGGCGCCCTGGGCGCCCACCCGCCCAACTGGGTGATTGACGTCGTGCTACCGCTGGGCATCAGCTTTCACACGTTCCAGGGCATCAGCTACACGCTGGACGTGTATCGCGGCAAGACGCCGGCCGTGCGCGGTTTCGTCGATTTCGCCCTGTTCGTGGCCTTCTTTCCCCAGCTCGTGGCGGGGCCGATCGTCCGTGCCGTGGAGTTCCTGCCGCAAATGGAAACGCCGCCGCGCGTGACGGCGACGCAGATAGTCGAGGGCTTGCACTGGTTCGTGCTCGGCCTGGGCAAGAAGGTCTTTCTGGCCGACCGGCTCGGTACGGATTTCGTGGATCCGATCTTTGCCGATCCAGGGGCGTACGACGCGGCCACGCTGCGCTGGGGGGTGCTGGCCTACGCGGCACAGATCTATTGCGACTTCAGCGGCTACAGCGACCTGGCGATCGGCTGCGCCAAGTGGTTCGGTTTCGAGCTGCCGAGGAATTTCAACTTTCCGTACCTGGCCTCGAACATCGCCGACTTCTGGAAACGCTGGCACATGAGCCTTTCGACGTGGATGCGCGATTACCTCTACATCGCCCTGGGCGGCAGCCGGCAGGGGCTGCTGCGGACGCATTTCAACCTCCTGGCGACGCTGACGCTATGCGGCCTGTGGCACGGCGCGGACTGGAAGTGGGTGCTATGGGGCTTCTACAACGGCGTGCTGTTGGTGCTGCACCGCATCTATGATCAGGCGCTCGCGGGACGTGGCTGGGCCGATCGATTGCGCGGCACCCGCCCGTTTCGGGCGCTGGCGGTGCCGGTCACGTTCCTGCTGGTCGCACTGGGACTGGTCCTGGTGCGTGCGGAAAGTTGGCCCGCCTGCTGGCTGATCGAGCGCGTGATGCTGGGCGGTTCCGCGGTTGGCCGCACGCACTGGCTGCCGATTTGGGTGCCAGTGCTCGTTGGCCTGGTCGCTATTGGGCATTTGTTCAGCGGGTTGCGGGCCTTGCGCTGTGGGATCTTGCAGCTGCCGCCGCTGCTGCGTGCCGGAGCCTATGTGACGACTGTTGTCTTCGTGGTGGTCTTCGGGATGGGGGCCGGCAAGGCGTTTATCTATTTTCAGTTCTGAACCACGTCCACGCAACATCAGCCTGTAGGGTGCGTCAAGCGTACTCGCGCGGACGCACCGGAATGCAGACGCGCCGGTATGTCATCCGACAAGCGTCGGTTGCGGTGCGTCCGCGCGAGTACGCTTGACGCACCCTACAGGCTGCTGTCAGTCCCTTGCCAGCAGCGACCGGAGTTCCTCATCCGTAAGTTTGCGGTTGAACGCGCCGCCAAGGATCCAGTCGCCGCTGGGATGCTCGACGATGTACGTGATGCGCACGTCGACCTTGCACATGTACATGCGCGGGCGATTGAGCAGTTGCACGGTCATGATGGTGTCGGGCTCGCAGCCGTGGTTGAGGACCAGGCTGATGCCGCCGGCGGAGATGTTGCGGACGCGCACCGGACTAAGGTCGCCTTCGACGGCGGCGATGAGCAGGCACGAAGTCTCCAGGTTGATGTTGTAGCGGACGGCCTCGCGGCGATTGGATTCCGACGGCGCGTTCGGCTTCGCTCGTTTTCGTAAGCGCCAACGCGACCACCATGAGAACCAACCGCTACCCGACACCTTCGCCACAATCCGACTGGGACGCCACGCCTGCCACACGGGGCTCGCACTTGCGGGAGAGGATGCCCGCTGGAGCATCGCACGCCTCCAATTCTCCATGGACGGGAAACCGTCCTTCCGTTGCAACGAACTTACTGGCCGTTTCCCGCGTATGCAATGAAAAACGACGCATGCGCTCGTTCCGCGCGCCGCAATCGCGGCACAAGTCCTCTCCGCCGTACTGATTCACGTGCGGAACCGGTGTTTTTCCGACGACGGCCGTTTTCTCCAGCCGTCCGTGGGGGGACAATAAGAGGGCTAGGATAGGTCGACTGTGCCGTGTTCCAGAGGGAGTCCGGCACCAAGGGCAATCACCGAGGCGAGTTCCCCATGGCACGGACAGAAATGTCCATGCCACTGCTTGGGCTCGCCGACGTTGATCGCATTGGCGCCAACTCCGTTTGAATACGTATCGGCCCTGCATTCGGTACATTTCGCACCGCCGGAGTGATCGATAAATCCGCGCCGCGGCGAACGAATGCCCCGCGCGGCACGGCGATCCCCGGGAGTTGCCCGTATGAGTCCCATCGTCCTTGCGTTGCGACATCCGTACGCGGTTCTGGCAGCCGTGGTGGGACTCGCCTGCGCCTCACTCCTGGCGGTGAGCCGGATGAAAGTCGATGGGTTGCCCAGCCCCCACCCGAACATCATCTGCATCGCCCAGCCGTGCGCCGGCATGGATCCCACCCAGATCGAAGGCCATGTCACGCAGCCGTACGAATTGCAATTCCTTGCCATCAACGGCATCCAGCACATTGAGTCGAAGAGCATTCCAGGCCTGGCGCAGATCAAGTTGTACTTTCAGCCCGGCACGGACATGGCGCAGGCGCTGGCAGAGACCATCGGCTCCGCCGACCGGGCCCGCGCGTCGATGCCGCCTGGCATGCTGCCCCCCGTCATCACGCGGCTGGACGGCAGCAGCGCTCCGGTCGGGTTCCTTGTCTTCTCCAGCGAAACCAGGAGCGCCGGCCAGGTCCAGGACGAGGTGCAGGCGCGCATACTGCCGATGGTGGCCGCTCTACCCGGCGTCGCGCCCCCCGCGGCGTTCGGCCGCGGTGCGCGTGCCGTCGTCGTGCGCGCCGATCCGGAGCGACTGCGTGCTTACAGCCTTTCGCTGGACGATCTGTCCGCCGCAATTCACGCGGACAACCAGGTCCGCCCCGCGGGAACGGTGACCATCGGCGACAAGACGCCCATCGTCGCCATCAACTCCGTCGTCAGCAATCCGAAGGAACTGGGCCATATCGTACTGTTCGGCGGCGAAGGCGAAGGGCCCGCCGTGTGCCTCCGCGATGTGGCGGCCATCGAAGACACGACCGAGGCGCCGACCGGGCTCGGATTGATTAACGGCCACCGAGCCGTCTTCGTCCCGGTTACCCGGCGGGCCGATGCCTCCCCACTCGACGCGATCGACGGCATCAAGGCCAACCTGGACGAGATGCAACAGCAGCTGTCGTCGGACGTAAAGGTCCGCTTCGAGCTCGATCAGGCCGCTCCGGTCACGCGCATATTGCGCGGCGCTGGCCTGCAGGCGATCCTGGGAGCACTCCTGGCCGGCTTGATCGTTGCCGTCTTCCTGCGCGACTGGCGCGGCGCGATCGTGGTCGCGCTCTCTGTTTCGTCGGCGCTGTTTGCAGTGGTATTCGCGCTGGGGCTGGGCGGGCAGACGATCAACCTGATGACGCTTGCCGGCCTGGCCTTGTCGGTCGGCCTCCTGGTCAATGAGGCAACGGTCACGATCGAAGGCATCCACGGTTGCCTGGATCGGACCGGCAACGTCGCCCGTGCCGTGCTCCGCGGCACCGGGGCGACGGCATGGCCACGCTTGCTTGCCGCGCTTTGCGTCGTCACCGTCTTCGTGCCGGCATTCTTCCTGCCCGAAGCAGCGAGCGCCATTTTCCTGCCGCTGGCACTGACGGTGTGCTTTGCCATGCTGGCGTCGTCGATCTTCTGCAACACGTTGGTGCCGGTTTTATCGGTCTGGCTGCTTCGACGCACCCGTGCCGAAACGGAGGCGGTCGCGCGTCCGCCGCTGGGGCGCTTGCAGGTCGTTTATGCGCAGTTGCTCCACCGCCTGGCAGCGATCCGCTGGCTGCTGCTGCCGGGCTATCTCCTGCTGTGTGCTTTCGGCCTCGGGTTTGCATACCGGCACGCCGGCCGCGAACTGCTGCCGCCACTGGATTCCGGGCAGCTTACCATTCGTTTGCACGCACCTGAAGGAACGTCGCTGGAAAGCACCGAGGCATTGGTTCGAGACGTGCTCGACGCCATTGGCGACGAGGTCGGCCGCGACCGCGTGGACGTTAGTGTCAGCCATGTCGGCTCCGTATCGTCCCACGCTCCGATGAACAGCGTGTTCCTGTGGACGGCGGGGCCGCACGACGCCGTGCTGCGGATGGCGCTCAAGCCGGACACGGGCATTCGCATGGCGGATTTGAAGGAACGGCTGCGCCGCAAACTTCCCCTGGTGGCGCGCGCGAAAGCGCCGCTGATGAAGGACGTGAAGCTGCGCTTCGAAGCGGACGATGCGACAGGTCTTGGCTCACCGATGCCGATCGAAGTGGTCGTCAGTGGACCAAACCTGCCGGAAAACCGTGTCCATGCTGAGCGGCTCCGCAAGGAGCTGGAACGCATCCCGGCCTTGCGCGACGTGCACTACGCCCAGTCGCTGGACTATCCAACCCTGGAAATCAGCGTGGACCGCGAGAAGGCCGGCCTGAGCCGTGCAACGTCGGGCGACGTGGCCCGTGCGTTCTCCAGCCGTTTCACCCGGCCGACGGTCTGGCGAGATCCGAGAAGCGGCATCGCTTACCCGGTGCAAGTCGAGGTGCCCGCGTCGCGCATGGATTCGGTCGAAGCGCTGGGCACGCTGCCGATCAAGAAGACCGCCGCCGACCCACTCCTGGTGCGCGACGTTGCCGAATTGAAGGAAGGGACAATGCCCGGCGAGGTCGATCGCCACGACATGCGCCGCCTGGTCAGCCTGACGGCCAATCGGTCCGGCGAAGACCTGGGCCGCCTGGCGGAGCAGATTGAACGAGCCATCGACACCGTCGGCAAGCCGCCGCGCGGCATGCGCGTTGATCTCCGCGGCCAGGTGACGCCGATGCGTGAGATGTTCCACCGTCTGGCGCTCGGCCTGGGGCCAGCAGTGCTCGTCATCTTCCTGCTGCTCACGGCCTACTTCCAGTCGATCCGGCTGGCGCTACTGGTCGTTCTGACCGTACCGGCCGCGCTGACTGGCTCGGCACTGATGCTGCTGACAACAGGCACGTCGCTCAACATTCAATCGATCCTGGGCGCAATCGTGGCCACCGGCGCCGCTCTGGCCAGCGCAATCCTGCTGGTCACTTGTGCTGAGCGCCGCCGGCGCGAGGGAATCGGCGCCCTTGGCGCGGCCGTGGAATGCGCCACCCTTCGGCTGCGTCTGGTCCTGATGAGCAGTGCCGTCATGATTGCTTGCGTGCTGCCGATGGCCGTCGGTCCGGCTGCGGAGGCGCTGGCGTCCCTGGCCTGGGCCGTTATCGGCGGCCTGATCGCAGCTGCCGTCACGACCCTGTTCGTTTTGCCTGGCGCCTGCGCTGCGGTGCAGCACGGTCGCAACCGCAAATCCGCGTCGCTCGATCCGGGCGATGCCCGCAGCCCGTACTTTGAAGCCGATGCTCCCTGAGGTGTTTTCCATGCGTCGTGCCATCGTTTGTCGCCTGTCGCTGGTCGCGGCGCTCTTCGGGACCTGCCTGGCCGGCGTCGGATGTGGTCGGAACAATCCAGGCGCGCCTACCTACCCGTCGCCACAGCCCGCCCCGGTTTCGGCGCAGCCTGCCATCAACGCGGTCAAGCCGGAACGTCGGACCGTGCAGCGCGGCATCGCTCAGCCGGGCCGGATCGAAGCGTTTCAGCAGACGCCGGTCTTTGCCAGGATTGCCGGGTTCGTTCAGGAGGTCCGCGCGGACATCGGCGACGTCGTCGAAAGCGGTCAGACCATCGCCGTGCTCAGCGTGCCCGAGTTGGACGAGGAGTTGGCCCAGAAGGAAGCACTCGTGACACAGGCCCGTGCCGAAGTGGAGCGAGCGCAGAAATCGCTGGAAGCGGCGACTGCCAGCACGCGCAACGCCGACGCCCTGGTGGAACGTCGGAAGACCGCGGTCGATCGGCTCGAGAAGCTTGCAAAAGGCAAGGGCGCCGTTGAACCGCAGACGCTGGACGACGCCCGCTACCTCCTCGAAGTAGCCCGAACCGGCCGCGAGGAGAGCGCGGCGCTGCGTGAGCGCGCCCAGGCGGACGTGCGCGTCAATCAGGCGAAGCTCGAGGTAGCTCAAGCCGGCCGCCGCCGCCTCTCGGCACTGGTGGACTTTGCCGAGATCAAGGCGCCCTTCGACGGCATCGTCACCCGGCGCAACGTCGATAAGGGCCACCTGGTCCAGCCGGCTCAAGGCGGGGCCAAGGCGGAGCCGCTCTTCGTGGTGATGCAGACGGACCCGGTGCGCGTCTTCGTCGACGTGCCGGAACTCGATGCGGTCTGGGTCGCCGACGGCACGCCGGCACGCATCCGCGTGCAAGCATTGCCCGGTCGCGAATTCGAGGGCAAAGTCACGCGCTCCGCCTGGGCGCTCGACCCGCGAGCGCGGACCCTTCGCACCGAGATCGACGTGGACAACCCCCGCGCCGAGCTGCGGCCGGGCATGTATGCCTACGCCACCATCGTCGTCGAGCACGCCAAGACGTGGACGCTGCCGGCCAGTGCGGTCCTGTCGCAAGCGGATCAGACGTACTGTTACCGCATCGAAAACGGCAAGGCAGTGCGAACGCCGCTGGAGACGGGACTGCGTGAGGCATCGATCGTGGAAGTGCTGCGAAAACAGACGAAGGCGGCGAAAGCCGGTGAGAAGCCCGTGTGGGAGGAGTTCACCGGTCGCGAGGAGATCGTACAGAATCCGCCCGCCAACTTGACGGATGGCCAGCCGATCAGCGTAACGCCTGCGACTAAATGAGACACGCGGATTTTGTGGGGCACGTTTTTAACGTGCCTGTCCTGGTGCAGATGGCACGCCAAAAACGTGCCCAACAAAACTCATTCCGGCCCGAGCAGCCCGGTAAGGCCAGGAAGTCCCTTTGGCGAGCGTCGAGGCGTGCGCCCGACGTCTCCGTGTGCAGTCGACAACCGGGTCTTGGGCGCTGTCCACGTCGGGCTTACGCCTCGACGCTCGCCAGGGAAGTGAGTTGTTGCCGCTCGCCTGACTAAACTCCAATGACCAAAGATCCACAGCGCGCACGCATCCGTTGGAGCTTGGACATTGGTCATTGATTCGTCATTCGGGCTTCGTCATTGGGTGCAGCTGCTAATTCTACAGGATGAGCTTGAGTAGCAGATGCCCTGTTTTTCAGGGTCTTCTCAAAGCTCGTGTCAGTTTCGTGCTGCAATCGCTGCCCAAATTTGGGCATTAATGGTCGATTTTCCGGTCTCCGAATGGCCGAAAACCTTGTTTTTCCCGTGTAGGATTGCTGTTTCCCTTGTAGAAAACGCAGTTGCACCCTTCGTCATTCGACATTGCTCCCAACGCGGCGGAACGAAGAAGCGTTGTAGAACCAACGAGGGAAGGTGACTTCATTTCGGTCCTGTGGTGAAGCTCCAGCTGCTCTTCCAGTCGCGGTTGTTCACCTTTGCCGTCAGCGTCACGGTATATTCCGTGTTCGCCTTGAGCGGCGCCTTCGGAATCGCGCAGATGGAGTTGCCGCCGTAGTTCTTCACGGCCGGCTTCTCGGGCCATGACAGCCAGACTTCCACGTCCTTGCCAGCGGCGTCCTGCAAGGTCGCGGTCGCGTCCTTGATGACCACCTTGGGCAGAAAGAACGACGCCGTGATCGGATAGCCCGCGTCGGCGCTCTTGCCATTGTTTGGCAGCGGGTTGGGGAACTCGGGCGACCCCAGGCAGAAGACGCGCGGCACGTCCTTCTGGTCCTTCACCGGGTAGCAAACGATCTTGTTGGCGTCCTTGCTCTTGATCTTGCCGTTGGTGCTGTCGAGGACCAGGCTGTGGCCGTCCTCCGGCTTGCCGCCGGAGCCGATGCCCACCTTGGTCAGGTTCGGATCGAGCAAGGGCACGCGGTGATAGAAGCTGCCCATCCAGACGTCGATGCCGATGAGCGGATCGCCCCGGCCCTTCATCTGCGAAATGACGGAAGACTTTGCGGCCTTGCGTCCCTCGGCAGTGAAGCCGGGCAGCTTGGCGTCCTCGTCGTGGACGTCGAGCTGGCCCTTGAAGGCGAGGGCGAAGTTTTTGGCCAGGTACTCGGCATGCAGCTGGCACGCCTTGGAGAGGTCCGCATCGAGCGTGACGGGCGAGAGGTCCGCCGCCTTGCGGAAGGCGTTGAGCTTCTTCAGCGCGGTGGTTTCGAGGTCCGGCGCATCCGCGCCGAAGACCAGCACCAGGGAGAGGAGCGCAATCACGGTGAAGTTCCCCGGAAGGCCGACGAGGGCACTCAGGCCGCATCGTCCAGCGCTTCGTAGTCGTGGCGATAGCCCCAGATGATCGTCTCGCAACGGCAGCACTGGCCCAGATAGAGATATCCCTGGCCATTATGACACAGGTGCCTCTTCACGCGTACCGGCTCCCGGCGGCAGCGGCAGAGGTATTCCCAGTGCTCGACGTTGAGGGCTGGCGGGGGCGCCATGAACCACGGCCGATCCGCCGGCAGGAAGATCTCCTCGGCGTAACGGCAGGCCCAGGCTACCAATGCTTCAGAGGGAGCGGGTCGGTCGGTCAGTTTCATGGTAGGGGATGCTAAAGAAAGCGTTTCAAAAGATCAACCCCGGCCGCGCCCGCTGATTCTCCGTCGCTTTCTCACGCATGCTCATCGGACGCCAGGGATGGCTGCGGGCTGGGTCCCACGGCGACGAGCCCGGCGGCTCATCCGCTTTCCTCCCTAGCCCATTCTACGCCGGCGGGGGCCCGACCGGGGGTTCTTCGGCTGCGGGAATTTCGGGTTCGGCCTCGGTTTCGGCGGCGTCGCGCTCCCGGATCAAGCCCGCCGCGGCCCGCAGGGCGTTGACGATGTACTCGGCCTGGTCCGATTCGCCGGCACAGGCTTCCGCGAGGTCATCCACTTCCTGCGCACAACCTTCGCGCTCGACGCTCAGGTCCTGACGAAGGTGGGCCACCTCCTGACGAAGCCGGTTCCGTTCTTCCCACAGGGTAATGACCTGCTCGACCGGCACGTACATGACGCTCGGTTTGACGCGGACGACCTGAAACTCGGCGATGAACTCTCCCCACGTGGCCATGATTCCTCCGCAGGCGCTTGGAATGGCTGGTTTCTGGTTGCAAGGTACTCGTGCCGGGGAGTGGGGGCCAGCGAAAATGCCGGGGAGAATGCTTTGGAAGCCTCTGTGGGGGAGGTGGCGTCGTCGATGGAGAAGGCGAACGTGTGCAGCAGGCAGCCGTCGGCGAAGGCGTCTGGGAAGAGGAACAAGCGGTCGTCCCGGGGTGACGCCGCCGCTGATCGTGGTCGCAGTCCTGGGACCATTCGACACCCGGCCGTTTGCCCGACTCCCCAGCGAGGGTTGCCTCATCCCTCGCTGGGGAGTCGGGCGAACGGCCACGCTGATGCGCGCAGAAAACGCCCGACTACCCCTTCGCCCGTTCTTCGCTTGACAGCGGTGGCTGCTCGGCTCACACTCACTCGTACCTGAACCGCCCCGTCGTGGGGCAACGCCCCCCTCCTTCACCGACGAAGAGGAACCGCCCGATGCCTGGCCTGTTTCGCACCTTGCTCCACACCCTGTTCGGCTCCCGTCCGCGCCAAGTCTGTCGCAAACTTGGCGCCCCCCCCCGTCGCCTCCCTTCGGTGTAAGCCAAGCGTGGAATCGCTGGAGGACCGCCTGGCGCCGGCCGTGGGCTTCCCCGGCACCGAAACCATCAGCGCCACGCTGACGGCCGACAACCACTACGGCCTCTATCGCGGTTCGGCGGACGCCAGCAGCTTGACCCTCATCGGCCGTAATGAAGTCGGCTTCAACGGCAATCCCGGTCCGTACAACTGGTCGCTGCCGGAAACCTACACGTTCCAGGCATCGCCGGGCGACTACCTCTACGTGCTGGCCTGGGACGACGGCGGCCCCCAAGCCTGGATCGGCCAGTTCGACCTGAACGGCGTCCCCCTCTACTCCGATACCAGTCACTGGCTGTACACCGTGAGCGCCGGCGCCAACCCCGGCGAGAACGGCGACGTGCCGGCGTTAAGCGAGGTGGCTTCAACCATCGGCAGTGCGAGCTGGGCGACTCCCGCCGCGTCGGCCGCCAACGGCAGCGCGCCGTGGGGCACCATTCCCGGCTTGTCGTCCAACGCCCAATTCGTCTGGCACGACACCCTCGGCGCCGATTCGACCAGCGACGGCCATTACGTCATCTACCGCACCGCCGCGCCGGTGGTGCCGGCCAACCATCCGCCGACGGCCGGCGCCGACACTGCTGCCACGACGAAGAACGTGCCGCTGAACATCGCCGCCGCGACGCTGCTGGCCAACGACGCGGACGCCGACGGCGAGGCGCTGCGCGTCATCAGCGCGTCGGCGACCAGCAGCCAGGGCGGCACGGTGAGCCTGAACGACAACGGCACGCCGGCCAACTTCTCCGATGACTTCGTGGACTACGAACCGCCGACCGGCTTTTTCGGTACCGATACGTTCTCGTACACGATCCAGGATGCCTTCGGCTGGACCGCGACGGCCACGGTGACGGTGACCGTCACTTCGCCGGATGCGATCACGGCGACGCTGACGGCGGACAATCACTATGGCCTGTACTTCGGCAGCGCGGACGGCAGCAGCCTGACGTTCGTGGGCCGCAATGAAGTGGGCGCGGCCGGCAACCCGGGGACGTACAACTGGTCCGAGGCCGAGACAGTCCAGTTCGAGCCAGACATCGGCAATTACATCTACGTAGTGGTTTGGGACGACGGCTTGCAGCAGATGTGGGCAGGGCAATTCGCCCTGCCGGGCGGCGTGACGGTGGTTTCCGACACCACAGATTGGCAGTACACAATCGGTGGGATCAATCCCGGCGAGCCGGGGGGGGTGCCAGCGCTCTCCGAAATTCAGAGCATTGTCAGCGGTGCGACATGGGCAGCGCCAGCGGCATCGGCAACGCAGGGGACGGCGCCGTGGGGCACTATCCCGGGCCTCTTGCCGGACGCCCAATTCATCTGGCACGATACACTTGCTGCCGACTCCAGCAGCGACGGACACTATGTAATCTTCCGCACCGCTATGGGGATCAACCTTCCACCGGTGATTACAAATCCCGGACCCCAAGTTAGCCTGGACGGGGGCCCAGTGTACCTTGCCATTCAAGCTATTGATGCGGGTCGCGACGCCCTAACTTTTTCTGCAACAAACCTGCCCCCTGGACTAACGATTAACCCGTACACTGGCTATATCACCGGAACAATAGCGGATAATGTTGACTTAAACAGTCCTTTTCTTGTAACTGTTTCGGCCTCCGATGGCACTTTGACGTCCCAAGCGACTTTCGCATGGACGGTACAGAACCTGATGGTCGTCGACCCCGGCGCTCAGCGTAACGCTGGCGGGGACGATGTTTCACTTCCTATCACCGTGATTGACGCCGAAGGTGATCTGCTGTCCTACACTGCCGCTGGACTACCGCCGGGCCTCAGTATCGAAAGCAGCACCGGAATGATTGCCGGGGTGATCAGTTCGACGGCGGCTAGTAGCCCGTATACGGTAACTGTCTCCGCCACGGACGGCTCACACATCGACAGCACAACATTCACGTGGACAATCACCAAGATATTACTCATAAATCCTCATGATCAAGGGACCTTCATTGGTGATACTGTCTCGCTTCCCGTTCTTGCCGTGGTCCACGATGGCTCTGTACTCACATATGCGGCGACCGGCTTACCTCCTGGCCTCGTGATAAACACTAGCAGCGGAGTCATCTCAGGAACTATCGCCGCCGCAGCGGACACCATTAACGCCTATGTAGTTATAGCAACGGCATCCGACGGGGTAAGCGCAAATAGCCAGACATTCCTCTGGTCCGTGACAAATCCAATCTACTTCACTGCGTTGCCGGACCAGCTGAACACCGCTGGCGATACCATTTCGCTCGCCATTGGTGCTGATGACGCGAATTTTAACCTACTCGTTTTTAGCGCCGCTGGTCTGCCAGACGGCTTAGCCATTGACTCTGCGAGCGGAGTAATCTCCGGAACCATCAGCGAAAGTGTCCAATCTGAAAATCCTTACGAAGTCCTGGTCACCGCCTCCAATGGCATCACTAGTAACACACTAGCCTTAGCTTGGACAATCCTTGCCAGTAGTTTGGCACCTGTCGCGACCGACCACATTGTCACTACTGCGGTCAATTCTCCAGTAAGCATCGACGTCCTCGCCTACGCGACGGGGCACCATCTGCTTATCGCCGCCATTGGGGTGCCTTCTCACGGTAACGCTTCACTTGACAATACCAATGGTACACCCATTGTGCGCTACGTCCCGTCAAATGACTTCTCCGGAATCGACAGTTTTACACTCACCGTAATTGACGACCAGGGGCGGACTGCCGACGCCACAATCACTATAGTAGTCCTTCCAGAGGTCACGATTGAAGCAACGGACACGAATGCTTCAAAGATCGATGGGGATCCGGGTCAATTCACAGTAACACGATTAGGTGACAGTTCTACCGACCTCACTGTCTACTATTTAGTGGGCGGCACGGCGACAGACGGAATTGATTACGCGTACTTATCTGGTAGCGTCGTGATCCCTGCTGGGTCAACGACCGCGACGTTATCTGTAATTCCCTACCGCACCGGTCTGGTGACGGGGCCGCAAACCGTTAGCGTTGCTCTAATTGATGCCGCATTCGTGGGCAAACCGCAGACGTATCAGTCGGGCGCCGATGCATCGGCAACGCTCAACATTGCCGACAGTAACCCAGGCGTTTTCATCCGGGAGAGCGACGGCTCCACGATCGTGGAGAAGGGCGGACAGACTGACACATATAAGGTTGGCCTCAGCACTCAACCTACTGCGGATGTGTTTGTCACGGTTAACACCGCGAGGTCGTTACGAGTGTCGTCTACCAGTCAACCGACGCCTTCACAAACACTCACGCTCTTGTTCACCACCGCAGACTGGGACATACCGCAAACCGTTACCGTGCTGGCCGTTGATGATGGCGCACCTGAGGCGCCGCATATGGAGTTCGTGACGCACCACGTACAGAGCGTTGATCCTGCTTATGCTCTGGCCGCGCCTCTAAATCTAGTCGTGTTGGCCGAAGAGAAGCCCACGCAGGCCCAATTAGAGTCCAAGGATTATTGGCAAAGGAAAGCACAGGAAAAGATCGGCGCGATCAAGGGGATGAAGAACTTTACCACCGACCCTCTAGAACTCGCGAGGCGACGGACTGCGGCTTACCGCGACATGTTCTTGAAAGACACATACAAGTACCGGTGGGCAGGCATGGCGGCCTTCGCATCCAATGAGGTAGCTGGCGCAATCAAGATTTTTAGAAGCCCAGTCAATCCTTTTCCAAGGTCGGAAGAACCGATTGCGTTCCTGGCAGAAGGCAATAAAGCTGTCTACGATGACATTTACTGGCAGCATCTTGCTTTTGACTACGGACGACTTAATTTGCTGGGCAAGCTAAAGGACAATGGCCTACTGGACGATCGCTCATTTAGGGCGTGGAAAGAAATTGACGATGGTCAAGTGGCGCAGAACAGCGACAAGATCTGGTCAGGCAACAAGTCTTTACTTCGACTGGAACAGGAAGCTACTCTTCAGCCGATCTACAAGAAGCATGCAAAAGTTGCAACGAGTATCAGTGCATTCGTGATTTTTCCACTTCCAGCTTTTAAGGATGGAAATCAGGTGCGCAAAGGGACTATCTTTCCAACATTCATTAAGGAGAATCTGAACCGAGAAGGGGACATCGGAAACTTCAATGACCGTTGGAAGTGGATTGAAGATGAAATGTTGCCACATTACCAGAAGCTCTACACCGATTCGGGGATTCTAGATGACCTCATTGAGAAGCTTCCAAATTGATGTAAGTGCCGAAGAAAAGATCGGTGGATTAGGCACGAATCCAAGGGGGAGCGGTATGGTTCTCATAGCAGTGTTGATCTTCTTGACTTCCTGCCACCCGATGCAACGAGACGATAAAGTGCCTACGGTCGAGGTGTCGATAGGCGACTCTGTCGGAAAAGTGAAGGGGCACGTTTGGCCCAAGAGGGATGATGGCAGCTCTCGCGACATTACCGGCCTTGACGATCCGTGCAATATTACCGTTCACTTTCCCAGCGGAAAGGCGTTTTCATCATGGACGAACACCGTGTTCATGGATCAAGAGAACCGAATTTTAAAAAGGGTGAGTATTGTACCATTGACTGACCGCGTCACGTACCTGAAAGCAATAGGAGAGCTGGAACGCATCGCTCGCGAATTGAAAGTCGATGAGCACCCGCGGTGGAAACGCGCTGTTGATGCATGGCGGAAGGAGAAGCCAGCAGAGGATATTCCGCACAGTCGTTCGATGGAGGTGCCGCTGGAGAACAACATCAATGTTTGGCTTGAGATGAAATATGACACCAAACATAATGGTTGGTATGTGATTGTGAAGTTCACTATTCCGCTAGATGAGAAATAGGAGCAATGCGCCGAATAGGGGAGGGCAAAGGGGACAGGAGGGCAAAGGGGACATCCCAGGAGGGCAAAGGGGACATCCCAAGGAGGGCAAAGGGGACATCCCAGGTTTAGGAGGGCAAAGGGGACAGGGAGAGGGCAAAGGGGGGAGAGGGCAAAGGGGACATCCCAGGTTTAGTTTGCCAAACTAACCTGGGATGTCCCCGCTTCGCGTGTCCAAACTAACCTGGGATGTCCCCGCTTCGCGTGTCTTTCCAGGGTTTTTCGCTGGCGATCGTCGTAGAGGGCCAGCGCGATGCGCCGGTGCAGATCGGCGGCGACGTCGCCCGCGGCCGCCCGTTCGGCCCATTCCAGGACGGTCCGCACGGTGGGCTTCTGGAAGCGGATGCCGGCTTGCTGCAAGGACTGACATATGGTTGTCAGTCCGGCGCCGCGGAACTGTGCGGCCGTGGGGAAGTGGTGGAGCAAGTGCCAGGGAATCGCACTCTCCCAGAGTTTGTCGAAGCAGGCGGCGTAGCCGGGCAAGGCGGCCTCGAGGTGGTCGCGGATCTGGCAGTTGAGGGCAGCGCCTTTGCGGACGAGGTCGCGGCGATGGCGGATGACCAGCTGCAAGGTGGTCCAGGCCTTGTCGCGCGTCGCTTCGAGCAGCGCGCAACCGGTCACGGTGGCGCGGTGGATCGCTGACAAATCGGTGTCATCCGTCTTGTTGCCGGGATCGACCGGCTGGCGATACTGCTTGGTGACGAACGGATGGATGATGCGCGTCTCGAAGCCGGCAGCGGCAAACGCGCGCTGAATGTGGCGGTGATACCGTCCGGTGCGTTCGATCGCGACGAGGCTGTCCTGGATCTGATGGGTGGCGAAGGCCGCGCGGACCTGGGCGACAGCCGCGTCGAGGTCGGGACGGTTGTGGGCGACGGTGGTTGGCGGGACGAGGACGCGGCCGTAGAAGTCGGCCAGGAAGAACTTGGAACGGGCTTTGGCGCAGTCGCAGCAGACGATGCCGAAGTGCTCGGGACCGACCGCCTGCACGCGCGGGTGAAGCACGCCGCGCGGCTTGCCGACGCAGAAGGCCGGACGACGCGAAGCGGGGCGCTGACGGGTGTGAGAAGTAGCCATGACACGAGCCTCCTAGAAAAAGGAGTAAGGCTCGTTTCATGGTGCCAGGAACTGCCGGAAAGCGGATTTCTTTGCTAAAACCCACATACCAGGGGTCGGGAGCTCCCGACCCCTTTTACCTCTTTACCTCTCGGGCTGCCGGAAGCCCGCATTACGCAAGAGGCAAAGTCGGCCCTGCGCTGAACGCGAAGTCCCGGTGAGCCAGGAGCGTCAGCGACCGGAGCGCGCGCACACTCCGGTCGCTGACGCTTCCGGCTCGTCACGGAATTGCTCTTGCGTCTGCGTACCACCGTTTTGCATGCTCAACGGATGTGCGTGCTTTGGACGCAGGGTCGCGCCACCGTCACCAAACGGCGAAATCGGCCCCGCTCCACCGTCAGCACACGGCAGTTGCGGTGAAACGACCGGCAGACCTGGAGGTCTGCCGCCACAATGGCCGCGGCTCCGGCTAGGGTTTGCGCGCATCCGCCGGTCGCGGGTTCGGCGCCGTCTCGGGTGGCAAGAGCGGTGGTGGGGCCGTGGTTGATGGGAGCGCTCCCGGCGGCGCGGGGGGCGGCGTGATGACGGGCGGCGCTGCAGGCGGCGCACCAGAGGGCAGCGGCGTTGCCGCGCCCACCATGACCAGGTGCACCGCAATCTGCTCCTGCAAACGAGCGCTGGCTGGATGATCGCCGAACGTGGCCACGCGGACACAGACACGCGTCATCGGCCCGTCGGCGGGAAACTTGCTCGGTTCGATGTTGAGGGAGACCCGTACCGTGTCGCCATCGGCGGTCTGGCTTTTGATGGAGGCGCTGCCCGGCTCCTGACTCTCCTCCTGCACCGGCATGCCGAGATCGGCAAGGCCGGCGCGGGCCGCGGCGCGCGTGTCGTCCAGCGAGGCGGCGTAGACGTGGCAAAGCTTGCCATTGCAGTAGGCGTACCCCAGCGCGGCGCCGCCGGCAGCGCCCGCCGCAACCCACAGGCAACCACCCTGCATCACGGCCAGTGACGCCGCGGCCAGGAGCAGCAACCTTCGGAACCACTTCGCTTGCATCCGGCTTCCTCCTCGGCGGACCGGGCGGGGACTTTAGCGTTTCTCGAACGCATCGCAAGGGCAGTCTCGACAGCGCCAATGCTGAAGCAATACACTGAACATGAAACGGCGTTGAGCCGCGCCCCTGGAGGAGCGGCTTCGCACAAAACGGTGGGCCAGACAGGAGTGTCTGGCCCACCGAGCAAAACTTGCAGGGACCTCCGCGATGCCGCAAGGTGACAAATCCGCTCGATACCTGGTCGGCATCGATCTGGGCACCACCAACAGCGCCCTGGCGTATATCGACGTCAAACGCAAGGGCGGGCGTCCTGAGATTCAGACCTTCCAGGTGCCCCAGCTTTCTGCCCCCGCCGAGATGGCCGCACGCGCCTTGCTGCCGTCATTCCTCTATCTTCCGGGTCCGCACGATCTTCCCGCCGGCTCGACCGCGTTGCCGTGGGACCCGCAGCGGCCGTACGCCGTCGGCGAATTTGCCCGCAACTCGGGATCGCGCGTGCCGGGCCGGCTGGTGACTTCCGCCAAGTCCTGGTTGTGCCACGCGGGTGTCGATCGCTCCGCGCCGCTGCTGCCCTGGAACGCACCGCCGGACGTTCAGCGCATCTCGCCGGTCGAAGCCTCCGGCCGCTACCTTCAACATCTGGTCGAAAGCTGGAACCACGAGATCGCGCGCGACCATCCCGAGGACCGCCTGGAGAAGCAGGCGGTCGTCCTGACGGTGCCCGCTTCGTTTGACGACGTCGGTCGCAACCTGACCGTCGAAGCCGCGAAGAAGGCCGGTCTGGAAAACCTGACGCTTCTCGAAGAGCCGCAAGCCGCGTTCTATTGCTGGCTGGCGCTGCACCCGCCCGCCGAGGCCGGCCGCATCAAGCCCGGCCATCGCTGCGTGGTTGTCGACGTGGGCGGCGGCACCAGCGATTTCAGCCTCATCCAGGCCGTCGAACAGCAGGGTGAGCTGGCCTTTGTCCGTCAGGCGGTCGGCGATCACCTGTTGCTGGGCGGCGACAACATGGACCTGGCGCTGGCCAAGGCAGTGGAAACGAAGCTGCCTGCCGCCGGCCGGCTGGATGCCGTGCAATATGGCATGTTGACACAGGCATGCCGGATGGCCAAGGAGACCCTGCTGGCGCCAAAGCCGCCGGCTTCGTTCACCGTGACGGTCATGGGCCGCGGCCGACAGGTGATCGGCGGCGCTTTCCATGCCCAACTTACCGCGGAAGACGTGCGCCGCATCATTCACGACGGCTTCCTGCCGATGGTTGCGCGCGATGCAGAGCCGCAACGCGGGGCACGCACCGGCTTGCACGAGATGGGCCTGCCTTACGTCAGCGATCCGGCGATCACCCGCCACCTCGCGGGCTTCCTGGAACGGCACCGCGACGGCGCGGAGGAAGCGCCCAACGCCATCCTCTTCAACGGCGGCGTCTTTCAACCGCAAGCCCTGCGCGACCGGCTCATCGACGTGATGCGGCACTGGTACGACTCGCCCGAACATCCCTGGCAGCCGCTGGTGCTGACCAACCCGTCGCTCGACCTGGCCGTCGCATGGGGCGCAGCCCACTACGCCTGGCTGCGCCACACCGGCGGCCGGCGGATTGGCGGCGGCATCGCGCGTTCCTACTACATCGGCGTCCAGACCGGGGGAGAGCAGCCGAGCGGAAGGGCGGAATCGCAAGCGAAGGCTTCGTCGGACGGCGCTCCCTCACCCTCTCATCCTCTGACCTTGATCTGCGTCGTACCGCAGCACCTGGAAGAGGGGCAGGAAATCGTCCTGGAAAGGCCCGAGTTGGAGCTGGCGCTGGGACAGCCGGTCACGTTCCCGCTTTACACGTCCACGGTGCGCGGCGACGACAAGGCGGGCGAAGTGCTGCGCGTGTCCCCGGAGCAGTTGCTTCAGCTGCCCCCGCTCCACACGATCTTGCGCGGCGGCAAGCGCAGCGGCACACGCAACGTACCGGTCACGCTGGCCGCGCGCAGCACCGAGATCGGTACCCTGGAACTCTTCTGTGTGGGGAAGGACGGCAACAGTCGTTGGCGTCTGGAGTTCAATGTCCGCGACATCGTCAAGGACGCCGAGGACGGCGCCGACGGTGCGGAGCGATCCGCCGTTTCCGACGTCTGGCCCGAAGCCCAGGTACAAGCCGCCGCAGCGCTGATCCGCGCCTGCTACAACGACGGCCAGCCGGCTCAGGAACTGACCAAGGCCCTGGAAGCCGCGCTGGAAGCGCCCCGTCACGAGTGGCCGACCGGGCTGTGCCGTCGCCTGGTCGAGTTCCTGTCCGAGATTGCGGAGCAACGCCGCCGCTCGCCAGCGCACATGAGCCGCTGGTATCACCTGGTCGGATACTGTCTGCGGCCCGGCTTTGGCGATTCACTGGACAAGTTCCGCGTCGAGCAGCTCTGGAAGCTGATGCACGCACCACCGCGCCAGGAAGCTGGCCGTCCCGCGGCGCGCATTCCGGAAGGCGGCGCCGACTACTGGATCATGTGGCGGCGCGTGGCCGGCGGACTGAACCCATCGCTTCAACAGGCGCTCGCCGATCGACTGCGTCCGATGCTGCTGCCGGGCAAGGGCAAGGCCGGCATCAAACCGGGTGCCAATGAACTGGCCGAGATGTGGCGCGCCGCGGCCAGCCTGGAGCGCCTGGACGTGAAGCAGAAGGAGGCAATGGGCCAGGCCCTGCTCAAGACCCTGCGCCGCAGCCCGGTCCCGACCTACGCCTTCTGGGCGCTCACCCGCCTCGGCGCCCGCCGCCTGCTCTACGGACCTCTGAATGCCGTCGTGCATCACGAAGTGGTGCAGACGTGGCTCGATCAGCTCGTCGGCTTTCAGCCCGGCCACGACAGCGAACGGACCGCCTGGGCGTTCTGCCTCGCCCAGCTCGCACGCAAGACCGGACAGCGGGCCCTCGACGTGGACGACAGCCATCGCCAAAGCGTGCTGGCGGCGCTGGCTGCCGTATCGATCCCACCGCACTGGATCCAGATGGTGGAAAACGTCGTCGAGCTGGAGGGGGAGGAGCAGAGCCAGATGTTCGGTGAATCGTTGCCGATTGGGTTGCGGCTGGTGCAGACAGGAGAATAATGCCGTGTGTTCACGGCCTGTGGCAGAGAACCCTATCCCGTGTTGGTGACAGACGAGGTTACCGCGAATGTGGTACGAGGTTGCGGTCGTCTGTAGATTCTGTTCCCATCGGTTTTGGGCTATCGTGGAGACGGATCGTCCTCTTGCGGACGGGAGTCTGTTTCAGGTGCGGTGTCCGATGAACGCCAGCAGGGTTCAATTCCGATGCGTGGAGACGAGCGTCAGGGAGTGGGACGAAAGTGGGAGCTATCAGGCGACGATCAGGCGCGCCGTAAGAGCGCCTGCGCCACGGCATCCGATCGCCTGGCCTGTGTGGATGGTAACCCGATTGGACAAAAAGGAGCGACATGGCACAAGCAAACCTGACTGAACGTGTTCTCAAGCGGGCATTGAAAGAGGCCCTGGCAGAGACGCTGCACGAACAGCGCGAGTTGCTACACGAGGTCTTTTCCGAGGTGTTGGAAGACTTCGCGCTCTCCGAAGCCATTCGAGAGGGCCAGAAGACCAAGCGCTCCAGCCGCGCCGAGGTTTTCCAGATCTTACAGGGCAAGCCATGAGGACCAGCTTCCGCAAGAGCTTTGCCCGCGACCTGAAAAAAATCAAGGACAAGAATCTGCTCGAACGCGTGCAATTGGTCATCGAAGAAATCGAAGCGGCCGACGATTTGAAGGGTGTCAGCAACCTCAAGAAGATGACTGGCACCGACAATTTCTACCGCATTCGCATTGGCGAACACCGGATCGGTATCTCTGTGGAAGACGATGAGGTAGAGTTTGTGCGTTGCTTGCCGCGACGGGACCTCTATCGATTCTTTCCGTAGCACCCAGGGCTGCACGGAGGAGAGTGATTCTAATCCGTGCGGGTTCGTACATCCAGCAAGTTTGACCCGTCACCCGTCACCCGGGTGTGCAGCTGGTACACTCAAGTAAAAGACGCACACCCCGTCACCCAACCTGGTTCCACGGGTCAGGCTGGGCAGCAGCGGTGACGATCTCGTGGACAAGCCGAAGCTTTTGGATGACGGCGGGAGACAGCACAAACGGGTAGCCGTCCGGCAGGCCCATGCCGCGGTTCAGGTTATTGAGCACGTAGGTGAGCGGGAACCACTGCTCGATCATGCGTTCGAAGGATGTAGGGCGGCAGCCGCGCATGGGCGGTTCGGCCTTGAGCACCGGCTCGTCCGGACGCTGCGGCCGAAGCCGCAGGCCACAGCTGGCGGCGGTTTCCAGGGTGTCGGTGATGTGCAGATAGTGCGCCCACGTTTCGGCCCAGTCTTCCCACGGATGGGCACTGGCGTAGGCGCTGATGAACCGCTCCTGCCAGTCCGCCGGCGGGCCCGCCTTGTAGTGACGTTGCAGGGCGTCACCGTAGTCCTGCCGCTCGTCGCCGAAGCGCTCGCGAAAGTCGCCCAGCGAACTGCCGTCCTGGACCAGTTGCTCCCAGTAGTAATGACCGACCTCGTGGCGAAAATGGCCAAGCAGGGTGCGATATCCCTCGTGCATGGCGGTCCGCCGTTTCTCGCGCTCGGCATCGTCGGCCTCGGCCACGTTGACCGTGATCCGACCATGATCGTGCCCGGTCAAGACCGGGGGAGCGCCCGGCAGGTCCGCGAGGAACTCGAAGACCAGCCCGCCCGCGGCGTTCCCTTGAAGCGGCAGGTCCAGGCAAAGGAGGCTGTACACCAGGCGCCGCTTGGCGACTTCCAGCCGATACCAGGCTTCGTGGTTGCCGGTCTGGCTGAGATCGGGAATGATCCGGGTGAGGCGGCAAGAGAGACAATAACCGTTGGCGTCGTCGGCAGGGACCGCCCAGTTGCAGACGTTCTGCTCCGTGTAATTGCGGCAGAGACGATAGGTGTCGGCGCCGAACCCGGGAGACAGGGGCCGCCAGCGGTCTGGACCAGCCGGTTCCAGGGCGGCCATGTCGCGGCGATCCGGCAGGTACGCCAGGACGTGGTTACAGCGTACGCATTGCACGTTTTCGAAAAACAGCAGATGCTCGCAGTGGTCGCAGTGAAAGACTTTCATCAGGATCGAGGAGCCAGGGTGAGGGATGGAGAAAGACGGAAGTAAACCCTCGACTCTGAGAGGCGCTTCCCTCATTCATCATACCACCTGGCCTCGGGAAGTAAGATTTAGCGCGATTAATCGCTCCGGAGTCGTTGTCTTGAAACGACTCCCGGCCAAAATGCCGTCAACCGAAGCGAGCTGTTCGTGCCACTGGGCAATTTCATAGGGTGCAGCTGCTTTCCCAACATAGTTTT
>JAIEMG010000120.1 GCA_019752375.1 Gemmataceae bacterium | reverse complement strand
ACATCACGTTGCGGTTCTTCGCGCCGGCAATCTTGGCCATGGCCTTCTTCCAGCCTTCCAGGTCGAGCTTGCCGTTGTGCGGATTGCCGCAGTGGTCGAGGATGAAGCGCGTGTTCGGACAGCGATCCACCAGTTCGGCGCCGTAATCGATCTGATCGCACTTGAGGCACAAGTCAAAGCTCAGTCCGCGCTCGCCGAGCAGCTGAATGCCCTTGACGAATTTCTCCTCCAGGCAGAACTTCGGCGTCGTCGCCGGGCTGTGCAGCACCTGGCGCAGGCCCTTGACGTACTTGTTCCCCTTGAGGCGGTCGAGATAGTCCTTGAAGCCATCGGACGCCGGCCGGCCGGAGACCACCGCGGCGACTGTCGGCGCTTTGCCTTCAGCACAAATTTTAGTGACGAACTCGACTTCCTTGAACTGCTGCTCCTCCACGACGTCAACTTCCATGTAGACCGCGCGGTTCACCTTGAGGCCCTGCGTCGCTTCGGCGTACTCTTTCAAGAGGTAATTGCGGTCCAGGATCTCACGAGCTTTGTCCTTCAGGCCGCCCACCCAGGCGAGCTTGAATTCCTTCAGGTCCCATAGGTGTTGGTGCGTGTCGATGATCTCGCCGTCGTACAGGCGCTCGGGAGCGTCCGCGAGTTCCGTTGCCGATGCAGCGACGGCTCCCGCGGCCAGTGCGGCGGCGGCAGTGAGGAAATGACGGCGTGAGGACCGTTGAGGCATGAGAGGTCTCCTGATGCGATACGCGGCGAGCGTCGAGGCGTAAGCCCGACGTGGATGTCCCGGATGTCCCCACGTCGGGCTTACGCCTCGACGCTCGTCACAGAGGTTATTGAATGAGCACTCAGCTGGCCTTTGGCGCGAAGGCCGTGGCCATGACCTGCTGGTCAAAGCCGTTCGGGGCGGAACCGGTGGTGGCATACTGATACAGCGCTGCCAGGAAGATACCATTCAGCGCCGGGCCGACCGCCGACCAGACCAGGAAGTAGAGGGCTGCCAGTACGAACAAGGCGATACCGAGGGCCGGCGCCGCCTGCAATGCCAGCACGCCAAGGACGACCAGGAGGATGGCGGGCAGCATGAGCACAAACATGAAGATGCCCAGGCCAGCCTGGCCCACCAGCGCCTCGCCCCATGACTTCTTCAGCAGCGACAACGAGCGTTGGATGGCGTCAATCGGTCCGACCTTCTCCACGACCAGCACCGGCACGACGAAGTACGTCATCACGCTCCAGGCGGTGCCGAGCAAGGCACTGACGATCTCGCCGATCCTCTCATGAGCGCTCTCAACAAGCTTGAGCAAGAAACCGACCGTGGCGGACACGAGCGCCCAAGCCAGGATCTGCGGCAAGCGATTCACGGCAATGGACAGCCCATCGCCCAGGGTCGCTTCCTGGCCGTTGAAACGCAGCACCGCACAGCTGATGAGCGCGGAATTGAAGAAGATGACCACGAAGTAAGTCACAAAGTAAAAGGAGAATAGCGCCGGGTAGACCCAGAACGGCAGCTGCACGTCGCCCTGCGCGTCTTTGGGGAAGTCCAGCAGTGCTGGATGGGCGATAAACGGGATACAGAAGCTGGCCACGACCAGTAGGCATGCCAGCCCGCTGACAAACGGGAAGATGAGCAGCTGCTTCTCTTGCCAAAGCAGCCGCGCGCTGCTGGTGGCCAGGGCAAAACTGTTCGAGATCTTCTGAAACATGGGCCGGGTTCTCCTGCGGAAAGCGGATGAGTTGGCAACGTCCGTCGCTACACGATTCTAGCATGGTCGTCGATGTCTCGAGTGGATCATTCTTGAGCATGTGGAACGGAACTTGTGGTGGATGGGCACCCAGGATGCCAGCTGGTGTCACACTTTCCGCGTTGGTACGATTAAACACGATGGATGTTCCCTTGGGCGACCATGGGCGGACCGACGCCGACACCGCTCAGAAGGAGTGATCATGCCTTTCGAACTGCTCGACCGACTGCAGGAGGACAAACTCCAAGGGCTGGAGGCGCTGATCGATTCCTACGAAAACGCCACCGCCGCTTCGAGCGGTGCTGACGATGAAGGCGCCGCAGTCGCCGACTTCTTCGTCGATGAGGGAATCGGGGTGCGGCAGAGTTCCCTGCGGCTTTGGGACCACCACTGGACGAGGGCACTTGCAGGGAAAATACCGGACCGGCAGGAGCGCGGGGCGATGCTCCTGGCTCTGCTGGAACGAGGCGGGCACCTCATTCGCCGAGGTGCGGCGATTGCCCGAGCCTACGCCGATTTGTCTGGAAACGAAGTTGCCCGCTTGGCTCAGTTTGAGGAACAGAGCAGGACGTTTCCTCTCTGGGTCAAGGAGTGTCGAGCACGTTGGGAGATGCTGGAGCGACCGCACAAGCCTCTCAAGCGCGAGCGGATCACCGAATCGCAAGCGGCCTACGAGCGCGGCGAAGGCGAACTCGTCTCCGATGTGATCGCCAGGCTGGAGCAAGGCGGGCCTTTGGTCAAGGATTAGGCCTACGCGAAAGCTCGTTATCTGGCCGGGCATCAGTCGGCGGATCGGAGCATGCGGCCTGGCGCATGAGGCCTTGCCGGTGTTCTTGAATGGTTTGCGCTCCGACCTGGAGAATCACTACCGGGTCTACTCTGTTTTGCGCGACGAGGAAGAGCCTCGATTCTTCCGTTATCTGGTTAGCATTGCCGACGGCGGCTTGATGCATGAGTTCGATTTCGTGATCGACGACTCCACATCGCCGGACCACTTATTCATTGAGGACTTTGAGCACGAGTTGAGTCCGCTCTGACGGCGCCAAACAAAAAGTCTCCGGCGAGTGCATCGTTCGCTCGCCGGAGACTGATGATCGTGGAACGTTAATCGTTACTTGTTCTCCGGTGGCTTCTTCTCATTCTTTTCGGCCTGCCCACCCAAGTTCTTGAAATAGCCCTTGGCCATGTCGCGGGCGCCGCGCGGGATGCGCTGGGCCTCGATCGCCTCCGGCGCTTCCTGGCTGGCCTGCTTTACGTCGCCGGCGATGTCCGGGCTGGACTTGGCGCGGAAGTTCTGGCCGGGGGCGAAGCCGTCGAGCAACTTCTGGCCCTTGGGGTCGAAGTCCGTCTTCTGCTTGGCGTCGAAGGAGCCCGTCTTCTGGTCCTTGCCCTTGGGACGGCGGCCGTTTGCCGGGCCGTCCATGCCGGGGGACTTGCCCTCGGAATAGCCGTCGCCCTGTTTGCCGGGGTTGTCGCTGTCGCCCTTGCCATCGCCGTCGCCGTCCTTGCCTTCGCCATCGCCCTCTCCGTCGCCTTTGCCTTTGTCGCCCTTCTGGCCGGCTTCCTTGGCATTCTGAAGCTTCTCCAGCTGGTCCTGCAAGTCCTTCATCTCCTTATCGGAGAGGTTCATTTCCTTGATCTTTTCGGCGGCGGCTTGCAGCTGTTCGGCGGCGCCCTGCATGTCGCCCTTCTGCATGCAGTCCTTGCAGTCACCCATCTTCTGGGCCAAGTCTTGCAAGTCCTTCATCTTGACGCCCTGCTGCTTGAGCTTGTCCAGCTCGCGCTCCAAGGCGTCGGCGTCCAGGCCCTTTTCCTTGGCTTCCTTGATTTGCTTTTCCAGCTGGTCTTCCTTGTCCTTTTGCTTCTGGACCAGGTCGTCCGCCTTCTTTTTCATGTTGTCGAGCTGGTTTTTGAGCTGCTCGCGTTCCTTTTCGCTCAGATCGCCGTCTTTGAGCTTCTTGGCGAGCTTGTCCATCTCGTCCTTGGCTTTGTCCATGTCGCCCTTGGCCAGCGCCTTCTGCATGTCGTTGGCGGGACCGTCCGGCGAGGACTTCTGCGCTTCCTTGTTAATATCTTTCAGCTGCTGCTTGAGCGCGCTGTTCTTGTCGTTGAGGTCTTTCTGGCGCTGCTTGATCGCTTCTTCAACCTGATTCATTTCCTTGATGCGTTCGCGCACCTGTTCGCGCGTGTCGCGCGGCCGATTGGCGATCTTTTCCATCTCGGCTTCGATCTCGCGCATTTTTTCCGACTTGGGGCGATCGGTGGCTTCCGGATCGCGCACCTTCTTCTTCATCTCGTTGAACTTTTTGTCGATCTCCGCCTTGTTGACGGGCGGCTTCTTCAGTTCGTTGCCGGGGTTCGGCTTGGCCGTGCTCTTGGGCGGTTCGTAGAAGACCGCGACCAGGGCCAGCAGGGCAGCGGTCACCGGTACGATCGAAGCGATCCAGGACAAACGAATCGGAAAACGCGAGCCCACGTCCAGCTGGCCGACGCGCTGAGTCACGTCTTCGAGCAAGGCCTGTCCCACCGGCGTCGCCTGTTGCTGCGGCGACAGGGACAGCGAGGTGGTCACGCGTTCTTTGAGATCGAACTTTTCATCGAGGGAAAGGGCTGCCGTCAGCTTCGAGGGGGCACGCAAGGCTGCCAAGATGACGGCGGCCAGGGTGCTCACACCCGCCAGGCTGCCGACAACGGTCCAGCGCAGCCACGGCGCGGGATTTTCCAGCAGGAAGGGTTCTGCCAGGAACCAAACCAGGCCGAGGAACAGGCCGCCACTGATGCCCCAGATCAGGCGATTGAGCAGGGTCTGCACAAACAGGCGCCGATTGACGCGATTGACCTGCCGGTCGAGCATGGCCGAATTCGGGCTGCTCATGTGAGCGTCTCCCTTGGTTCAGGATCGACGGAACCGGTCTCTGGTGACGTGGCAGCGCGTCATCCCAGCGTTGGGGTCTTGAATCAACCCGCGTTCCCATTATCCTTTAGACGATTGAGAATACAACCAGGATTTGTCCGCAGCGCTGTCTGTGTACGCACGGGCAGCGTCGTGCTATCCTGGGCCTATTCGTAGTTCGTTCCGGTGGCCCGCTTTATTACCAGGAATCTGTCGGACCGACAGGTTTTTCGACGAACGGCCGTTCTGGACCGGGCGTACATGGATCAGGACTCGCTGCGTCTTCAACCAAAGGCGGCCGCGCATGGCCAACGACGTCATCGTCGAAACTCGCAATCTCAGCAAGATTTACCGCGATTTTTGGGGACGGCAGAAGAAGCGAGCCCTCAACTCGCTCAACCTCCAGATCCAGCGCGGCGAGATCTTTGGACTGCTTGGCCCCAATGGCTCGGGCAAGACCACGACCATCAAACTGCTGCTGGGGCTTCTCTTCCCGACCAGCGGCGAGGCCTTCGTCCTCGGCGAGACCGCAGCCAACGTGCGCAAGAACGAACGTATCGGCTATCTGCCCGAAGAATCGTACCTGTATCGCTTTCTGAACGCCGAGGAGACGCTCGACTTCTACGGCCGGCTCTTCAACATGACGGCCGAGCAGCGCCGCACGCGCGCTCAGGAACTGATCGAGATCGTTGGCCTCAAGGCGGACAAGCGCCGAATCCTCAAAGAATACTCCAAGGGCATGCGCCAGCGCATCGGTCTGGCGCAGGCGCTCATCAACGATCCCGAGCTGATCATCCTCGACGAGCCGACCAGCGGCCTCGATCCGCTGGGCACGCGCTGGATGAAGGACCTGATCCTTCAGCTGCGCGACAAGGGCAAGACGATCCTGATGTGCAGCCACCGCCTGGACGACGTGCAGGACGTGTGCGACCGCGTCGCCATCCTCTACGAAGGCGAGCTTCAGGAACTGGGCAAGGTCAGCACCCTGCTGGAAGATGCCAACAAGCTAGCCATGCAAGCCAGCGGCGTGCGCCTGACCGACGAATTGCGTCGCGATCTGGATGACGTGTTGCGCCGCCACGGCGGCAAGCTGGAAAGCCTCGGCCATCCGACGACCACGCTGGAAGACCTGTTCCTGCGTATCGTTGCCGAGAGCAAAGCGCATCCGGGACGGCGTTACCTGCCAGGCTGCGAGACGGCCAAGCCGGAAAGCACGGCGGGTTCGACGCTGATCAAGGAAGGCAAGTCGGCAGGTTCGTGAGTCGCTTTTCCGGCGAGCCGATGGGCGTCAGCACCGGATTGAACGGGCCGGATCTCAAGTTTGTCTCTCGTTCCCAAGCTCCCGGCTTGGGAATGCACGACCGAGAAGCTCCGGCTTCTCGGAACCTAACGCTAAACAGGCAGCGTCGAGTCGCGCAAGACTTGCACGGCGAGAAACTGGAGCTTCTCGGCCGTGCGTTACCAAGCCGGAGCTTGGGAACGAGGAGTTGAATACTCCGGGGGCTGACGCCCACCGGCTCGCCTGAACGAACGATGGAGGACCCGTGTCGTCTGGCCTTCCCTTTGCTGTCATGGTTTTGGAGCGCGAACCGATCACGCTCGATGACCTGCCAAGTAAGCTGGCGTCCTGGGTGCAGGATGTTGGCGGCTTCGCGGCCATTGGAGTGCTTTGCTGGCTGATCGCGTACCTCGTGCAGCGGCCGCGGCAGAACAGGCAACAAGCCTGGCCGGCCTGGATGCGCATCGTGTTTCTGGTCAGCGTCATCGGCGCCACCCTCTCCTACATCGCGTTTGGCATCGTCTTCATTCCTGAATTCGTGGCGTCCCTGGCCGACGACGCCACCATGAAGGCGATGGTCGCCAACACCGCCGGTCCGGCGCAGAGCACCTTGCTGACGACCGCCGGCGCCTTTGCTTTGTGTGCGGCGGGGCTTTCCTTCGTCGTCAGCATGTTCAAGCTTCGGCCGCGACGCATCTGGGCGATTGCGCATCTGAGCTTTACCGAAGCACGCCGGCGAAAGGTCTACTGGGCGTTCGCCTTCATGCTGCTGTTCTTTCTCTTCGCCGACTGGTTCTTGCCCCACAAGCCCGAGAGCCAGCTGCAGGTGTACGTGGAGACCGCCTACCTGTCGATGGCGGTCATGCTGCTGGTGACGGCGGGATTGCTGGCCTCGTTCAGCATTCCCAACGACATTCGCCACCAGACGATTCACACCATCGTCACCAAGCCGGTCGAGCGCTTCGAGATCGTGGTGGGCCGATTCGCGGGTTACGTGACGCTGATGACCGTGACGCTGGCGCTGATGGCCGTCGCGAGCCTGATCTTCATCCAGCTGCACGCCATCCATCCGGACGCGGAGTTTGAGAGCTATCGCGCCCGCGTGCCGCTCTACGGCGACCTGCAATTCCAGGGGAAAAAGGAAGGCTTCCAGGGCGAATCGGTGGGTCGCGAATGGGAGTATCGCCGCTACATCGCGGGCGGACCGAACACGACGCAGCGGGCGGTCTGGATTTTCCGCGACCTGCCGACGCGCCTGAAGGACCGCAGCGACGTGCCGTGCGAGTTCGCGTTCGACATCTTCCGCACGCGCAAGGCCGACCAGGAAGGCCAGGGCGTCTTCTGCACCTTCACCTTCATGACGCCCAACTGGACGCCCGCCAACCTGCGCGACTTCGAGCGCGAGCGCGAGGAGGAAAAGACCAAGCCCAACCCGTTGACCGACGAGCAGATCGCGGACAAGCTGGCGGAGAAATACGGCTACTTCGAATTCCGCTCCAAGGAAATCACCGACTATCACACGCTGGGCTTCAAGGTGCCGGCCGGGCTGTTCCGCAATGCCCAGAAGTCGGAGCGAGCGGAACGCGATCCCAGTAAAAAA
Source organism: Gemmataceae bacterium (assembly GCA_019752375.1). Classification (GTDB taxonomy): domain Bacteria; phylum Planctomycetota; class Planctomycetia; order Gemmatales; family Gemmataceae; genus JAIEMG01. Next base: position 16,197 of record JAIEMG010000120.1, on the reverse strand, counting down.
GCGCCGCTGGTGGTTGCCTTCGTCAGGTGCGAAAGCGCGAGCCAGTTCATCGGCGTAGCGAGGCACGACCTGTACCTGCTGGATGCGGAGGGCTATTTCAGCCTGAACTTCTTCAAGGGCGCGATTGGCATGTGGTGCTCGCTGTGCCTGGTCATCGGCGTGGCGGTCGCCTGCAGCACCTACCTGTCCGGCGTCATCAGCTTCGTCTGCACGATGTTCCTTTTCCTGGGCGGACTGGTGCGCGGCTTCATGCAGGACCTGGCGTTCGGCCGAACCGAAGGCGGCGGACCGGCCGAGTCGTTCCTGCGCCTGGTGAACGCCCAGAATCAGGTGACGCCGCTCGACCCGAGCCCCGCGGCCAGCGTCGCGACGGTCTATGATGTGGCTTTCCGCTGGTTCTTGCGCCGCATCCTGAACATATTTCCCGACGTCGAGGCGTTCGATTTTACGGAATTCGTTGCCAAGGGCTTCGACATTTCGATGGGGCACCTGGCGATTCATCTGCTCGTGCTGGCGGGCTACCTATTGCCGTGGGCAGTGCTGGCGTATTACCTGATGCGTTCGCGTGAAGTGGCCTCGTAGCTTTGTAGAATTCTGTAGCCGCAGGCTTCAGCCTGCGGAGTGAGTCTGACTCGCCGGAGATGTCCGGCCGCAGGCTGAAGCGTGCGGCTACAGAAAGCCGCGAAGCGGAGAAGAACCCTATGGCCAGCTCATTTCAGCGGCAATCGCAGATTCGCAAGCTCATCTATGCCGCACTCATTGTCGCGCTGTTCACGTCCACGCTGTTCTGGCGCCAGTTCATGGAAGCCCGCGCCAACGAACTGGCGCTGCGTGAAGAGAACCTCGGCGACGTGGAGCTGACCGGTTCGGCCGTGCGCCTGTCCCTCACTGGCATGCGCGGCGTCGTTGTCTGCGGCCTTTGGTACAAGGCGATCGACAAGCAGCGCAAGCAGGAATGGAATCAGCTGGAATTGCTCATCGCCTCCATCACCAAGCTGCAACCGCACTACATCACGCCGTGGATGTTTCAGAGCTGGAACCTGGCCTACAACGTGTCGGTCGCCTGCGATAAGCCCAAGGACAAGTACTTCTACATCACCCGTGGCATCGAGCTCCTCGCCGAGGGCGAACGGCAGAATCGCAACAATCCGGACATGCGCTTCGAGCTGGGCTTCTACTATCAGAACAAGCTCGGCATGGCCGACGAGAACAACACGCTGCGCACACTCTTCCAGATGAGCTGCATCGACCCCGTCGAGCGCGACCCGAAGCGAATGCACAAGCTCGACGGCGCCGTGGACCTGGACAAGTTCGAGGCGTTTTGCCGCAAACATCCGCACCTCGTGCGCCGACTGCGCGATTCGCTGCGCTGCCGGACCCCGGAAGACGTGCTCGATTACCTGGAAGAGAACTACGAGCTGCCGTCACGTTATGAGTATCCGCCGCGCAACGCTTCCGGTCCCGCGGTCGCCAGTCGATTGAAGCCGCCGGAGAAGCAATTCCCGGCCTTGCCGCGCTCGGCCGACTGGAAGGACGCCGAGTTCACCGCCGAGAGCCCGCAGCTGCCGGAAGGCTTCGACAACTTCACTGCCGCAAGCGTCTGGTTCGCCTACGCGCAGGTGCCGTTGCCGCCGCCCAACCGCCAGGGAACCCCCGGCAACGACGATTACGACCGCAATCAGTACCGCATGCCGCGGCGCATGGCGTCGATCATCTTCCGCGGTTATCCCGCTCGCGCGCAGTCTTACATTGCCGAGCGGCTGCAGAAGGAAGGCTGGTTCGACGGCGGCTGGGACGTGGACGAGGGTCGCCAGGGAGCCAATCGTTGGTTCCCGGACCGCAAGGTGGTCCTTGGCGAGAACCGCAACTGGTCGAGTGAATCTTGGACAAAGGCCCGTAACCTCTGGGAAGCGCATGGCGTCCGCACCGGACTCTATCTCGATCCGTTCGCCAAGGCGGAGAAGCAGCGGCAAGCGAAGGTCTTCCGCGAGCGCTTCGGCATCGGCGAAAACGATCTCGGTCCCGAGATTCGACCTGACGAGGCGGTCTCTCCAGAGATCCGCACGGGCTTCGATGCGCACCGACAGCTGTTCTGGTACGAGCGCAACCGCTCCATGACGAACTTCGGCCACTTCCACGCACAAGCGCGGGCCGAGTCTACACCGGAAGCCGTCGCGGCGCGGCGGCTGTTCTTCAAGGCCCAGCAGATGCGCAAGAACGCCGAACCGAGTGCCGAAATCCTCAAGGTCTATTTGAACGTGCCGGACGGCAAATCCGGCCCACATCCGATCGGCTCGATCGGCGCATTCCCCGAATGGAAGAAGGTGCTGGACGGCAACGACGACTTCCGCCGCGATGTGGATACGCAGGAGGAAACGTATAAGATCCAGTACGAATACTTGAAGCTGATTCAGGAGGAAGAGGCGACTCGCCTCGACTACCTCAAGCCGCTCCTGGTACTGGAAGACTTCCTGGCCCAGGGCATCCGTCCTGCCGGCGCGACGCTGTGGCTGCCGACGGCAAACCTGATTCCGCCGCGCACGCTCGCCTCCCCGGTGGTCGGTCCCTTCGATGGCCCGGCGCAGGACAAGCAGCCGTACCTCTCGGAGGAAGCGATCCGTCGCGCCCGGCAGCGGATGGGCTTTAACGATGCGCCGCCCAAGGACCCAAAGCCGGCACCGCCGCCGGATTGAGATATTCGAGAAAGGACCAGTTAGGGCTGTAGGGCCGGCTGTGCCGGGCGCAACCGCAGTGAATTGAGTTTTTCTACAGGAGTCTGCTTGCCCGCTTTTCGGAAAGACTCTTGGCAGAGGATCCCGCGATGAGCAACGTCGTCCTGTCCGTGCTGGCGCATCCCGACGACGCGGAAATCCTCTGCGGCGGCGCGTTGATTCGCTTGATCCGCGAGCACGGGTGGGAAGCGCACATTGCCACCATGACGCCGGGTGACTGCGGATCCGCCGAATTGCCGCCGGAAGCGATCAGCCGCATCCGTCGCGCCGAGGGCGACGCCGCCGCGAAACTCATTGGCGCAACGTATCACTGCGTGGAAGAGCGCGACCTGCACGTCTTCTACCAGGAATCGAGCCTGGAGCGCGTCACGCGCCTGCTGCGCGCCGTTCGGCCCTGCATCGTCCTGACGCACAGCCCGGCGGACTACATGCTCGATCACGAGGAGACCAGCCGCATCGTGCGCGCCGCGTGCTTCGCCGCCCCGATTCCAAACTACCAGCTGGAGCGCAACGTCGGTCGCGTACTGAAGCATATCCCCCACTTGTATTACTGCGATCCGATCGAGGGCAAGGACCCGCTGGGCCGCGACGTGGAGCCAGGCTTCTGCATCGACGTCTGCAGCGTCATCGACACCAAGGCGGCCATGCTCGCCAGGCACGCCAGCCAGCGCGAATGGTTGCTCAAGCACCACGGCATCGATCATTACTTGCTGGCCATGCGCGACTGGGGCGCGCATCGCGGCAAGAGCTGCGGTATCGCATTTGCCGAGGGCTATCGGCAACACCTGGGACATAGCTATCCGCAGGACAACCTGCTCGGTCAGCTGCTGGGCATCGCCCCTGAACGCCCATGACTCATCCCTTCACAATCGCTCCCGCCAATCCCGACCAGCAGGCTGCGGCATTTCGCCTGCTCTTTGCGCATCTGACTTCACGCGACTGCGAAGCACGCGTCGCCAATGCCTTGAACTTGATCCAGACGCGCGAACTCGACCCCGCCGGCGTGCTGGTCGCCCAGGCCGATGCAGGGCTGGTGGGTGCAATGATCTCTGTGCCGGCGCCGGGTGCCAGCGGGCTGATATGGCCGCCGCGCTGCGCTGCCGGCTTCCCACAAGCCTGCGAAGTGGAGGATGCGCTCGTTCAGCAGTCGGCTTCCTGGCTGCGCACGCACGGCGCCAAGCTGGCCCAGTCGCTGATGATACCCGAAGAGGCGGCGATGGGTGCGCCACTGGAGCGCAATGGCTTTGCTCACGTCACGGCCCTGTGGTATCTGCGCCATCCGTTGCAGCTGACCGCTGATCAGTTCGCCGGCACGCCCCATCTTGCCTATACGACCCACGACGAGGAACCGGACGTCTTTCAGCAGACCCTGCTGCGCACCTACGAGCAATCGCAGGACTGCCCGGAAGTGACGGGCGTACGGACCATGGAAGAAGTCATTGCCGGCCATCGTGCACAGGGCGTGTGCCATCCGCACCAGTGGCTGCTCGCCCGTTGGAAGGGCGACCCGGCCGGCGTGCTCATCCTCTCCGAGACGCCGGAATCGGGCAGTTGGGACGTTTCCTACGTGGGCGTCGTGCCGGAAGCGCGACGACACGGCGTTGGCCGCGAGTTAATGTGCAAGGCGATGCACGAGGCGCGCACGGCACGCACGCGCGAGCTGACGTTGTCAGTTGATGCACGAAATCAGCCGGCTTTTGACCTCTATCGACGGCTGGGATTTAAGCCGTTCGATCGCCGCGAGGTGTTTCTGGCGGTGTGGCGTTGAGCACTCTTGAGACTAATGACAGTTTTTCAACGATCGCTTCAGGAAATCCCCTTTCCATTTCCTCACGCTAAGTTCACGAATCCCGGTCGGTTAGCACGGACCGTCGGCGCCAAACTCTCCGATCCCACGGAAACCGATTGCCAGCCGCCAAGCGCTCTTCCTACAATCCCCTTTCTCCGAGTACGGGGTCCGCGGTGAGGCTTCCCTCTTCGTCGCGGACCGACCTCTCTTGCGACCGGCGTCCAGCGCACTGCTGCAGAGCATCTCTGCGCGCAAGGAGGTTTCTTGATCACTCGCAATGGCGATGTCGTGGCGTTCCTGGAACAGGCCATCGCTCGACACATCGGCAGCGAATCTCGGTATCAGTTCTGGTTCGAGGGCAAGACGAAGTTCGCCTGGCACGACGATTGCTTGGTTGTCGGCGTGCCCAACCGGTTCTATCTGGAGTACCTGGAAAAGAAGTTTGGTGCTGCGGTCTGTGCTGCGGCGACAGACGTTCTCGGCCATGTGGTGCCCGTGCGCTTCCACATCGACGCCGAGTTGTTTCAGGCCGACCGTCGCAGCCAGGTCGAGGAGCTGAAGCCCGCAACGGGCAAGGCCGCGGTTTCGCCGCCGCATCCTGCCAACGATGTCGAAGAGCCATCCGCAGCCATGGTGAAGCCCCACAAGCGGACGCGGCGCTGGCACCGATTGGCGGACTTCATCGTCGGTCCCTGCAATCGCCTGGCGCATGCGGCGGCGGTAAGCGTCGTCGAGCTGCCCTGCCAGGGCGCCAATCCGCTCGTTATCCACGGTCCCGTCGGCACCGGCAAGACGCACCTTCTCGAAGGCGTCCATGCAGGGCTGCGCAAGGGGCATCCCGATTGGCGCATCGTCTCCGTGCCGGCCGAGGAGTTCACCAATCGATTCGTCCAGGCGGTGCGGCTGGGCAAGCTGACGAACTTCCGCAAGCATTTCCGCGAGTGCGAAGTGCTGCTCGTGGACGACCTGCACTTCCTCGCCGGCAAGCAGAAGACCGAAGAGGAGTTTCTGCACACCTTTGATGCCCTTCAGGCTGAAGGCAAGCAAGTAGTGATCACGTGCGATTGCCACCCGCGCCTGGCCGATGAATTCAGTCCTGAGCTGGCCGACCGGCTACTCGGCGGCGCCATCTGGGGCTTGTTGCCGCCCGACGACGACACACGCCTCGCCTTGCTGCGCGCCCGCTCGGCCGCCACCGAGCCTGCAGTGCCCGACGACGTGTTGCGGTTCCTGGCGTCGCAGCTGCGCGGCAACGTGCGCGAGCTCGAAGGCGCCCTGTGCAGCGTACGCCACTCCGCGCGAGTCGCCGAGAAGCCGATGAGCGTCGAGATGGCCAAGGAAGTGCTGGGCGACCTCCTCCGGCATGCAGTGCGTGTAGTGGCCCTTGCTGACATTGATCGTGCCGTCTGTCGGGTGCTGCGTTTAGACACAGGAGCACTTCAAAGCAAGGAGCGTGCCTGGGCGGTCAGCCATCCGCGCATGCTCGCCATGTTCCTGGCGCGCAAGCACACCCGCGCGGCCCACAGTGAGATCGGCCGCCACTTTGGCGGCCGTAATCACAGCACCGTGGTCGCGGCCGAAAAGAAGGTGCGCCGTTGGCTGACGGAGGACGGCGAACTGACGCTTGGTCCTCAGCGGCTGCGTGTCCGGCAACTGGTTGATTTAATTGAGCGGGAGCTTCAACGCTGATAGCCGTGCAGGCCGGAGGATTGAAAGGTTCGTGGTGGGAAAACAAAAAATCCCGCCTCTGGAAGTTCCGGTGTCGCCCATCACCAGATCAGCCATCGGCGGGAAAGATTTGCCTGCGGTGGTGAGAGTCAGTGTCGCCCATCACCGCTCACCCCTCACGCAGGCGCTTCAATGATTGCAACCGGCGTGCCAATTCCAGAATTGGTTCGGCAAGTGAAAACACGCTGAAAAAACGACGGTTTCAGAGACTGGCCGCGTCAGCAGACCCGTTTGTCCGCATGACGCTGGCAATGTTTTGCTCAAGTTGGTCATTGTCTGACCAGGAATGCGTCCTCACTGCCGATCGCAAGGTTGTAGAGTGTTTTCGACGCGGAAGCACTGCACGGATCCGACGCTTACTTCCTCAATGCTGCATTGATTTCAGCGATCGCTGCTCGCACGGCTTCGGACTGCCCCACGGCCGCTCGCGACAATGGACTGCCGGAGGTGCCGTGCATGATTGAAATGGAGTGCCCGGACTACCCATCGGAAGCAGCAGGTTCATCGCGCTGGAGTTCGGTGTAGGTCGTGTGGTGGACGGGGTAGGGCGACCGACGTGAAGAAGGCCGTGCCGGTGACTCCCGGACCGCGGTCGGACCCCGCGCACCTACTGTTTCGGCGATGGCGACCAAAGCACGATGATCGAACGCTGGAAGAGTGCCGGAGGCAGGCAGGGCAGCACAGATGGTAGCATTTGCCGAGCTTCGCCACTCGGTCACGACCCGTCTCTTCCTTGCGTTCCTTATTTCCGTTTCTTGGCACCGAAAAAGTGTTGGCGCTTCCTCCTGCCGGCATTTGCAGGGCTCGGGAACCCTGGTAGTATCCCAGGCTCATCGTGCAGCGCAACTGGCGACCTACCGAAGCTGATCGAGTCCTCGGCCCCAGAAGGAGAAAGCGGTGAAGTCCGCAAATCAGGTCCTGTCGAAGTTCATTGCCTCCGGCCAGGTGTGGTATGTCGGTCGGCCCGACAAGCAACCGGCACTTCTGACCGACGTGGCAGAGTCTGATGAGGGGCATGACGGTGTGTGCCTGTTCCTTGGCCGGAAGGAAGCCCTGAGCTTCCTCCGGGCGTCAAAGGTTCCGCCCGGGCAGTTCCGACCATGGCGTGGAGCGCCGCATCCTCGCCGCTCCGAAAGCATCGGTTCGTTCGTGCGGGCCTGCCGCCTCTACTCGCCTTACCTCTGCTTACCCTGGCCGGTAGCGGGGGGGCGGCAGTTCAACCTGTACTTCCTGGAGATCAAGCAGTTGCTGGCGGCAGCTCGGCGGGCACACGTACCGGATGCTCCCAGCCATCCCCTCGGCGATGGGCCCACCGATCAAGTCTTCCGCTTCGTGTACAACGATCAACGGCTTCGTTTCTCTGACAACTGACTGGTTGTCATGACAACCGCTCGACACAATCGCATGATATTTCTTCCTATTTTTCACACAAAATCCCGTCGCACGGAAAACAAAAAAGCCCTACAAATTAGGGCTCACACTCACTCCGACACGCGCATTTCAAGACCGGTGTAATCGGCCACTCTGCCACCCCTCCGAAGCGTGCCGCAAGGGATGATAGGCAAGGCGGTAGGCCTGCGGAAGCGGGCATTACGCACATTCCGGTTGATCGGACCGACGGGATCATTGTCCTGCCGTCTTGTCGATCTGTCGGCCATGCACCCGCGTCTGCTGTGGGAAGAAATCATCGCGGCGACGAGGGGCCTGCTCGGTGGCCTTGGTTCGCCCGCGCCGTTCGACTTTGAGTTGGCTGGAGTGAGTGATGTCCATCGTCGGAGCTGCGGGGAGCGACATGCTGGTGACGGTAAAGTCGCGGGAGGTACAGCGGGGCATGTTGGCGGAGATGAGCGGCGACCGCGTTAAGCATCCCGGCACTTCTTGGCTGCCGCACATCTGGAGCTTGTGCTGGCCAACGACTTCGTCACAGCAGGCCAGGATGATATGGCCGTGCGCAGTCGCATCAGCGCAGCATCTTGCTTGTGGCGAGCCGGACAGGCCGATCAGGCCCGCGCCGAGTTCAACTCCCTGGTCCAGGATTGCCCCGCTCAAGCTGCCGCCATCCAGCACGAGCTTGAAGAACTGGCGCAACAGTGCTCTGATTCGGCTTCATGATGGGGAGGTGCTATACGACGAGCTCCAGCCGTCCCGCCATTTATATTTTTATGTTCCCTTGGATAAATAGCATTGCGACAAGGGTGTGTCAGAAACGGGGCAAACCGCAGCGTCACTCGTACCGCAGCGCCTCGATCGGGTCCAGTCGAGACGCTTTCCATGCCGGATAGTAGCCGAACACGATGCCGACCATCGCGGACACCAGCACCGCGGCGACGATGGCGGGGATCGAGAGCTCGGTTGGCCAGTGCAGGGTCTTGCGCAGGAGGATGGAGCTGCCGCGGCCGAGCAGGACGCCGATGAAGCCGCCGAGAAGGGACAGCAGGACCGATTCGACCAGGAATTGCAGCAGGATGTCGCGGGCGCGGGCGCCGACGGCCATGCGCAGGCCGATCTCGCGCGTGCGTTCCGTCACGGACACCAGCATGATGTTCATGATGCCCACGCCGCCCACGATCAGCGAGATCAGCGCCACCGCCAGCAGGAAGCTGCCCATGCGGTTGGTCGCCGAGCCCAGCGCCTTGCTCATCTCGGTCATGTCGCGGACGTAGAAGTCGTCGGTCTGCGCGCCGGTGATGCGGTGGCGCTCGCGCAGCACTTCGGAGATCATGCGCATGGCCACGGGGATGTCCTCGGCCCGGCCGGCCTTCACCAGGATCTGATCGACATTCGTGAAACGGACCGGCAACGGCGTGTCCGCTTGCTGGAGGGCCGACGGTTGCGGATAGAGCACCTGCTGGCTGGGATAGAGCTGGCTGACGGTATTGACCTTTTGCGAGGGATCCAGGGGCAGCACGGCGGCGCTCTGGTTGACGTTGGCCAGGCCCTGGCCGACCACCTTGTCCTTGATCGCCTTCCAGGGCGCCAGGAGCACGTCGTCCTGATCGTAGCCCATCATGTTGGCGCCCTTGCGCGTGAGGACGCCAATGACTTTGAAGGGCTTGTTGTTGACGCGGATCTCCTTGTTGATGGGGTCCTCGCTGTCGAACAGCTCGCGCACGACGGTGGCGCCCAGGACGCAGACCTGGGCGCTGTTGCGAACGTCCTGGTCGGTGAAGCACTGGCCTTCCATCAGGTCCCAGTCGCGGACCTGGAGGAAGGCCGGCGTGGTGCCGTAGATGTAGTTGGGCTCGTAGTTCTTGTTGCCGAAGACCAGCTGCGTGCGGGCGCGGACGGCGGGCGCTGCATCGGTGACATAGGGGCGGCAGCGATCGAGGATGGCATCGGCGTCGCCGGGCGTCAGCGTCGTGGCGCTGCCGCTGCCGGTGCGGACGCCGCTGCCGCCGACGTAGGCGGCGCCGGGAAAGATCACCAGGTTGTTGGCACCCATGCTGGCGATGGTCTTCTGCACCGATTTCGACGAGCCCTGGCCGATCTCGACCATCGCGATGACGGCCGACACGCCGATGATGATGCCCAGCGTCGTGAGCCCGGAGCGCATGATGTTGCGACGCAGCGATTTCAGCGCCAGCGTGCCGGTGATTATTGCGAAGCGGAGCATGATTGCGGATCTCCCAGGAGGCTGACTTGCGGGCGGGGGGCGATGCTGACCTGTTGCTCCGGCTGGCCGGTGTAGGCGCCGTCGGCAATCAGACCATCGTGAATGCGGATGATGCGCTTGGCGTAGGAGCCGACGCCGGCATCGTGCGTGACCAGGATGATGGTGATGCCCTGCTCCGCGTTCAGCTCCTGAAACATGCGGAGGATTTCCTTGCTGGTCCGCGAGTCGAGGTTGCCCGTCGGCTCGTCGGCGAACAGCAGCGGCGGCTGGTTGACCAGCGACCGTGCGATGGCGACGCGCTGCTGCTGACCGCCGGAGAGCTGCGACGGCTCGTGATCCATGCGCGATTCCAAGCCGACGCGTTTCAACAGCGTCCGGGCTCGTTCCTTGCACTCGCGCGTGCTCAGGCTGGTGTTGGTGTAGGAGAGCGGCATCATCACCTGTTCCAAGGCGCTGGTGCGCGGCAACAGGTTGAAGCTCTGGAAGACGAAGCCGATCTTGCGATTGCGGACCAGCGCCCGGCCGTCGTTGTCGAGCTTCGACACTTCCTCGCCGTCCAGCCAGTACTGACCGGAGGTGGGGCGGTCGAGACAGCCGAGGATGTTCATCAGCGTGCTCTTGCCCGAGCCCGACGCCCCCATGAGCGCGACCATTTCGCCGCGTTCGATGGTGAGCGTGATGCCCTTGAGCACCGGCACGTCCACTTCGCCCAGGTGATAGGTCTTGAGGACGTCCACCAGCCGGATCATGTCCATGAAGGCGCTCCCGGCGGGGTTTGTTACTTCGTCTTGGGCCGCTGGATCATTTGCGGAGCAAAGGGATTGACGGTGCCATCCGCCCCGGCTGCTTGATGGACGCCGACGATCAGCTCGGCGCCTTCGCTCAGCTCGGGAGCACTGACCTCGGTCAGGCTGCCGTCGGTCAGGCCGACGCGGACCTTGATCGGCCGCACGAACTCGCCGTCTTGGAGCCAGACCCGGCCCCAGACCTGCCGATCTTTCTCGGGGGCGCCGGCCTTGCCGCCGGCCGGCGCGGGCTTGAGCGAACGTGCGTAATCCTCGCGCACGTCGGGATGGACCTGCGGCAACTGCGGCCGCCAGCGCAGCGCCCCATTGGGCGCCAGCATGGCGTCGTCGCGCTGGCCGACCTGAAACTGGAGGTTTGCCGTCATGTAGGGCAGCAGCTTGCCGTTGGAATTGTCCACGCTGACCACCACGGGATAGGTCACGACGTTCTGCGTCATCTGGGCGTTGAGGCGGATCTCGGTGACGGTGCCTTCGAAGGGCTCGGTGGGGTAGGCATCGACGGTGAAGCGGACCTTCTGGCCCCAGGTGATGTTGCCGATGTCGGCCTCGTTGACCGCCGCCCAGACTTCGAGGCGCTTGATGTCCGTGGCGATCAGGAACAGGCTGGGTGCATTCAGGCTGGACACCACGGTCTGGCCGACGTTGACGCGGCGATCGATGATGACGCCGTCCTCCGTGGCCCGAATGGTGCAGTAGCTCAAGTTGATTTCGGCCTGCCGGAGGGCGGCTTCCATCTTGGCCAGGGCCTTCTGGGCCTGCACCTGGGCGGCCTTGCCGACCGTCAAGGTCGCCCTCGCCGTCTCGAAGTTGGCCTGCACGATGTCGAAGTCCAGATCGGAGACGACGCCCTTGCTGCCCATCAGCCGCTTGACGCGATACATCTCCCGATCGCACTGCACGAGCTTGGCCTGCATCTGGAGCAGATCGGCATCGGCCCGTTGGACGTTGGCCTTGGCCTGGTCGACCTCGGCCTGGGCTTGCTCGAGTTGCGAGCCGTAGACCGCGTCATCGAGCTTGGCCAGCACCATGCCCTTGGTCACGGGCGAGCGGAAATCAATGGTTTTCTTGGGATTGCGGAGCAGGTCCGGACCGAAGCTGACGATCTTGCAGGGGATCTGGTTCTGGGCGCCGACGTCGATCACGTTCTCGGCTTGAACGACGCCGGTGGCGGCGATGACCGCCATCAAGTTGCCGCGTTCGAGGGGGGCGGTGCGGAAGTTCGTGGCCGCCTGGCCGTTGCCGTGCATGAACATGAAGCCCGCACTGCCGCTGACGACCCCCAGCAGCAGCAGACCGCCGATGATTAACTTCATGGATGAACCTCGGAGATTCATTCGGAGAGTTTCAAGCGCCATTCAAGTACACAACCCCGTCCCGGCAGCGACGACGCGCCTTCCTGGAACCGGCGTGGTGGCCCCGTCTCTGGCGGTGCGGGATCGCAAACAGGCAGGGGTCGGGTCGCAGGGTGCGTGGTGTGGGCTGCGCGGGCGTGGCGGTACTCGCGGTTTGTATCGTAAGTGGCCGTCGGGAGGGTCACAAGCAAAAAGCGCATGGCGCTGGCCCCGAAGCCGGTCCGGTGCGGCCGGTCGTAGCAGGCGGGCGAAGTCTGCGGTGCGTTCGGGCTGACCGCCAAAGGACTTGGCGACGGCGGTCGGAAAAACTTCAGCAAAATCGGAAAGCGCGCGCAAGCTTTCCCTGTCGGCGCGTTCGCCTTCTGAACAGAGGGATGAGGCAACGACAGCAACGGAAGACTGCCGGACCGACACGCAGGGGACTCGCCGAACGGTGAGTGAATCACAATCGGGTTGTGAGTGGGTCCCTGCCTCGGAAACCGCCTTGCCGCGTCGGTGACGCTCGCCTGCGTCTCGGCCCGACAGCCTTCACTTTCCACTCGGCACCAACTCTTCCCCATAGAAGACGCCCGGCGGCGGTCGCCGGGCGTTCTTCTTTTTGCGCTCCATTCCCCTTCACTCGTACGCAAACCCCTTCTTTTCCGCGGGGCTTCGGCCGCTTCCATCGCTACTCTAATGGCATGCCCAGTTGTTGGAGCCTTTTACCTCCTCGGTCGTGAGCTCAACGAGGAGGCCCCTGCTGTGGGCCGGTTCCCAGGCGGCGTGCTTCTCGCTCCGCAGGGTGATTTCCGAAATCGCCGACCGTCGACCGCCCCGTGCAGCTTGTATTTGCATCCCTCAGACTGGTGATCCATTCCCCTACGCAGCGAAGGGCAGCCTCATCTTGCAGGTCGCGTCCTGAGGGCGGCATCTTGAAGGCATCGCACCGAGCTATCCTCTGATAGAGCATTGACTTGCCCGGCTCACCGGGGACGACGACCCGCGCGCCGTCGATGCCCAGATTCGTCTTCACCGGACCATCCATGATCCCCTGCCGCCCCAGTGGCGTTTCAAAACGCGCGTCGAAGAACGCCTCCGCGACACCCGGCCGGTGACAGTGACTGCAGTTGACGTCCAGGTAGGAACGGACCCTATTTTCCAGGGATCCCCTGGGCCCTGTGACGGGCACAAGGCGTTCCAGTTTGAAGAGCTGCTCTTGGGCGAGTGGCTCCGCGAACAATCCGAGCCGATTCCAGGTTCGCAACTGGTTTGACGCCATCCCTGTGACGGGACTCATACGCTCGCGATTGAGCTGCCGAGCGTTAACGCCCAGGACAAATCCGGATTGCGAGTTATGGCAGGACAAGCAATCCGAGGGCCCCGGGTAGAACCACCGCTGTTCGCGCTGATGAGCAAAGTGCCGCAGCCTGACCATCCCGGACCCGCCAGGGAGTTCAGACGCCGCTGCCATGCCAAGATGCACACACGGGGACATCGGTACCATCTTGACACCCAGGGCTGACCAGCGCGTTCCGTCGGCGCTACAGTAACTGCTGAACAGATTTCCCTGACGTTTTAGTCGCACCCAATGAGAAGGAACGCCCTGCATCACCTGGGTGTTCTCGATAACCGTATCGCCCTTACCTGCGCGGCCTTCCATGACAATCTTGATACCGTCTGGACGGTTGCTGGTATCAAAGCTGACCAGCGCTGCGACATAGGAAGCGGCATTGTCCAATTCCTGCCGCGCCATGATGCCAGCCCGAGCCGGGGCCGTGCTCTCCACCTGGACCCTGACGTCAAAGTCTCCCACGTGCTCCTGGCAGGCGAACTGAAACGGGTGGGTTGGAAGCTCCGCCCCGGTACTTCTCACTATCAAGGTGTAACCATCCACCCCCAGAGCAGGAAATTCGCTCGGGGTCCCGGAGCGAGTGTCAACGAGCCGAAAGCCGCTGAGCGGGGCAGACGTACTGACGGTCAGTGGCTCGGACGCGGCACCATCGACGCGGTCCGCGTCCTGCTGGTCCGGCCGCCACCGATATGTCACTCCATAAACAGCGCCCGCTGAGTCTCGGACCAGCAAGCGCGTCTCTACCCGCGTACGAGCGGTGGAGTCACGCTCGTCCGTGGGCAGCTCAAAATGCTTGACGAAGATGGTCCCAGCAGGGAACGACCAGGCCCCTTGCGGGGCAAAGGTAATTTTGTGGGAGTTCTGATCCGAGACAGCGGAGTTCGGGACTGCGATCCAGCGTCTCTTAGGGGATCAGTCCCGGGCTTGGCGCGAGGGCCCGAACGTCGCTGAACACGCCGGTCTGAGAGTCTATCTGCAAAGAAACGCTTGAAACTAGGGGTATCCTGGAATTGCGATCACGCCTGAATCGCGTTTTCTGCTGGATATTTCGGCGATCATCCGGTTTCAGGCCCCGCATGAATCACCAAGGCCCCCTAATTTCATGGGAAAACTCTCCGGATAGACTCTGAGACAGGACCGATGGCACAGGCAGGCCGGCGGGCGATGTTGCCCTCTCCAGTTTGAGGATGGCGCCGCTCGGCTTGTCCGGACGCCCCAATACGCACAGGTAAAGTTCGCCACGATCGTCCACACCAAAGGAGGAAAGGCCTTCGTAATAGCGGGCTGTCGCGGGCAAGGAGGTCAGTGGGATGGTCTCGACCGGGCGGCCTTCGCGGTAGGCGAGGGCCCAAATTCGACCCGAAGCATTGTCTCCAAAGATGTACATTCCGCCCAGTTCGGTTGCGTGTGTCTCGCCTCGATAGACGTAGCCGCCGATGACGCAGTTGTTGCCGCTCATCCGGGAGTATTCGTAGACGGGCGGCTTTTCGACGCCGATGATGCTGGGCGGTCGGGGGTGTTTCTGGGCAGTGCCTTCAGCATAGTTCCATTGGTAGTTGCCGCCCTTTTCGATCAGATTGATTTCCTCTCGTGAATCTCCGCCGCAATCGCCCACGTCGCCCGACCAGATCCGACCCGTCACTGGGTCGCAAGTCATGGTGTGGGGACTGCGCAGCCCGATACACCAGAACTCTTCCAGAGCACCCGGCACACCGACAAACGGGTTGTCGTTCGGAATGAAATACTCGGCGGTTTTGCCGGAGATTGGTTGCCGAAGGATCGGATGGCTTCGGGCCGGATCCTTGTTCACGTCAATGCGAATCACTCCGGAGAAGAGGTTTCGGTCGATCCGCTGCGTGTTGTGGCATTCGTCATCGAGCCCGCCCTCATCGCCGAGGGAAACGTAGAGAAATCCATCCTGCGGTCCGAAGAAGATGGCCCCACCATTGTGCCAAAGCGACCGATCTTCCTGGTCGATCAGTACGAGTTCGGAGTCCGGGTCCGCGACGTCGGAACCGTCGGGAACGGTGAATCGCGCCAGGCGGTTTCGGGCAGTCAGCCAGGGCTTGGGCCGCTCTGGCCCTTCGGTGGGAGCGGTGGAATGCTGGTACGAAATGTAAAAGAAGCCCCGGTTTGGTGAGCCGGACTGGCCGAACTCGGGGTGAAAGGCGAGGCCGAGCAGGCCACAGTCGTCAAACCCCTGACAGCGTGACCGGATGTCCAGAAAGACCGGCGCGGAGGTCGCTGCGGGATTGTTGTCGAACGAACGAATTGTGCCCTCGCGCTCGCAAACGAAGAGTCGGTGGCTATGTGGCGCGCAGGTCAGGAATACCGGGCTCTGGAACTTCAGGAAGGGAAATGCGGGCGCCGCCACCCATTTCGATGGCGGACAGGGAGGCATGGAAAGAAAGGGCGCAACCGCTGGCCACCGCTTGGGCGATCCAGGCTCTGGACCACTCTGACTGCCGGGTTTCCCCGCATAAGCGAGAATCAAAAAACTGACGGGCAGCATGACCAGACTGTACAGTCCGAAGCCTAGCATCCGTTTAAGCCGAGGAGAACTGGCCGCCGAATCCAGCATGACGAGTCCCTCCCTACAGTGATGGGCGGCAATTTGAATGATGCCTTCAAGGTTCCCGAAGACGCACGGTTGCTGCGTTGCGACGGGATAACAACGGGTGCAACAGCAGTAAATCCCAGGATCGACCCGCAACAACACCCATGCGGGCCTGATGAACTGTGCTTGCAGGGTATGGAAGCATCCGGTATAGCGTGGGCGATCAGGAGGGGAGCGGAATGGAAAAGGGTGCAGCTGCTTTCCCAACATAGTTTTTTCAAGCCACTTTG
>JAIEMG010000295.1 GCA_019752375.1 Gemmataceae bacterium | reverse complement strand
CGTCGCTTCCGTGTCCGCCCACCGGCTGGTGAGCCTGGATGGCCGCGGTCGAAGCTCCGGTGGCAGGGCCTGCCACGGGTGATTTTGCACTACCTCGTTCAGGAGATCGTCGCGGACCTCGATGTGGAGTTCGCTCTGCACCGCGACGACGCCGGGCACGCGGCGGACGATGTCCTCCGCACGGCGCACCAGGCTTGGCGTCGGGACCGGTCCCCAGAGCTGCGCGACACCGGAGCGGACGCTCACGCCCACGTTGAGCGTCGCCAGCACCGGGTCTTCGTTGAGGGCTCGGCGAGCGCGAGCGGCGAGTCGGCTGTCGCGCAGCGATTGACTGTCCGCCGGGGCCGCGGCGACGGCCAGCGACACGGTACAGAGGGCGATGGCGAGTGCCGTGCGCGGATGGCGGATCGATCGAACGAGCAGGAATGCGATTCGCTTGGTCATGCGTGCCTCCACTTCAATTGTGTCGGTTCACGACCCGCGCGTGAAGCGCCGCCCATCGAGTTTGGACCGAAAGGCAAGGCCCGCGATGCGGTGGCGCGGAAGGGGTAAACTGTTCTGCTGTCCTGCATCTACGCGTGCAATGGCATGCCGGCGAATGCAGCGCGGGCGGCCTCCGCGACTGCTTCGGAAAGCGTGGGATGCGCGTGACAGATGCGGGCCACATCCTCGGCACTGCCGGCAAACTCGAGGGCCGTCACTGCCTCGGCAATCAGCTCCGAAGCACGCGGACCGAGGATGTGAACACCCAGCAGCCGGTCGGTCCCGGCATCCGCCAGCACCTTGACCAGCCCTTCGGTCTCGCCCATGCTGCGTGCCCGTCCGCTGGCCGCAAAGGGAAACTTGCCGACGCGATACGGTTTGCCGGTTTCCTTGACCTGCTCCTCGGTCAGGCCGACGCTGGAGACTTCCGGCCACGTGTAGGCGACGCTGGGGATCGCGGCATAGTTGACGCGCACCGCTTGACCGGCGCGCTGCTCCGCGAAGGCAACGCCCTCTTCCATCGCCTTGTGGGCCAGCATCGGATTGCCGATCAGATCGCCGATGGCGTAAACGCCTGCCGCACTGGTCTGAAACGTCTCGTTCACCTTGACGAACCCGCCACGGTCCGTGAGTACAACGCCCGCTTCCTCCAGTCCTAGCCCCGCGGTGCGCGGCCGCCGACCGACCGCAACCAGTACGCGATCGCCATGGAACGAGGCCTCTTTTCCCTGGCTTTGTGCCCGGACAAGCACCTGGCCTCCCTGGAGCTTGGCGTCAAGGACCTCGGTGTCCAGGTGAAAGGTGAGTCCTTGCTTCGTCAGCGACTTTTGCACCAGGGCCGCGATCTCGGCATCCGTGGGACCAAGGATCCGCGGCAGAAATTCGAGTACGGTGACCTTGGCGCCCAGCCGCGCCCAGACCGAGCCAAGCTCCAGGCCGATGTAGCCGGCGCCGACGACGATCAGGTGGGCCGGCACGCGATCGAAGGACAGGGCCTCGGTCGAGCCGACGATGTGGGTGCCGTCGAAGGGCAACGTCGGCAGCGCTGCCGGATCGCTGCCGGTGGCGAGCAGGAGCGCGGCGCCTTCGAGGGTGGTGGATTTGCCATCTGAACCGGTCACGGTGACCCGTCCTTGGCCGGTCAACCGTCCGGTGCCCTGGAAATGGCTGATGCGGTGCTTCTTGAACAAGTGGGCGATGCCGTCCACCAGTCCTTTGACGACCCTGTCCTTCCGCGCCATCATCGCGGCCAGGTCGAGCGTGACGTTCTGAACGCCGATGCCGTGCCTGGACAACTCGGAGCGAGCCAGGACCATCAGTTCACTGGAATCGAGGAGGGCCTTGCTGGGAATGCAGCCGACGTTGAGGCACGTGCCGCCGAGCGTGGCGCGACTATCGATCGTGGCTACCTTCATGCCGAGCTGTGCGGCTCGGATGGCAGCAACGTAACCGCCGGGTCCGGCGCCGAGCACCACCAAGTCAAAGCGGTCGGGCATTGGCTTCCTCATGGGCACGTTAGAAACGTGCCAGAACAAAGGCACGTTGCAAACGTGCCCCACATCCGGTCGGGCCACCAACCTGCGAGACGCTCGGTCTACTGCAGGCGGGCCAATTTGATACCTGGCAAGGTGGGCCAGACACTCTTGTCTGGCCGGCCAGACAAGAGTGTCTGGCCCACCAAACACAACCATTCTCTACCGCGCGAAGTATAGACCTCATCCAAGAACAAGATCGTAGGTTTCGTAGGACGGATTTCCAATCCGTCCGTGTTTGTCGGACGGATTGGAAATCCGTCCCACGAATTCAATCTTCGATGAGTTCTTAGACCTCGAGCAGCAGCCGCTCGGGGTTCTCGATGCACTCCTTGACGCGAACGAGAAACTGCACCGCTTCCCGGCCATCGATCAGGCGATGATCGTACGAAAGAGCGATATACATCATCGGCCGGATCACAATCTGGTCGTTGACCACGACGGGCCGCTTCTGAATCGTGTGCAAGCCGAGGATGGCGCTCTGGGGCGGGTTTAGGATTGGCGTGGACAGCAACGAGCCGAACACGCCGCCGTTGGTGATCGTAAAGTTGCCGCCCTGGAGATCGGTCAGTGCAATCTTGCCGTCGCGCGCCTTCTGCGCCAGTGCGGCGATGGTCTTCTCGATCTGGGCGAAGCCGAGGCGGTCGGCATCGCGCACGACGGGCACCATCAATCCGCGTTCGGTGTTGACGGCCATGCCGATGTCGTAGGATTGCGGGGTCACGATGTCCGCGCCGTCCATGCGCGAATGAACGATGGGGAAAGCTCGGAGGGCCTCGACGACGGCCTTGACGAAGAAGCCGGTCAGGCCCAGGCGAGTGCCGTGCTTTTCTTGAAAGCGCTCTTTGTAGCGATCGCGCAACCCATTGACGGCAGCCATATCGGCTTCGTTGAACGTGGTCAGCGTCGCAGTCGTCCGCTGCGATGCCACGAGCCGTTCGGCAATCCGCTGCCGGATGGCGCTCATCCGCTGCCGAGACTCCCGGGGCACGGTGGCTGGCTTCGCTTCCGGGACGGGCTGCGCGGGACTCTCCTTGACCTCTACCAATCGTTGCACGTCTTCCTTGATGATGCGTCCGTCGCGTCCGGATCCCTTGACGGCCGCGAGATCCACGCCCGATTCGGCTGCCAGTCGGCGGGCAGCGGGCGAGAGCGGCGCAGGTTCGGCAACCGCGGATGGCGGGGCGACCGCATCTTTTGAACTCGGCGCCGTCGCTGCGGCCTCTGCCCGTTTTGGGACCTGCGCGGCGGCTTGGCCCTTCGCTGTGGTCGAGCCATCCTTCGCGGGCCCGTCGGCGCTTGCTTCAATGCGCCCGACGACCGCGCCGATCTTGACCGTGTCACCTTCAGCCACCGCGGTGCGCAGGGTGCCGCTGGCAGGAGAAGGAATTTCGGTCGTCGCCTTCTCGGTCTCCAACTCGAACAATGGCTCGTCGGCGCGCACCGAGTCGCCGTCCTTCTTGATCCAGCGCGCCAGCGTTCCCTCGGTGATCGATTCACCAATGGTCGGCACCTTGACGTCCGTGGGCATCGCTTCCGTTTCCTCCCTAACCTTGCGAACGATCAAGATTCATCCCGGAACCAGCTCGTAGGACGGATTTCCAATCCGTCCGCATTTCCCGGACGGATTGGAAATCCGTCCTACTCAGCCCACGGGCTTATGCTTGGACGGCTCAGCGGGCCGGGCTGGTTGCTGGCGTCTTCTTCTCGTCCACCGAGCGCGGTTTGCCGGTGGCGAAGGCACGCACCAGGTGAGGAACGCTGCCGCGCAGGGCCGCTTCGACGAGTTCCTTCTGTTCGCGCTTGTGGATCACGTGCGATCCCGTGGCCGGGCTGGCGCTGGCGTCGCGGCCGACGTAGGCGACGTCATATCCCAGTTCACGCAAGCGCGGTTTCGAGAACGTCCAGCCGCCCATGTTCTGCGACTCTTCCTGTACCCAAGCCCATTCCTTGGCGGCGCGGTACCGGGTGAGCGTTTGCCGCAGCGATTCTTCGGGGAAAGGCGCCAGTTGCTCCACACGGACGATGGCCACGTCGTCGATTTGCTCCGCCGCCTGCCGTTCGCGCAGGTCGTAATAGACCTTGCCGCTACAGAGCAGTACGCGGCGCGTGCGCTTGACGTCGGCGTTCTCGTCGTCGATCACATCGTGGAATCTGCCCTTGGCGAAGTCATCGACGGGCGAGACGGCGGCCGGATGCCTGAGCAGGCTCTTGGGCGTCATGAGGATGAGCGGCTTGCGGAAGTTGCGCCGCATCTGTCGGCGGAGCACGTGGAAGTACTGCGCCGGCGTTGTCAGGTTGGCCACCTGCATGTTGTCGTCGGCAAACAGTTGCAGAAAGCGTTCGAGCCGAGCGCTGGAATGCTCCGGACCTTGCCCCTCGTAGCCGTGCGGCAACAGCATGACCAGGCCGCTGGAACGCTGCCATTTCGACTCGCTGCATGCGATGAACTGGTCGATGATGACCTGCGCGCCGTTGGCAAAGTCCCCGAACTGAGCCTCCCACAGGACCAGAGTCTGGGGATCGTCCAGAGAGTAGCCGAACTCGAAACCGAGCACCGCCGTTTCCGCCAGCACGCTGTCATAGACGTTGATAACGGTCCTTCCCGAGGCCAGTGAGCTCAGTGGCAGATAGCGGTCGCCGGTGCGAGCGTCGAACAGCACCGCATGTCGCTGGCTGAACGTACCGCGCCGAGTGTCCTGGCCGCTGAGGCGAATCGCGGTGCCTTCCAGCAATAACGATCCAAACGCGAGGGCTTCCGCGAATGCCCAGTCGATTGGTTCGCGCTTCTCCATCTGTTTGCGGCGAATTTCAAGCAACCTGGCAATCTTGGGGTTGAGCGTGAAGTCCTCGGGCACGCGGGTCAGTGCTTCGGTGATTTTATTGAGCGATTCGTTGGGCACCGCTGTCTGGACTTGCGCATGCGAATAGCGCGGCTGCAGGCCCGACCAGCGGGCGCCGAAGCTGCGCACGTCGCGACGACGTTGATGGGCCTTGACCTCTGTCTGGGCCGATTGCAGCTTGTTCTGGAATTCCGCATCGATCGCCTCGGCCTCTTCGGTCGTCAGGACGCCCTGCATGATGAGCTGTTCCGTGTAGACCTCTCCGAGTGCCGGCCGTTCAGCAATTTTGCGGTACATGAGGGGTTGGGTGAAAGACGGCTCGTCGCCTTCGTTGTGGCCGTGGCGCCGGTAGCAATACATGTCGATGCACACGTCCTTGTTGAACGCTTGCCGAAATTCCAGGGCCAGTTCGGCGACAAAGACAGCCGCCTCCGGGTCTTCCGCGTTGACGTGAAAGATCGGCACCTGCAGCATCTTGGCAATGTCGGTGCAGTAGGTGGTGGAGCGGGCGTCGTTGGGCGAGGTCGTGAAACCGATCTGGTTGTTGATGATGACGTGCAGCGTCCCGCCCGTGGTGTAGCCGTCCACCTGGGCCAGGTTCAGCGTCTCGGCCACCAGCCCCTGGCCCGCGAACGCCGCGTCGCCGTGAATCAACAGCGGAATGCCGCGCTTGCGCTCGGTGTCGCCAAAGAGTTGTTGCTTCGCCCGCGTACGGCCTTCCACCACCGGATCGACCGCCTCCAGATGGCTCGGGTTGGGCGTGACCGACAGGTGAATTGGCTTGCCCTTCGCCGAGACGCGATCGCTGGAGAAGCCGAGGTGATACTTGACGTCGCCGTCACCGTCCATCGATTCGGTCAGGAAGTTGTCCTCGAATTCCGCGAAGATCTCCTCGTACGGCTTGCCCAGGACGTTCGCCAGGATGTTGAGCCGGCCACGATGCGCCATGCCGAGTACCAATTCCTCGACTCCCGAGTCCGCGGCCTTCTCCACGATCGCATCCAGGATCGGCAGGAGGGTCTCCGCGCCTTCCAGGGAGAAGCGCTTCTGGCCGACGTAGCGGGTGTGGAGAAAGCGTTCGAACAGCTCGGCAAAGTGCAGGTTCATGAGGACGCGCAGCCTCTGCCGGCGGGCGAGCTCGGGCCGGTTGCGGCGCGGCTCCATGCGCTCCTGGAGCCAGCGGCGGATGCGCGTGTCCTGGATGTGCATGTACTCGACGCCGATGTGCCGGCAATAGGTCTCGCGCAGGGCCGCGATCAATTCGCGCAGCGTCGCACGCGGCAAGCCGAGGAAGGTGCTCGTGTCAAACGAGCGATCGAGGTCGGCCTCACTGAGTCCGAACTCGGACAATTCCAGTAACGGGTAGGACGTTCGTGGGTCGCTGAGTGGATCGAGATGGGCCAGGAAATGCCCCAGATCACGGTAGGCATCGATCAGGCGAATCACCCCGATTTGACGGCGGGTGTCCAGGCTCGACTCAGCACGGCCAGCGCCCAGTTCGAATCCCTCAAAAAACGAGCGCCAGCTCTCGTCGACGGAACGAGGGTCCTGGCGCCAGCGCTGGTATGCGTCCTCGATGGCGTCCAGGTTCCATCGAGTCGCGAAGGATGTACTGCCCATGTTCGCGCAATCTCCTCGTCCGCGGCAATGTGCCCTCTCTTTCATTTAAGGCAGCGCGTGTGACAGGGACAAGCGGCGATTCGGTGTCTGTTGGAAGATGCTGTCCGCTGCTTGTTCTCGTTACCGGGCTCAGAGCCCGGTAACGAGCAGGGGAATTGTTCCGCCTTCTAGCTGCGTGGCGGCTCGGTCGGGCGGATCGCAGCGCGTTCGCCGGTCTGACCAACGCTGTCCTGGAGGAGTGGGCTCTTCATGGGCAGGCGCAGGATCATCCGGGTACCTTTGCCGGGCGTGCTTTTCACCAGGATGTCGCCGCCGTGCTCGCGCAGGATCTTGCGGCTGACCGCCAACCCCAGGCCGGTGCCGCGCGAGCCCTTGGTGCTGACAAAGGGCTTGAACATTTCCGTCAGCCGGTTGGGGGGAATGCCCACGCCGTTGTCCAGCACGGAAATATTCGCCCACTGATTGTCGCTTTCCAGCCCCGTGGTCACCACCACCTGCGCGTTGGGGCGATCCTCCACCGCATCCAGGGCGTTCGTCACAATATTGAGCAGGGCGCGATGGATGCCCTCAGGATCGACCTGGACCTTGGGCAGCGTCGCCTCCAATCGCGCTTCCAGCTTGGCGTTGAGCTCCTTGGCCCGCCCCTTCATCATCTCCACGATCTCGCCGGCGAGCTGGTTCAAATCGGTGCTCTCGACAGCCGGTTCTCGCTCCTTCGAATAGCTGAGCATGTCCATGACCAGATCGTTGATCTTGGCCTGGCCCTTCTCGACCATCTTCCAGCCTTGGTTGAGCAGTGTGTCGTCCTTCTCATCGATGCCCATCTTGAGGATGTCGCGACCGTGCCGCAGTCCCTGCAATACGTTCTTGATGTGATGGGACAGTGCCGCGATGGTCTGGCCAATGGCGGCCAGGCGCTCGGCCTGAAGCATCGCGTTGTGATAGCGCGTTTCCTCGATCGTCAGTGCCGACAAGTGGGAGAGGGCCACGGCCAGCGACAGGTGATCGCCGGTGAATCGGCTGGTGACCGAGCGCTGAATCAGGTCGCGCGCGTTACTCTGCGTATCGAGATAGAGGACGCCGAGCGTTTCATGGCGCCCCTTCATCGGCACGCAGATCACCTCGCGGATGCCGAAGCGGACAATGCTTGCCCCGGTATTGAAGCGCTGGTCCTGCGACGCGTCGCTGACCAGCACGCCCTGCTTTTCTTTCAGGACGTAGTCCATGATCGTGCGGCTGATGGCGAGCTTCTCGGCCTGATCGACTTGCTGCCGCCAGCGCACGACCTTCGGCTCGAACTGCGCGGTCTCGGTGTTGCGGAGCATGATGCAGCCGCGGTCCGCGTCGATGGATTTGAAGATCAGCTCCATGATCCGTTCGAGCAGCTGGTCGAGGTCGAGGATGTGGCTGACCGCCTGGATGGTCTCGTACATGATGCCGAGGTTGGCCAGAGCCGTCTTGAGCCAGGGCGTGCTCGCCTGCTCCGGACGGGCGAGGATGCGGCTGCCCTCGGTTTCACCAATCGTCTTGACGATCGCGGACGACAGCTCCACGTCGTGGCGCGTGATCATGCTGATGCGGTCGGCGAGGTCGCTATTGGCCTGGAGCGTCTGTTTGCCGGACGTGAAGACGAGAATGGACTGGCCGATCTGAATGTGATCGCCGGACTGCAGGACGGCTTCCTTCTGCAGCAGATTGTTGACGAAGGTGCCGTTGGCGCTGCCGACGTCCATCACGCGGTAGCCGCCGCCATCGATGGGGTGGAACTCCGCATGGCGGCGCGAGACTTCCGTGTCGTGCAGGACGATGGGATTGCTCTTGTCGCGGCCGGCGGCAAGCACATCGCTGCCCAGCTCGAATTGCTTGCCTTCATCAGCGCCTTTGATGACGATCAGCCGAGGCACGGTGCTGCACTCCCCGCCCAAAGGCGCAAGCCCTGGGTCGTGCGGTCAGAACGGAGCAGATTCGCTCATTTCCGTAACGGTAACGGCGCAGCGGCGAAAGTGTCAAGGGAAAGCCCGGCGCGTCAAGAGGGCCGGCAGTTCCTGGAGGCTGTTCAGCAGGCGATCCGGCTGGGCCGCCTCCAGGGTGGAGCGATCGTTCGAGCCCGTGGGAACGACCCAGACGCGCACTCCCGCGCCGCGGGCCGTCTCCACATCCACGGTCATGTCCCCGACATACAGGGCATCCTCGGCGGCGACCGACAACTGACGCAGTGCCAGCGTCAACATGTCCGGCGCCGGCTTGGGGCGAGGTACTTCTTCGGGACCGACCACAACGTCAAAACGCGACTGCATGCCCAGATGTTCGACCAATTTTATCGTGAAGCGGCGCGGTTTGTTGCTGCACACCCCCAGCAGCAGCCCCGCGGTCTTCAATGCGGCCAGAGACTCGGCAGCGCCCGGCATCAGGTGCGTGCCGGCGTTCATGGCCGTGACGTAATGGGCCCGATAGACCTCCACGTCGCGGACCGGATCGCTGCCCGGCACCGTGTGCGCCAGCAGATCGCGCGGACCGCGCCCCACGTGCGGGCGAACCGCCGCTTCCGACAACGGCGGCAAGCCGTAGGAGGCGCGCACGTGGTTGACGCTCGCGGTGATCCCCGGATAACTGTCCGCCAGGGTGCCGTCGAAGTCGAAGAGTACGGCCCGCACCGTGGCTTCCGTGTCAGCTGGTTTCATGCAGGACCTTGCCCAGTTCGCGAAGATCGAGGTTGCCGCCGGACAGGACGCCGACGACGGCCTTGCCGTGGAGCTGATCGCGCATGGCCAGGGCCGCTGCCGTCGCCGCCGCGCCGGCGCCTTCGGCCAGGTTGTGCGTCACGCGCAGCAGCAGCCGGATGGTCTCGCGCAAGGCATCGTCGCCGACCAGCACCATATCGTGGACGTGCCGCCGCATGATTTCCAGCGTCATTTCCGCGGGCACACGCGTGGCCACGCCCTCCGCGAACGTGCGCGGCGACTCGGTCTCGACCATTTTGCCCGCTCGCCAGGACAAAGTCACGGCCGGAGCCTGCTCGGACTGCACTCCAATCACCCGCGTTTCCGGCCGACGCGTCGCGGCGACCAATGCCGTGCCGCAAATGCCGCTGCCCAGGCCGACCGGGGCCAGGATCACATCCGGGGTCGGCAGTTCGTCGAAAATCTCCAGTGCGTAGGTGCCGACGCCGGCGATCAGGTCCGGTTCGTTGGCGCTATGGACGTAGCGCAGTCCCGCCGACTGACGAAGCGTCTCGCAGTGTTCGCGGGCCTCGTCGTAGTCTCGGCCATGCTCGATCAACTCGGCGCCAAGGGCACGCATCGCGGCGTTCTTATCGGGATTGTTGTTCGCCGGCACCACAAGGACGCAGCGGACGCCAAACAGTCGGGACGCAAAGGCGAGCGACTGGCCGTGGTTGCCGGTCGTGCAGGCAATGATGCCGCGTTTCTTCTGCTCCTCCGGCAAACGCGAGACCAGGTAAATGCCGCCGCGGACCTTGAAAGCGGTGGTCGGCGTGTGATTTTCGTGCTTGAGGAAGTAGCGACAACCCAGCTGCTGCGACAGGGCCGGCCATTCGTACAGCGGCGTGGGCCGCACGTGGCGATGGACCACGGGCGCCGCGGCCACGATGTCATTGTAATTCGGCAGGTCCATAAGGTGTCCAGCCCCGCGATAGTTCCGGGCGAGAATCAGACTTCTCTTGTCCCGTCATCATAGGAACCCCTATCCTAACGACAGGCGGTCCGGCAAGTACGATCACCAGGGGAGGCTTATGGACGAACCCACTCGAACCGCGCCGCACAGGGCCCCGACGCCCGACCAGCTGTTCCAGGACTACGCGCCGCGCATCTACAACCTGGCGCGTCGCATGCTGGGCAATGATGCCGATGCGGAAGATGTCACGCAGGACGTCCTTTTGCAAGTACTGCGCAAGCTGGATTCCTTTCGCGGCGAATCCGCGTTTCCGACGTGGCTGCACCGCGTCACCGTCAATACGGCGCTGGCTCACCGACGGAAGCGGGCGACCCAGGACGAGCACCGCATTTCGGACCCGCTGGAGGATTTCCAGGCGGACGGCCATCACTTGATGCCGGTCCGGCGCTGGTCGGCCCCGCCCGAAGAGCAGGTGCTGGACCGCGAGACGCAACATCTGATCGAAGACGCGATTGCCACGCTGCCGGAAACCTATCGCGACGTCTACGTGCTCGCCGATGTCGAAGGCCTGCCCAATGCCGAGATTGGAGAGATGCTCGATCTGAGTCTTGCCGCCGTGAAGAGCCGGCTGCACCGCGCCCGACTTCTGATGCGCGATGCCCTGGCGCCGCATTTCGAGGAGGTGTCGGCATGATCACCTGTCGTGAGCTATGCGAACTCCTCATCGACTTCGTCTCCGACGAGTTGCCGGAGGAACAGCGCGAGCGAATCAAGCAACACCTCGGCAAGTGTCCGCCGTGTGTGGCGTACTTCGAGAGCTACCAGATCACGATCAAGTTGACCCGGCAACTGCCCTGTGCGCCGATGCCGCCGCAACTGGTCGAACGCCTGCGTGCGGCGTTGGAAGAGATTCGAAAGGAAAAGCAGTGAACAAGCTCGCCGCTGCAAAACGAACCACGGATTTCACCGATAACACGGATAAGAAGACCAGGATGTCCACTCTCCCGGCACACCCGATCGTTTGAGCAGAGCGGGACCGAAGAGTTTACTGCTCTTGGCTACCCGTGTAATCCGTGAAAATCCGTGGTTTGCTTATCGTTCTAAATCAGCCCCAGATCGAATGTGGACGAGATCGTTCGCCACACCCACCACGCCCCGGTACGCCAGCGGCAATGGACCTTCACCTGGGCAATGGTCCCCGCGCACATGGCTGCATCGGGATTCATCAGGTCGATGCCGACGAGATACTGCTGGCTCTGGGGCACGAAGGCGTTGGGGTTCGCCGTCGGCTTGATCGCCAGTGGACCGCCGTGCTTGTTGGTGAGGGCGCCGGGGACTTCCTTCGCTTCCGATTCCGGCAGCTGACTGATTTTCCCTTGCCAGGTCCCGGAATCGCGACCGTGAATGCGAACGGTCACCGCCAGGTCCGGACCGTGCGCCAGGTCGTCTTTCATGAGCCGATAATCCGATGGCACCACGGGAACGAGCACGCGCAGGCGGCCCGGCTCGCCGATGCTACAGAAGGGCATTTCCTGGTCCTTGTCCCAGTACTTGCCTTCTTCATCGACCTTGGGAGCGCCCAAGATGATGCCCGAGCGCGGCGCCTTCAATACCAGTTCCTTGATCAACTTGTCGATCGTGCTTACCTTCTGCTGATAGAACTCGCGGTCGGACTCCGCCTTGACCTTGTCGCCGTCCAGGCGGGACTTCTCGATGGGATCGGTGCTCCGGTTGGCCTGGTCCTGGAACGATTTGACCTTCACGCCCGCCAGCTCGTGCTGCGTGCGCGCCTCGCCCAGTTGATTTTCGAGTTCCTGGTTCTGAAAGCGTGCCAGCTCCTGGTTTTCCTGGACGAAGTCGCCGTTGCGCACGTAGAGCTTCTCCAGGATGCCGCCGGGATTGGGCACGTAGAGCTTCTCGACCGCCTCCGGCTGGAACTGGACGACTCCCGTCTGGCGAATCCGGCTGACCGGCAGCGGGATGACGAAGAAGCCGATCGCGATCAGCACCAGGACGCTGACGCTGACCGCCACGCGCCACTGCTTCATGTCCGGGAACCTCCCGCGCTTGTTGAGATTGGAGAGCAGCCGCCACAGGGGCCAGCCGACCATGGACGCCGCCGCCGCGATGGCCATCAAGGCGCTGATGGCGCCGAGCTTGTACGGCTCCAGGAACTTGTAAAGGAAGAAGAGGATGCTGAACGTCACCACCCAGCGATAGACGTAACTGATCACGGCGTAGACGACGAACAGCCAGCGCCGCCACAACGCCATGTACTGCTCGCGCGGCACCTCGATGCCCAGGCAGTGCTCCATCACCAGCTTTTGCAAGTAGCGGTTGCAGCGGTCGCGCAGGTTCGGGATCTCCAGCCAATCCGCCAGGATGTAGTAGCCATCGTAGCGCATCAAGGGGTTGCCATTGAAGACGACGGTGCTGACGCTGCACACCACCATCAGGCTGAGACTGAGGTTGTTGACGAACGGATGGCTGGGCGTATTCCACCAGATGAACGTGGCGATCGCCGCAATGATCAATTCCACGTAGATGCCCGCAAAGCTGATGATGATGCGCTGCCACTTGTTCGGCATCGTCCACGCATCCGACACGTTGCAATACAGACAGGGCGACAGGCAGAGGAATAGTGCTCCCATCTCGTGCACTTCGCCGCCGAACGCCTTGCAGCTGAGGCCGTGGCCAAACTCGTGGATCACCTTCACCACGCCGAGCGCGATCCAGAGGTTGAGCACCGTGCCCATGCTGAAGAACTGGTGATAGTTCGGCAACATGTCGCGGAACTTCCCGAAGTGCGTCAGCACCAGACCGACTGCCGCCAGCATCACGCCGACACTGAGCGCAAAGAACCAGCTAGTGAATATGAATCTGAGGTCCTTACTCAGTCGGTAGAGGAAGTACAGGGCAATCCACGCGACCCACATCGGGAAGACGTTGCCGACGGCGAAGAGCTGCACCCACGGCGGCGTGCTGGCGCCGAACAGGCCGAGTTGGTCGGCCGCCATGACAAACGGCGACAGGATCGACCCGCCGATGCAGAGCGCGGTCCAGACCGCGAAGACGATGAAGATCGGCAGGCGCATGAACGACGGGAACAGCCCTTTGTTCAGCATCCGGATCAGCAGCTTGTCCGGATCGAAGATGGGGATCTTGATGTAGAGGATGTTCGTCAGCGTGGCGAGCCACTCGCGACGGAGCCGCTTCTTGCGGCGGTCGAAGAGCTGCTTGCCCGCTTGGGGCGACTCGTTATGCGCCAGTCCGACGGTGAGCAACTGCTGGGCGAAACCTTCCAGGTCTTCCAGCGTCAGACGTTCGGGACGGAAGCGGCGTTCGAAGTGCTTCTGGGCATCGTCGAGCGTATGCGTGCCGTCCATGAGCCGGATGAGAAAGTGCTCCTGCTCCTTGAACCGGTAATAGCGCAAGCTGACCGGGTCCTTGACGATGTAGTACGTGCGTCCCTCGTAGCGATGCGGGGCAATGTCGAGGTCCGGGCGCAGGCGCAGACGCACTTGCTTCCGACGTTCCAGGTCAGTGGCGGGAACCGTGGCTTCCATGAACACTTCTCGTCTTGCGCTCGAGGACTACTTCGCGCCGATCCTCACATGCCATTTCCGGTGGCACGGACAGAAATGTCCGTGCCACCGGAAATGGCCTCAGGCTCTCGTTACTTCGTCGGTTGGGCCACCATGGTCACGGTCGAACCGGGGAGGAAGCGGCCGTCCTTGTTGGGCAACTCGGCCCACACTCGGAATTGCCGTGCGCTGCTCGATTCCAGCGACCGATCGACCCAGACGACCTTGGCAGTGAAGCGGGCATCGATCTCCTTGGCATCCGGCACCTGCCAGACCAGCACTTGCTTGTCGCGCGTGCCGGTGACGACGAACGAACCATCCGGACCGAAGGCCGCGCAAGTGGCGGGGGCACGATCGCTGGACACGAATTGGCAGATTTCGTGACCGCGGTGCGTGCTGGTGGGCGCGTGCCAGAGCTGCACGCGTCCCTCGGCGGAACTGGCGGTAAGGATGGTCTGTGCATCGGGCGCGAACAGCGCGAAATTGGTGAAGTTGGCCGTGCCCGATGCATTCTGCAACACCGATTCGGTCAGCCCGCGCGGCAGGCCGAGAATGCGAAGCGACTTGCCCTGGTCGAACAGCACGCGCTTTCCATCAGGACTGACGCCCAGGGACGCCACGTCGCCGGAACGGCGGTCGATGGTCGTCTCCAGCTTGGCGCTGTCGCCGCTGACGGTCCACACACGAAGGGTGTTGTCGCGGCCGACGCTGACCAGCTGCCCCTGCGGCGTGAACTGAATCGACGTCACCGCTCCCTTGTGCCCGGCGGGGAAGGTGTAGCGCAGCTCGCCGGAGCCGACGTCCCAGAGGCGAATCTCTCGATCCTCACCGCCCGTCGCGCACGCCTTACCGTCGGGCGTGAAAGCAACGCAGGTGATGGCGCCGCGATGCTGGCCGCGCAACTCGCGCGCGGGCTGATCGCTGGTGCTGTTCAGGTCCCAGAGCCGGCCCTTTCCATCGAGCGCGCCCGAAAGACACAAATTCTCGGCGACTCCGCGCGGCGTGCAAGCAATGGCCCGCACCGGAACGCCGTGCTTGAGCACCTGCTTCTCGCAGCCCCGGGCACGGTCCCAGACGCGCACCGTGCCGTCCTCGCTGCACGAGACGATGACGGGGTTCTTCGCGTCATTGGTGACGGCAATGCCGGTGACGTCGTGCAGGTGGCCGTCGAGCTTCTGCAGCGGGCTCTCGAGATTGGACGGCTCGATCAGCACTTCCATGCCTTCCTTGAACGCGCGAAGGTACTGCACGTCGACTTGCCCCTCGACGCGCAGGTTGTCGTAATTCTGGATCTGGAAGAGGGGCTCCAGCTCCTTGACCGCCTCACCGGGCTCCTTGTAGATTCTTTTGACCTTGCCGGCGATCGTGCTCTTGATCTGGTGCATCTCCAGGAGCACTTCCGACTGCTTGCTCTCCTCATTGGAGAGACGTACCGCTTCCTTCTTGCTGATCGACTCCTGGTAATACTTGGTAACGGCCAGCTCGGCCCCGCGGACTTCTTCATAGGAAATGGCCTTGCCCTGCTGGAAGAGCTGCTTGGCGGTCTTCTCCCGCTGGACCGCTTCCTTGTGAGTCTCTTGACTGGCCTTCAAGTCCGCTTCGCTGGCAGTGATCTTCGCCTTCTTGATTTGCAGATCGGCCGCGGCAACGCGGTCGTCGAGCTGCGCAAGCATCTGCTTCGGTTGAACAATATCGCCTTCCTTGACCAGAATTCGCATGACGACGCTGTTGCGCTGACTCGGCACTTCCTGACGGTCGATGGTGACGAGGCGGCATTCCGGCACGACGATTGGTGCGGCTGCCACGCCGGTGCGAATGGGAGCAGGCTCGATCTTGCCTGGATCGACCTGGGCGTACAACGGTCCCGGACCGGAAGGGGAAGCGCCTGGAATCGCACCCTGCGAAGCACGCCCCGCAGCACCGCCGTCGCACGCGGTGAGGGCGAAAAGCATCAGCGCCATCGGCACACAGGTGAAGAAGGAGCGCAACATGGCGAATACTCCGTCAGTAAAGGGCCAGAAGGCGAATGCCATTAACTCAAGCGAGATCTCGGTGGCACGGACATTTCTGTCCGTGCAACCCACCGATCGCACGGACAGAAATGTCCGTGCCACAGGGAAATTTCATGCTGCCGCTCGCCAAGTTAATGGCTTTCGGCGAGCAGGCGCTTAGAACCAGAACACCACTTTTTCGTAGAGGAACTCCCACACGCCGTAAAAGAGCGAGTAGCCCATGCGGTGGTTGCCGCAGCGGATCTTGCTGTGGACCTCGGTGCCGGTCAGCAGCAGCTTGCGCGGCAACTGGTCCGCCTCGGGAATACCGGGGCCGTCGATGCGGACCCAGGCCAGGACCACGGGCTCCGATTCGTTGTTGTCGTCGCGGTTGGGATTGGCCTCGCCGGCGATCTTGCCGCGGGCCAGCTTGCCCTTGTACGTCTGTGTCGGCTCGCTCAGGAGCAGCAAATCCACGTCCAGCTCTTCATCGGGGTTGGCCGGGTCCTTGTAAGCCTGCAGCACCTGGCCGATGTGCTTCTGCGGGATCTTCAGCTCGATTTCCCAGGCCTGGTCCTTGTCGCCGACACGCAGAAGCTGCTCCGACGCCTTGACGTAGCGGTTGGTGAGCTGCTCGCGGAAATCAGCGCTGAGCACGGTGCCGTTGAGCGGCGACTTCACCCAGAAAAAGCCGACGCGGTTGCGATCCGCGTTGGTGCGGTCGTACATGGCTTCCAGCTCTTCGCGTTTCCGGTTGGCCAGCGCTTGCTTCTGCTCCTTCTCGGAGCTGATCTTGATCTTGTCGCCCAGGTTTTGCGCCTCGTTGTACTGCAAGCCCAGGGCACGGACTTCTTTCTCCGCGCCTTCGATTTCACTGCGCAAGTCTCGCAGCTTCATTTCGAGTTTGACGTCGTGCATCAGGATGAGCGGCTGTCCTTCATATACCTGGCTGCCTGGCTGCAGCCCGCTGGCAAAGCCGGCAACCTGGCCTTCGACGATCGAATAGAGTTGCCGCCGTTCGACCGGCAGCAGCTGGCCCTTGGCGTCCATCTTGAGCGGATACGGAACGAAGATCAGGATCAGGATCGCCAGCACCAGGCCGACGCCGACGCCGGCCATGATGGCGCGCGTCTTGCCGCCCAGGCCCTCCTGAACTTTTGCCAGCGGCATCCAGATCCACCGAAACGGAATGCGCTTGTGCTCGACCGAATTGTAAAGCGCGCTGGTTGCGTGCCGGCCGACCACTTCCAGCCGGGCGATCATCTGATCGACGCCCGGCGGCGGATCGAAGGATTCGATCAGGATCGTGGCGCGCGCCGGCCGCTTGCCTTCGCTCTCGCGCTCGTCCTTCAAGGGCAGCACGACCAGCAGCTTGCTCGAGCTCTCGGCCAGGTAAGCATCGAGGGCGGACACGACGGCCGGAGGCAGGCTGTCGTCCTTGGTGCCGGTGTAGACCAGCCGCTCGCCCCAGTTGACAATTTCGTCCGCCAGCTTGCGCATGAGCTGTACGAGGTTGGACCGCTTCTCCACGACGTCAGCGCCGCTGATGGCCTCGATGTGGTTCTTCTGCGCCAGGCGAATGGCAACGCTCACGCGGTCGCATTCAATGAGACGCCGGCCCTCGTTGGCGACGATGTAGGAGACTTCGGTGGGGTTCAAACTGCCGTGTACTTGCCTTGCAAAGGCTTCCAACTGCGTCCAGACCTGCTGCTGCCCCACCATCTGGCGAAGCTGACTGTTGCGCGTGTAGACCGATGCCAGGTTCGCCATGCGAATGACGAACTGAAGAAAGCCGGGCAGTGCGTCTGGGTTGTGCCGGGGATCTTGCCAGATTTCGAGAAGGCCCGCGACAGCCTTGTCCACCACGATTGGCGCCATCAGGACCGTAAACGCCGTCGGGTTGGAGGGGGCGGGTTGCCCTGGCTCGCCAGTACCATTGCCGCTGTGCGGTGGCACGATCGCGGGCTTGGCGGTCTGGATGGCCTGGCGGAGCAGCTCATCATGTCCTTGCCGGCCAGGCTCGTCATTCTCCAGGCCGAGCTGCCGCATGTTGATCTGGTATTGAAGCTGAAGGTTGCCCTGCGTGGTGCGCAGCCAGACGGCGCCCGCCGGAGCGGCGATGCCGGTGAGAACGCGCTGTAGGAACTCCGCATAGAAGTTGGCCGGCTTGAGGTCCTGCTCGCAGAGGTGGCTGACCTCTTCAAAGAGCCGGTTGATCTGGCGCCGGATCTGCTCAATGGTTTGCTCGGACACCTGAGACGCGTGCGGATCGGAACCCGTGCTCACCGATCACCTCGCTGAGAGAGGAACCCCGGGCAGCCGCGGAAGCACAGGAGGAACCTGTCGGCCGCACACCGATGAGGCCAAGGCAGCCCCCGCGTCGAGCCCGCGAAGAAATATCACACGACCAGTAC
This sequence comes from Gemmataceae bacterium, assembly GCA_019752375.1. GTDB lineage: Bacteria > Planctomycetota > Planctomycetia > Gemmatales > Gemmataceae > JAIEMG01. The sequence goes on along the minus strand of JAIEMG010000295.1, from coordinate 5,890 downwards.
GCGCGAGGGGCGGGCTTGTGACGGAGAGCGCGCATGCCCAACCCTCGCGCAGGAAGGTGCGATACCCTTAGATATACTATACTACAGGCCCACTCACCAATTTGTTCGATGATGGAATCGGATTGAAACACTGTCGACAAGCACGGTGCGGCGCGCTCGGGGAAGGGACACCATCGGGGAAAGAAGTAGGAATCGTGACGACGGGTGGCGAGAAACCACTTATATAAGCGAGCGGCAAAAGGAAACATACCCCTCGAGCCCGACGCGCGGCGGCGTCCGCGGGTAGTTGATTTCCTGCCGCTCGCTCTAAGCTTCGACGCGATGGGCTTCCCAGCTGAGGATGTCGGACATCACCTCGCACGGATCGGCGCCGCGCTCCGGGAAGGGAAAGGCAAACTTTTCCACTGCTGCCAGTTGCACGGCGGCTCCCCGCTCATCCTGGTGGCACCACAGGTGAACGAATCGCCCCAGGGCACGGCCGCGTCGGCAAAGGACTTCCACCTTGCGCTCCGTCGACCCGCCAACGTCGCGGACGTCGGCGATCCGCTCGGCTCGTTCGACCAGCCATTCGATCAGAATGCGGGCTTCCGGATCGGCAAGGCCACGCGTTACTGCGTCATTGTCCAGGATGCGGCTCAGAATCGGTCTGGCGAGCATGCCCCCTCCCCAATCGTCCGTGTCGGCACGCAAGCGCGCCGGTGCGAACGATGTGAAAGCCCTACGTCGAGTTCCTGGCGAACGGGAAGGCGGGGCTTATAACGGGCAACCTTACGGGTGGCAACACCAAAGCGATCGTTCCCAACAGCTCGAACATCGCTTGCGAGCAGGTCGCAGCCGACTCATTTTTCCCAGTTTGCCTTGACGCTCCCCCCACACGCTGGTTACCTTTCCCGGAGTTAGTGAGTGCTAGGGAGACATGCGAATCGACCGAATGCCCGGTATTTGCGGAAGTACTATCGTGACGGGATCGTCTCTGCCGTTGTGGGCCGCGTTCGTTGCTGGGCAGGGCGATTCGTCTCAATCGTTCGTCGCGATCCTGCTGCTGGTCATTGTTCTGCTCGCTCTCTTCTACGTCGGCGCCTGGCACTCGCTGTGGCTGGTCCGTCCCGTGCTCTGGCTCATCACCCACACGCTATATCGCTTGCGCGTGTTCGGGCGCGAAAATGTGCCCGCGTCGGGCCCGGCACTGCTGGTCTGCAATCACGTCAGTTACATCGACTGGCTGCTGCTGCTGGCAGCTCACCGGCGTTTCATCCGTTTCGTGATCTGGGCCCCTTACGTCCACATGTGGGGCATCCGGCACTTGCTGCGCTGGGCGAAGGTCATTCCGATCGACGGGTCGAAGGGACCGCGTGCCATCATCGGCGCCTTGCACGCCGCGAGCGACGCGCTCAAGGCGGGCCACCTGGTCTGTATCTTTGCCGAGGGCGGGTTGACGCGGACCGGCTTCATGCTGCCGTTCCATCGCGGTTTCGAGCAAATTGTCAAGCGCAGCCCCGTGCCGATTGTGCCGGTATGCCTCGATCACGTCTGGGGCAGCATTTTCAGCTATCGCGGCGGCAAGATCCTGTGGAAGTTTCCGCAGGAGCTGCCGTACCCCGTCAGCGTTGGCTTTGGCAAGCCGTTACCGCCGACGGCGCCTGCCGCGGAAGTGCGCCTGGCCATTCAAAAGCTCTCCGCCGAGGCTGCCGCAGCCCGGACCAGTCGCCGGCCCGTTCATCGCCAGTTCGTGCGCAGCGCCGCCCGGCATCCGTTTCATCCATGCGTTGGTGATTCGACCAATCCGAACATCCTGAGCTACGGGAAGGCCCTGGCGGGCGCGATGATTTTCGCGCGAAAGCTGCGCCCCTTGCTCGGCGAGGATCGCATGGTTGGGCTCTGGCTGCCACCCAGCGTCGGCGGCGTGCTGTCCAACATCGCACTGGCGTTCCTGGGCAAAACGTCGGTGAACCTGAACTACACCTCTTCCCCGGAAACCGTGCAGTCGGCGATCCGACAGTGCGGCATCCGTCACGTGTTGACCTCCCGGAGGTTTAGTAGCCGCGTCAAGATTGAGCCGGGACCGGATGTGCAGCTCATCAACCTGGAAGAAGTCGCTCAGAGCATCGGCAAGTTGGAGCGCATCCTTGCATTCCTCACGGCCATTGTCGTGCCCGGCTTCATCCTCGATCGCTGGGTGCTCCGGTTGCCGCGCAAGGAAGGCTTGAACGACATCGCGACCGTCATCTTCTCCAGCGGCAGCACCGGCGACCCCAAGGGCGTGCTGCTGACGCACAAGAACGTCGCTGCCAATGCCGAGTCGATGATCCAGGCGATCGACCTGCGCGTCAACGATCGCGTCCTCGGCGTGTTGCCGTTCTTTCACAGCTTTGGCTATACCGTGACGCTGTGGGCCCCGCTGCAGACTGGCACGTCGGCGTTTTACCATCCCGATCCGCGCCAGGCGAAGGAGATCGGCGAAATCTGTCGTACCAAGAAGTGTACGATCTTCCTGACCACGCCCACGTTCCTCCGCTTCTGTCTGCGCCGTTGCGACAAGGAGGACTTCAAGACGCTCCGTGTCCTCATGTGCGGTGCGGAAAAGCTGCCGCAAGCGCTGGCCCAGGAATTCCTGGAGAAGTTCAGCGTATTGCCGCTGGAGGGTTACGGCTGCACCGAACTCTCGCCCGCCGCCGCGGCGAACGTGCCGGACCGCGAGATCGATCGCACGCGCCAGGTTGGCAACAAGCCCGGCACGATCGGACAGCCGTTGCCGGGCATCGCTGCTCGCATCGTCAATGCGGATACGTTTGCAACGCTGCCGCCCGGTCAGGAAGGCTTGCTGCTGATCTTCGGCCCCAACGTGATGGACGGCTACCTGGGCAAGCCCGAGTTGACCCAGCAGGTCATTCGCGACGGCTGGTATGTGACCGGCGACATTGCTCGCTTCGACGAGGATGGCTTCATCACGATCACGGGCCGGCTGTCGCGCTTTGCCAAGGTTGGCGGCGAGATGGTGCCGTTGGAGCGCATCGAGGAAGAGCTGAACGCTCTGGGCACCGGCGGCGAACGCATCTGTGCAGTCACGGCGGTTGCCGACGAAAAGCGCGGGGAGCGCCTGGTGGTGCTTCACGTGCCGCTCAACGGCACCAGTGTGACGCAACTGTGCGACCAGCTTGGCAAGAAGGGCCTGCCCAATCTGTGGTTGCCGGGGGAGCGCGATTTCTTCCAGGTAGCCGAGTTGCCGATCCTCGGAAGCGGCAAGCTGGACCTGAAGCGCCTCAAGGACATGGCCCTCGAACAGACCCGCGTCGGCAAGGCGGGTTGATTTTGAATGAATGGCGAATGACGAAGCTCGAATGACGAAACAAGCCCCAATGACCAAGCTCCACTGAAAAGTACGTCGTCTTGCGACTTGGTCAACGGGCCGTTGGACATTGTGTCGTCTTTCGACATTTCCTCAGGCGTCTCTCGGCGTACTTCAGCAAGTCGCGTAATTCACAATGCCTCTGCACGATTGCCGCGTAGTCCTGGTCCAAACGCGCATTGCCGGCAATCTCGGCGCCACGGCGCGCATCATGCGCAATATGGGCCTCACTCAACTGGTCCTGGTGGCGCCTGAGGCGGACCCGCTCGATCGCGAAGCGTGCCGGCTATCCACGCACGGGGAACACATCCTGCGGCAGGCCCGCCAGGTCGCCACGCTGGAAGAGGCCGTCGCCGATTGCACCCTGGTGGTCGGCACGTCTGCACGGATCGGCGGTCCGTTCCGCCGGCAGTCCGTTGGCCTTCCCGCCGAGATCTTGCCGCACATCGCGGAAACGGTGCGTACCGCACCGGCCGCCTTGGTTTTCGGCCCCGAACCGACGGGCTTGAGCAATGAAGACGTCACGCGCTGCCATTACTTGATCCACATTCCCGCGGACGAAAGCTATCCCGCGCTGAACCTGGCGCAGGCAGTGACGATTTGCACCTACGAGCTGCGGCTGGCCTGGCTGAGGACGTCCGAATCTCCGGCCCCCGGGCCTCCGACCGCTCCCTTCGCCGACCAGGATCGCATGTTTTCCCACTTGCGGACCGCGCTGGAAGAAATGCACTTCCTGTATGGCACCAACGCCGACTCCCTCATGCACGCCTTGCGGCATCTGATCGGGCGCGCCCGACCAACTCCCATGGAGGTTGACCTGCTCTTCGGCCTTGCCCGCCAATTGCGCTGGTATGCGGCCAACCATTCCCGGCCGTCCTCGGCGATGAAAAAGGAATAGAGAGACGAGGAAGAGTAGGCAGCGCCGACATCCATTCCGTTCCCATTGACGACGCCGGGGCGATTGCTATGGTCTTGCCCTCCACTCATGGGCAAAGAACGGAGGGCATTGTGTCCAGACACCGGTTGGCTTCCCTCGGCGTCCTGGTCTTCCTCGGCAACCTTGCCGTTGCTGGACCTCCGGCATTCATTGGCGCGCAAAGCCTGCCGGATGGTTCGCCCGCGCCTGGAAACAGCCCGCCTTCGCAGGTTTGGACCGAAGGCCAACCCAACGATTGCGCCGATTGTGGACCACGCATTCCCCACGTCTGGGGCGGCCTCGAATACCTCGTTTGGTGGATCAAGGACGCACCGATCGCCGTGCCGCTAGCCACCAGCGGGAGTCCGGCGGATACCGTGCCGGGCGCCCTGGGCCAGCGCGGCACGACTGTGCTCTTGGGAGACTCATGTGTCGGCTTCGGTGAGTTCTCGGGTGGGCGCATCAATCTCGGCGGCTGGCTGGATCCGGGCGGAATCCTCGGCGTCGAAGGCACCGGCTTCTTGCTCGAGCAGCGTTCGAAGACATTCACGGCACCGTCCGGCAGCGACGGCAATCCACTGCTGGCCATTCCCTTCACATCGCCTGGAAACGGCGCTAGCAGCGTATTCGTCACCTTTCCCGACAGCTTCATGGGACCGCCCGCCGCCACCGGAGGCGTCGCTGCGCGCTTGACCAGCCGCCTGTGGGGCGCTGAGGGCAACGCCCTTCTCGGGCTCTATCGCACCGACTGCTGGAGCGTGGACGCCATCGCCGGCTTCCGCTACCTCGACCTGAGCGAGAAGCTCGATCTCTACGCACTGGAATCGGCGAACGACGGCGTCGCGAACATCGCCGCCAGCACCGCGGATCATTTCGGCTGTCGCAATCAGTTCTACGGCGGTCAACTCGGTCTCCGGCTCGGTTTCCACTGGGATGCGCTTTTTGTGAATACAACCGCCAAGGTCGCGCTGGGTTCCACGCACGAAGCGCTGGACGTTGGCGGCATCACGAACTTCACGGGCAGCTGGGTCAACGGAGGCGCCATTCCCGCCAGCATGCCTGGCGGAATCTTCGCCAACCTGAGCAACAGCGGCCGCGAAACGCGCAATGCCTTCTCGGTGGTGCCCGAACTCGAGGTGAAGGTCGGCTATGCCGTGCGTCCCTGGCTGCGTGGCTTCGTGACCTACAACTTCCTCTACTGGAGCCGTGTTGCTCGCCCGGGCGATCAGATCAACGGCAACGTGACCGGTATGGCCGGTGGAGTGCCGTTGGCACTCTGGCAATTCGTGCCGAGTGCCGGCCAGTCGACGGCCATCTTCAACTCTTCCGATTTCTGGGCGCAGGGAATCAGCCTCGGCGTCGAAATGAGCTGGTAGACGGACACGCCCTGTTCTGTCTCTCAATGCTCAAAGCGCGGTCGTTCGCCCGACGCGCAAGCGAGGAAGAATTCATGCCGCGCAAGGCGCGGTCGTTGGCCCGACTCAAAGCGCGGTCGTTCGCCCGACGCGCAAGCGAGGAAGAATTCATGCCGCGCAAGGCGCGGTCGTTAGCCCGACGCGCAAACGAGGGGGAATTCTCCCACGCGTTGGCCTCGGGCGAACCACCCCGCTGAAGCACGCGGCACCCGG
>JAIEMG010000134.1 GCA_019752375.1 Gemmataceae bacterium | reverse complement strand
CCGCCCGACTGACCGTAGGGTGCGTCAAGCGTACTCGCGGGGACGCACCGCAACCTACACTGGCCTGACAATCCACGAGCGTGTCTGCATTCCGGTGCGTCCGCGCGAGTACGCTTGACGCACCCTACGAATCTACGAATCTGGGCGTTGTCCTGCGCACGGATTCCCCGTCAAGCAGTGCCGTTCTTCGCTATGCTAATCGTAACCACCTCGCGGCGTGCCCGGGATTCCGCGCGAAGCCGAGCCCCCGCGACGGGGTGCAAAGCGGGCTGCCTCGTTGACAAGTGTTCGGCCGAATGCTAGAAATGCCGCGTTTGAAAGACTTTAGCAACCGCTGACTCATCCGCAGCGCCAGCGAGGACTCGCCGCGTGCTCATCGACTCGAAGAACTGGCGTCCGCATCGACCCTGGGTCTTCTTCACCATCATCGCCACCGTGCTGGCCACCGTATGGTATGTGCGCTCCAGCCAGGTCGCGCGCGAGTGGCTGGGCGGCAGCAGTATTCCGGGCTTCACCTTCGGCATCATCGGTGGTCTCATTTGCGCCTTTGAAATGCTGCTGTGGTGGCGCAAGAAGGTCCGCGTCTGGCGCATCGGCCGCACGCAAGTCTGGATGCGCGCCCACATTTGGCTCGGCCTGCTGAGCGTGCCGTTGTTGGTCTTTCACAGCGGTTTTCGCTGGGGCGGACTGCTGAGCACCGTGCTGATGGTCCTGTTCCTGATCGTCATCGTCAGCGGCGTGTGGGGCCTGGCCATGCAGCAGGTCTTGCCGCGCATCATGCTGCACGACGTGCCGGCCGAGACGATCTACTCGCAGATTGATTACATCGTCGCCCAGCTGACCGCCGACGCGGAACGGCTGGTGATCGCCACCTGCGGTCCGGCGCCCGGCGAAGACGTGAATGCACCCAGTGACGAGCCTGGCGAAGAAGCGTATCTGACCATCGGTGCGGTGCGCACCGCGGGGCAGGTCCAGGGAAAGGTGCTGCAGACTCGCGTGCCCACGGCGCCGGTCCCGAACACGGAGCCGCTGCGCATCTTCTTCTACGAGCGCGTGAAACCGTACCTGAGGCACGGCAAGCGGTCCGATTCGCCGCTCAAGCACCCGGTGCGGTCCGAAGGGCTGTTCCGCAACCTGCGCACACTGCTGCCGCCGGGCGCATCGGAGACGGTGGATGCCCTGGTCGGCGGCGTCGAGCAGCGCCGGCAGCTCGATCGGCAAGCTCAGCTTCACTTCTGGCTGCACAACTGGCTGTGGCTGCACCTGCCGCTGGCCGCAGCGCTCATTATATTAATGCTTGTGCATATCTTCGTCGCACTCAAGTACTGGTAGCGGGGCCCCCATGACGGGACAAGAAACCGGCAAACAGCGGGCGTCGCGCATTCCGCTGGATTACTTCAAGAAGCCCGACGCAATCCAGCGCTGGAAGCTGCGCCTGACGGTGCTGGCGCTGGTCGTGGCCGTCGGCTGGTGGCTCAGCGGCCTGGTCCGCAGCGACCGCGGCAACCTGATGTACTCGCGCGGCCAGGTCGCGACGGTCCATGCCGCCTGGAACGCCGAGTGCAACGCCTGCCACGAGCCGTTTAGACCCATTGGCGGCAACGCCGGCGTCAGCAAGCTCTTCGGCCACGCCAGCGACCAGAAGTGCGAGACGTGCCACGCCGGACCACCGCACTCCAGCCGGCAGATTGCCAGCGAGGTCCAGGGCTGCGCCAGCTGCCATCGCGACCATCGCGGCCTCGATGCATCGCTGGTCCGGCTGCGCGACAGCGATTGCACCGGCTGCCACGCGAACATCGCCGCCCACGTACAGGCGCCGTTCAAGCCGCGGTACGCGAACGTCAGCCGTTTCGACGAGAAGAGCCATCCCGAGTTCAAGGTGCTGCGCGAGAAGGCGAAAGACCCCGGCCACCTGAAGTTCAACCACAAGCTGCACATGTCCGCGGGCATGGCCCCCGCCGACCAGCCGGCGAACCCGAATCCCAGGGTGCAGATCCCGTATACGCTGGCCCAAATCCCGATCGGCGATCGCGAACGCTATCGCGCCGCCGGCCAGGAAGGCGCCAAGGACGCGACCAACAAGGTGCAGCTCGATTGCGCTTCCTGTCATGTGTCGGACGTCGGAGATTTCCCCAAAACCTTGCAGCAGTTCGGCGACACGCCGCGCGGCACGGGCGCTCACATGCAGCCGATTGTCTACGAAAACCAGTGCAAGGCGTGCCATCCGCTGACGCTGGAGAACGGCAAGGACGCCCAGCCGCTGTCGGTGCCGCACCGGTTGCAGCCCGATCAGGTGAACGAGTTCCTGACGAACACCTACACCGCCTATTACCTGGACGGCAATCCGAAGCTGCTCGACGCACCCTTCGTAATGCCGCTGGTCAAGCCGGGCCAGATGCCGAAACCGAGGCCGGAGCTGGAGAAGGTGCGGACGGTGATCGCCGAGAAGGTGCTGGCGTCGGAAAAGATGCTTTACCTGGGCAAGCAGACGTGCGGCGAGTGCCATACCTACTCCGGGCCGGGGGCGGTGACACCGGACAGCCTGTCGGCGGGCAAGGCGCCCGACTTCCAGATCATGGTGCCTCGGGTGCCGGACGTGTGGTACACGAGCGCCCGGTTCAATCACACGTCCCACCGGGCGCTGAACTGCAAGGACTGTCATGCGCGAGCGTACCCGGACAGCCCGGACGCTTCGACCGTGGGCACCGACGTGATGCTCCCCGGCATCGCCAACTGCGTGCAGTGCCACGCGCCGGAAAGCCACTGGGGCGGCAAGCGACTGGGCGGTCCGCGCTTCGACTGTACCGAGTGCCACAGTTATCATCATGGAGACGAGCCGCTCCAGGGCATCGGTGCCGCGGCGCGAGGAGCGAAGCGCAAGATGACGGTGCAGCAATTCCTGTCGGGCGGGACGAAGTGAAGTTATACTTCGCGCGGTAGAGAATGATTGTGTTCGGTGGGCCAGACACTCTTGTCTGGCCGGCCAGACAAGAGTGTCTGGCCCACCTTGCCAGGTATCAAATTGGCCCGCGTGCAGTATAGCCGTTCGCACGAGGCAAGATTCGTAGGGTGCGTCCCAACCGGCTCCCCTCGCCCCTGTACTCAGGGGAGAGGGGAGTCAGATGTCGCATTGACTGTACGGTTCGCACGAGACCAGCAACGATGATTGTCCAAGAGCTTACCTTGATCCAGGAACGCCATGGCTGGTTGCCCGAAGGCGAATTACGGGCCCTGTCGCGGCGTTTGAGCGTGCCGTTGCACCGCCTGCACGAGGTCGCCAGCTTTTATCCGCTTTACCGCCTCAAGCCGCCGCCGGCGGTGCATGTCCAGGTCTGCCGCGACATGGCCTGCCACCTGCACGGTGCCGTGCGCATGACACGCGACCTGGAAGCGACCGGCATGGAACTTGGCGGCGGCCAGGTGCACGTCGAGGGCGTCAGTTGCCTGGGCCAGTGCGACCGGCCCATCGCGATCTCGATCAACGATCACGTCTATCGCGGACTGTCCGAGGATGAAATCCGTACCCGCATCCGCATGGCCCTGGCACGCGAGCCGTTGCCGCACCAGCACGGCGACCGCACGCCGGCGAACTGGAAGATCGACGTCTACCAGGGCCGGCCGACCTACGACGCGGTGCGCCAGTTCATCGAAACGCGCGACGGCGACCGGATCCTGAAAGCGCTGGAAGTCGCCAATCTGCGCGGCATGGGCGGCGCTGGGTTCCCGACGTTCAAGAAGTGGGGCGCCGTGCGCGGCGCTCCCGGCGACGTGAAGTACGTGGTCTGCAACGCCGACGAGAGCGAGCCGGGCACCTTCAAGGACCGCGAGCTGATGCGCCGCGCGCCGTGGCTGGTAATCGAAGGCGTCATCCTCGCCGGCCTGGTGACCGGCGCCAAGCAGGGCACCATCTACATCCGCCACGAGTATCACGAGGAAACGCACGTGCTGCGCGACGCGATCGCGCAGGCCGAGGCGTCCGGCATTTGTGGCGATAACGTCCTCGGCAGCGGCATCTCGTTCCCTGTCGACGTCTTCGTCAGCCCCGGCGGCTACATTCAGGGCGAAGAGAGTGCACTCCTCGAAGCAATGGAAGATCGCCGCGGCGAGCCGCGCAACAAGCCGCCGTTTCCGGTCTTCGTCGGCCTGTTCGGCAAGCCGACGGTCATCAACAACGTCGAGACGCTGGCGTGGGTGCCGGGCATCGTCAAGCACGGCGGCGAATGGTATCGCGACGCCGGCATCAACGGCGCCAACGGCATGCGTTTCGTCTCCATCAGCGGCGACGTGGCCAAGCCGGGCGTGTACGAGGTGCCGTTCGGCCAGACCGTGCGCGACCTGATCTTCAACACGGCCGGCGGTATGCGCGGCCGGCAACGGCTCAAGGCAATCGCGCCGTCCGGTCCCTCGGGCGGCTTCCTTCCTGCTAAGATCAAGGTGGAGAACTTGCCGCCCAAGTTCGTCCAGGAGAAGATGAAGCCCGGCGACAAGACGCTCGACATTCTCGACGTGCCGCTGGACCTGAACACGCTGGGTGCGATGGGCTCGATGCTCGGCGCCGCCTTCGTCGTCTACGGCGACCAGGCTGACATCGTCGAGAACGCGCTGAACTGCACGGAGTTCTATCGCAACGAATCGTGCGGCAAATGCGTGCCGTGCCGGATGGGATCGCAGAAGCTGGTGGAGATCATCGGCGACATGCTCGCCAAGCGTTTCCCGCGCACCAGCTTGCCGATGGTCAACGAGCTCTCGGACACGATGACGATCACGTCGATCTGTGGCCTGGGCATGGTGGCGTCGAACCCGATCGCGACGGTCATCAAGCATTTCCCGGACGAGTTGAATCAATTATTTGAAACGCGTGCCCCACGGAGAACGCAGATCAAGACCATGGCCGACATCGAGGACATCGATCAATGAGGAAGCCGGTTGCTTCCTCCGCATCCTCGTTACCGGGCTCTGGAGACGGCTGATAAAGTCCTACGGGCTCCCACTTTGGCCATCAAAACGGCCAGAAATTGGGCAAAAAACGGGAATCACCCCGAGAATCTGGCCTTTAATGGCCGTTTTCTCCCACCGTACCGACTTTTTCAGCCGTCTCCAGAGCCCGGTAACGAGGTTGGTTATTCGAATTTCCTCCTGGATCATTGATTCGTCATTCGGACTTCGTCATTCGACATTTTATCCGCCCTGCGGAGCATCGATATGAGCACGACTAAAGACGGGCGGATCTCTCTCACGATCGACGGCCAGGAAATCGACGTGCCGCCGACGAAGACCGCCTACGATCCGCAGTTCAAGAAGAACGTCGAGATCCCGACGACCATCTACGACGCGGCATCGGCGCTGGCCGAGAAGAACGGCAAGCCCAACCCCATCTCGGTCCTGTGCCATCGCGAACACGTCAACCCGGTAGCGGTCTGCCGGCTGTGCGTGGTCGAAGCCGGCGGCCCGCGCCTGACGGCCGCCTGCCATCGGCAGGTCGAACAGGGCATGGTCGTCAAGACGGCGGAAACCAGCGAGCGCGTCAAGGGCTCGATCAAGGTGCTGACCGAACTGCTCCTCGCCGATCAGCCGCCCGGCGTCGAGAAGAAGTCCGGCAGCGAGGAGAACGAGCTGTTCGCCATCGCATCGCGCTACGGCGTCCAGGGCTCGCGCTTCCCGAAACGGCGCAACGATCGCGGGCAGGACGATTCATCGCTGATCATCGCCGTCGATCACAACGCTTGCATCCTGTGCGACCGCTGCATCCGCGGCTGCAACGAGATCCGCGACAACCAGGTGCTCGGCCGGGCCGGCAAGGGCTACGGCGCCCACATCGCGTTCGACCTGAACACGCCGATGGGCGATTCCAGCTGCGTCGCGTGCGGCGAGTGCATGATTTCCTGCCCGACCGGGGCGCTGACCTTCCGCAACCCCGTGCAAGCGGAGCCGTGGAAGAACGCCGTGCCGAAGCCGGAGCCCGTGTCGGCCGAATCGCTGGCGAAGCATCCGCTCTTCCAGGGCGTGTCGCTGCCGTTTTTGGAGTGGAACGAGAAGTCGGTGGTGCGCCGGCACTTCAAGAAGGGCGACATCATCTGCCGCGAGGGCGAGTTCGGTTCGACGGCCTTCTACATCGACAAAGGCAAGGTCGAGATCTTCATCAAGGCGCCCATCAAGCACGTCAAGAGCCGCCACGACGACGAGTCCGGCGGCAAGAGCGGCTGGGGGCTGTTCGGCCTGGCGCGCCGAGTCAGCAGCCGCCTGGTCGGACGCGGCGCGGAGCACCGCGACGAGGAAAGCACATCGGGCTACATCCACATCGACGCCCCGGTCTCGCTGCAGTACGACAACCCGACGGCCATCCTGAACGCCGGCGAGATTTTCGGCGAGATGACGTGCATGAGCCATTACCCGCGCTCCGCCACGGTGCGCGCGGCCGAAGACTGTGTCATCCTGGAGCTGCTGCGCAACGTCCTCTACATCCTCCAGCGCAGCCGGCACTCCCGCGGCATCCTGGAGAAGAACTACCGCGAACGCGCCGTGGACGGCCACCTGCGCAGCGTCCGCATCTTCTCCGGGCTGGGCAAGAATGAGGCGGAGTTCAAGCGCTTCATCGATTACATGCGCTCGCGCGTCGAGCTGATCCGCTGCCCGCCGGGCGAGATCATCTTCCGCCAGGGCGATCCGGCCGACGATTTCTACCTGGTGCGCATCGGCTTCGTGAAGGTCGCCCAGCAACGGCAGGGCGGCGAGCACGTGCTGACGTACATCGGGCCGGGCGGTTACTTCGGCGAGATCGGCCTGCTCTCGCACATTCCCGAGGTGCGCCAGGCGCTGGGCGACATACCGCACGGCGTCCGCACCGCGACGTGCAGCGGCCTGGACCACGTGGACCTCGTGCGCATCAAGGGCGAGGATTTCCGCAAGATCGTCGAGGACTTCCCGCAGGTGCGCGACGAGCTGGTGCGCGTGGCGGTCGATAACCTGAAGGCCAACGCGGAGGCCGCGCGCCAGGTGGCCAAGGTGCCGCTGGGCGATTTCCTCAAGCAGGGCCTGATGAATGCCCAGAGCCTGCTGGTGCTCGACCTGGAGCGCTGCACGCGCTGCGACGAATGCACCAAGGCCTGCGCCGACGCCCACGACGGGGTGACCCGGCTGATTCGCGAGGGTCTGCGCTTCGACAAGTACCTGGTGGCGAGCTCGTGCCGATCGTGCCTGGATCCTTATTGCATGGTCGGCTGCCCGGTCGGCTCGATTCGCCGCCGCGATTCGCGCGAGATCATCATCGAGGACTGGTGCATCGGCTGCGGCAAGTGCGCGGAGAACTGCCCCTACGGCAACATCAACATGCATCCGTTCCCCACCGGCGAGACCGCACCCGACGCCAGGACCGGCCGGCAAATGCCGGTGGTCCAGCAGAAAGCGACCCTGTGCGACCTGTGCACCGGCCTGGACGGCCAGCCGAGCTGCGTCTACGCCTGCCCGCACGACGCGGCGCACCGCATGACGGGGCAGCAGTTGCTGCAACTGGTGGAACGAGCGAGTTCATAACGAGGAGGAATGACGAATGACGAAGCCCGAATGACGAATCAATGACCAAAACCCCAATGACCAACCTCCCACGGGACCGGGTCCCATCTGGTATGGTCATTCGGTCATTGTTCATTGATTCGTCATTCGGGCTTCGTCATTCGTCATTTCATGATCGATGGCTCCCGAATCCTACGACTTGATTGTGATCGGCTCCGGTCCCGCCGGCGAAAAGGGTGCTGCCCAGGCCGCCTACTTCGGCAAGCGCGTCGCGCTCATCGAGAAGGAACCGGTGCTTGGCGGCGCCGCGGCCAATACCGGCACGCTGCCGTCCAAGACGCTGCGCGAGACCGCCCTGTTCCTGTCCGGCTTTCAGCACCGCGAACTGCTGGGCGTGCACTTCAAGCTGAAGGACCGCGTCACCGTCGGCGATTTCCTCGTCCGCGAACGGGTCCTGAAGGAGAGCGAACGCGCTCGCATCCAGACCAATCTCGATCGGCATCACGTCAAGCTCTATGCGGGCACCGCTGCGTTCGTCGATCCGCACACGATCGCGGTGAAGCCGAGCCGCTGCCCCAGCTTCCTGATCCGCGGCGAGCGGATCTTGATCGCCACGGGTTCGTATCCATTCCGGCCGCCGAACTTTCCCTTCCATGACCCGCGCGTCTACGATTCCGACACGATCCTGAACCTGCACCACATGCCGCGTGCCATGCTGGCCGTCGGCGGCGGCGTCATCGGCTGCGAGTACGCCTGCATGTTCGCCGCACTGGGCGTCCAGGTCACGCTGGTCGAGAAGCGGTCGCGCATCGTCGGCTTCCTCGATGCGGAGATCGCCGCATCGCTGCAGGACCGCATGAGAGACATGGGCATTCAGCTCCTGCTGTCGGACTCGGTGGCGGACGTGCAGACCGGCGAGGAGCTGGTCGTGCGCATGCAATCCGGCGCCGTGGTGCAGGTGCAGACGATCCTGATCTCGTCGGGCCGCTGCGGCAACACGGAGGAGCTGGAATTGGACAAGGCGGGCATCACGCCCGGCGAGCGCGGTCAGCTCAAGGTCAACGCCAATTACCAGACGCAGGTACCGCACATCTACGCCGCCGGCGACGTGATCGGCTTCCCCGCCCTGGCCTCCACGTCCATGGAGCAGGCCCGCGTGGCAATGGTGCACGCGTTCGATTTGAAGTACCGCGAGGGCGTCTCGAAGGTGCTGCCTTACGGCATTTACACGATCCCCGAGTGCTCGATGGCCGGCGAAACCGAGGAGAGCCTGACCGAGCAAAAGGTGCCGTACGTCGCGGGCAAGGCCAGCTACGCCGCCAACGCCCGCGGCCAGATCGTCGGCGACACCACGGGGCTCTTGAAGCTCCTCTTCCGCCTGCCCGACATGAAGCTGGTCGGCGTCCACATGATCGGCGAGGGCGCGACCGAGATGGTCCACATCGGCCTGACCGCCCTGATGGTCAACGCCGACGCCGACCTGTTCATCCAGACGTGTTACAACTACCCGACGCTCAGCGAGCTGTACAAGTACGCCACGTATGATGCGCTCGGGCAGAAGCACAAGCGCGAAGCAGCCGGCACGTAGGTAGTACTACAACGCTACGTCCACTGGAAGGATCGGCGTCCGTGTCTGTAGCCGCAGGCTTCAGCCTGCGGAAGTGCGTCGCAGGGCCGGCAGACGCCACTCCGCAGGCTGAAGCCTGCGGCTACAGACGTTCATGACGAATCCTGCTTTCAAGGTAGCGTTGTAGAAGTACGCAGCCCCTCGATTCTCCTTCATGCGATGCGCAGCACGCGGCAGGTCTCCTCGTAGCTCGCTTCCAGCTCCAGCGGCACCGCGAAGTTCTCGGCCACCCACAACGGCAACGTCGGCAGCGGCTGGCCGAGCGTCAAGGTGTGCGACCACGTCTCGAGGATGCGTTTGCGGCCGCGCTCGATCCAGCGGCAAGCGGCGGCGTAGGTCGCCGGCGGCTCGGCCCCCAGCGTCGGGTCATTCCGGCCGATGAGGTCCAGCAGTTCCACGTACAGATTGAAGTGGCGGGAGGTGACCAGATCGACGATGGATACCGAGACGCCTTTGCGTAGCAGCGCCTCGCACTTGGCGACGAACACAAGGCGGCTCTCGGGCCGATCCTTGTTGGCAGGGCTGACGATCTCCACGGCCGCCACCAGGCGTCGCCCACGCTCGGTGTCGTACACACGCACTTCGTACTCGTCGGTGTTCAGGAGGTCGGTCTCGACGGCGACGCTTGGCTCGGAAAGCGGCCAGGTCGTGCCGTTGCCAACAGTAAAGTCAGGGATGGCCGACCCATCCTTCTCGAGAGTCGCCACGTCGATCTCGACCTCGGTCCCCAGGTGGACATGAGGTGCGGCGACGTAGCGCAGCGGCAAGATGGAGTTCAATCGTTGGACGATCATCGCCGGCCATTGGCCGTGGAAAAGGTCCCACGACGTTTGGTCGTCCAGGGGCGAATGGAAGTGATCGCGGAACGGCATGGTCGTTTTCTTCCGGGTGTTCCGCAGGCTGGATCGTTCCAATCGAAGGAGCCTCTGGTGCGATCGGCAGGCCGTAGGTGCGTCAAGCGTACCCGCGTTCCGGCAGCCCCGTCTCGGCTGGCATCCTGACACGCGCTCCCAATCAGCGATTCCGCTTCTCCAAGGACTTGTCATTCTCCAGCCTGGACTCGCGAGCCACGATCGAAGTCATCATCCTCAACGGTGACCCTTTTTCGCGCCGACACCGACCTGGCGTGAAGCAGACTTCGGGCGACCCGGAGTATCGAGGCCCCTCATTTTCCCTCCACGCACACGACCCGGAAACCGAATCCGGGGCGGTGTTCGGCCGGATCGAATGCGCCGCGGCTGGCTGCACGGCACAAATAGCCGACGCTGTCCCAGCCCCCGCCGCGAATGACGCGGAAATTACCCGTGGCGGAGCCGGTGGGATCTCGACGTGCATCGAGGTTGTAAGCGCCAAAGCGGTCGGAGCACCACTCCCAGACGTTGCCGTGCATGTCGTAGAGGCCGAAGCCGTTGGGATTGAAGGAGCCCACCGTAGTGGTCCGGTCGCGATACGGGCCCACCGGAGCGCCAGCGGGATAGGGAACGGTGCCGAAATTGGCCAGGTCGGAAGTGAGCGTGTTTCCGAAATGAAAGACCGAGTACACCATGGCCCCGCCACGGCAGGCGTATTCCCATTCGGCCTCGGTCGGCAGACGGTAGGTCCGCCGCGCTTGCTTCTCCCCCTCCTGGCTCGACAGCACTTCACAGAACCGGGTCGCGTTCGGCCAGCTCACGCTTTCGGCGGGCCAATGGCGGGTATCCATGCCCAGTGCACGCACCTGAGCATGCCGCGCCGGCGAGAAGAAGCTGGGATTGTCGACCAGGATCTTCGCATACTGTTCCTGGGTCACCTCGAAGATGCCGAGGTAGAACGGTCGGGTGATCTCCACCTCGTGTTGTGTCTCGTCTGCCTCGGGATAGGGCTCCCGTCCCTGCTCGCTCTTGGGCGATCCCATCGTGAATGTGCCGGCGGGAATCTGGACGAACACCAGGTCGACGGAATTCACGATGTAATGTCTTCCCGGCAGTCGTTCGAACTTGGGCCCCGTGTAGGACGGCAGTTGCTCGAAGTCCGGGGCCGTGGGTGTTGTGCGTTGTGATCCCGTCTGCATCCATAAAATGCCAGCGCCGATCAGCCCCAGACCAACGGCAGCGGCGATCGAGGATCGGCGCCCCGTTCGAAACCATCCTCGCGGCTTCGAGCCTCGTGGGTTGACATTCAATGCCGTTCGGGACTGGGTCGCGGGCGCCTCATTGCATGCACGAAGCAACTGCGTGGTCCGGCTGCCGTGGCAAAACGGCTGCAGCGCAGCGGCAGCTTCGGCCGGCGTCTGGTAACGCGCTGCCGGTGTCTTGGCCAGCATCCGCTCGACGACGGCAGCGAGCAATGGCGGAACTCCCGGCCGGCATTCCCGGAGCGGCCGGGGCGATTCCGTCAGGTGAGCGCGACGCTTCTCCGCCAACCCAGGGTACGGAGGACCAGTAAAGGGAGCCTGGCCCGACAAGAGCTGGTACAGGGTGCAGCCCAGGCTGTAGATGTCGGCTCGAATGTCAACTTGGTGCGAGTCGAGCATCTGTTCCGGCGCCGCGTAATCGGGCGTCCCCATGAAGCAACCGGCCGCGGTCATGGTCCCCTCGGTCGGAGATTCATCGAAGAGCCTCGCCAGCCCCAGGTCCAGCACCTTGACGCTGCCCTCGCGCGTCAGCATCAGGTTGGAGGGTTTGATATCGCGATGGACCAAACCGTGCTCGTGAGCGTGCTGCAATCCCAGCGCCGCCTGGCGGGCCAGTTCGCAGGCGTCGGCAATTGGCAGTGGACCAAGCGCCTGCGCCAGCCGCGACAGGTCGGTGCCCTCGATTAGCTCCATGGCCAGGTAAGGAACGCCCTCCACTTCGGCGTCGAAGGCCTGGACGATGTGCGGGTGCGCCAGCCGGCCGACGGCCTTCATCTCCTGCCGAAAGCGGGTCCGCACCATCGTGCGTTGCACCCGATCGGCGGACAGGATCTTCAAAGCGACCGTCTTGTCGAGATGGATGTGCCGTGCCTTGTAGACGCTGCCCATGCCGCCCGCGCCGAGCAGTTTCAGCAGTTCGTAGGAGCCGATGCGGCGCGGCAGGTCATCGGCGCCGGCATCGTGGATGGAGTGGGGCGATTCGGCGTCGGAGCCGGTGGATGGATCGAGTTTCCCGACGAGCGCTTCGATCAGGATTGCCACCCGTCTGGCTTCGCTATCCGGCGCCGCCGGCGGTTGAATCGCCTGGCGAGGGTTTACCACGAGCGGGTCGCTCCTGGGCTGAACTTGCGCCACAATCACCGAACAGCTGGGGCACTTGGCACTATGCACGGCGAGGAGGTCCGCCCGTTCGGCCGGCAGATTGCCCAGCGCAAAGGCTTCCCATTCTTCCCGCGAAGGGCATGGGGACGAGGGCCGGTTGGCATGGGCTCCGTTCATCCGCTACCTCTCGTGCTGAATCGGCCGCTGGGCGGACATGACCGGTCAACTGTACCGATGCGAGTTACGGATGTCAAAACCACGCGGCTTGCACTCGCTTGCGTCAGATGCCGTCCGGCGAATCCGCCGGCAGGGCGTGCCGGCAATACTGCAGCAAGCCCAGGTCGCGCAGCTCTTCCTGCACGCGCTCGGGGTCGTCGGTTTGCAGGGACCGAGCCGTCTCATCGTAAAGGAGCTGGACAAACTTCTCCCGTGCGCGGTGCAGCGTTTGCCGTACTCCCACGGCGGTCAATGTTCGTCCGAGGCGGGCACCGAGCGTTTCGGCGATCTCGCCCGAACGGGCCTTGGGATTTTCAACGCGGAACTGCAGCACCTCGAAAAACGGCTGGTCGGATTGCGCCTGGAGATCGGCCAGCTTTTCCCAGGCACAGGTCAGAAGCTCCTCGCGCCAGCGGTTGACGAACTCCTCGCTGGCGCTAGGAGCGTCCGACTCGATGGCCGCGAGAATGGCACTGTCGAAGGGCACCAGCTTGGCCTGACCGCGTCGTTGTCGGTGATAGTCCGTGACCAGGTGGAACAGCACGGTCTTCACGAAGTCGCGAAACCGCCCGCGGCCGGGCTGCACGTTCTTGTAATCGCCGCGGACAAACCGAAAGGCAAACTCCTGGCACAGTTCCTCCACCAGGTTTCGGTCGTGAAGGGCACCCATGAGGTAGCGATAGATGGCCCCACAGTAGCGCTCCATGAGCGCCAGCTGCGCACGCGTAGCCGATGCCGTGTCGCCCTGGTGGGCCTCGAAGATGAGCGACCAACGCGTGGAAATCTGACTGATACGGTCGGGCAATTCGTTCGGCGCCACGGGAAAATTCCTTATTCCTTCTCAATCGCCATCTGGGCATCACGTAGACGACCTGCCCGCAGCTGCCCTCAGAATGGTCCCGAGGACTTTCTCAAAAATAGTGAACAAAGCAGTGGACAGAGCGGACATTTGCTGGCGCCGACAGTTCGGCGTCGATGACGGAAACCATTACTGGCCTGTTCTTTACCAGCGCCGACCTCGGCACCAGCCTGTCAAGACTGTCCACCCTCCCCTCTATCCCTGAGAAAGTCCCATGATCCCGAGGCCATCCCGGATGGTAAGGTCTTGCCTGGCGGAAGGATGAGAAAAAAGCTGCCGCGAGGTGTCACAGTTTTTTCACTCCTCCGTTAGTGCAATGATAACTGATGGGCGGTTATCAGCGCATTTGGACCAGGGAATCGCGGTGCGGCCGATAGGTGCTCGGCCGTCCCCGACGTGAACTATACTTGGCGCAATTCTCACGGAGTCAAGCTTCGAGTTTCGGTTCCAGTACCAGAAGCTCCCGAGGCAGCGCAGCCGTTGAGACCGTTGCGGAAGTGAACCCACCCGTAATACGTTCCGCATCGGACCTGCTTTACAACCGGAGTTCTCCATGTCACCCCTCTCTCGTCCATGGTTCCAATGGCGGCGCGCTGCCAAGCACAACAAGAACACAACTCCTGGTTCGCAAAACACGCGCACGCGGTTGTTGGTGGAGCAACTCGAAGAGCGGCTCGCTCCCGCGGTGCAAGTGCTCAGCGTGGCCGACCCGAGCTATTATGGCGGGGATCCAAACCACACCGCCGATGTGACAATCTTTCAGCCCTATGCTGCGAAGGAAATCGTCGTGAGCGGCAACGGCCGCTATGTCGCCTACACGAGCAACGCCACCAACTTGCTCCCCGCCGGCATCACCGTCAATGCCGGGACCATTACGGACGTCTATGTCCGCGACCTGCAGACCGGGGCCACCATTCCGGTCAGCATCAACAGCGCCGGCACGGCCATGCTCGGCGTATCCGCCGGTTCCTTGAATAGCCTGAGCATCAGCGCGGATGGCCGCTATGTCGCCTTTACCAGTGACGCCAATGCCGCCAGCTTTAATCCTGCGCTCACGGACGGCAATGGCACCCTCGACGTCTTCGTGCGCGACCTGCAGCTGGGCACCACCACCCTGGTCAGCCGCAGCACGACCGGCCCAAATACGGGGAACGACGGGTCCACCTTCCTGGGCATGACCTCCGACGGCCGAAATGTCGTTTTCGAAAGCAGGGCGACCGACCTCACCGCCGGGTTTGTGGACGGCAACGGGGCAAGCAACTACGATCTGTTCGTGCGCGACTTGCAGGCGGGGACGACCACTCTGGTCAGCTTGAACGCGGCAGGCAACGCCGGCGGCAACGGCAGTTCCAGCAAGGCCGTCATCACGCCCAACGGCCGCTTCGTCGCCTTCTACAGCAATGCCAGCGACCTGGTCGGCGGGGGCCTCGACGCAAATGCCACCCGGGATGCCTACTATCGCGACCTGCAAACCGGCCAGACCTTCCTGGTGAGCGTCAATGGCGCGGGCAATAACGGCGGCAATGGCATCACCGGCAATTCCGGCCGGAACCTGGATATCAGCGACGATGGCCGTTACGTGATGTTCGAGAGCCAGGCCAACGACATCTCGCCCGATAACCCGGGCTCTGGCCTGGTCACCGACATCTTCGTCCGCGACATGCAAGCCCTGTACACCGAGGCCATCAGTGTCCGCAACCAGGGCGGAATGCTCAATGGCAACCAGGTTGGCTCCAGCAACGCCACTATGAGCGCTGACGGCCGCTACGTCGCCTTCGAGAACGCCAGTGGCTTCATCGTGCCGGGCTACGTGAATCACAACGACAATGGCGATAACGAAGTTTACGTGCGCGATCGCACGCTGGACGCGACCACGCTGGTCACGCGCAACACGAGCGGACCCGCTGACGGCCCCAACGATCTCTCCCGTTTGTCCGGCATGAGCGCGGATGGCCGCTATCTGGCCATTTACAGCAGAGCCACCGACTTGATGGCCGGCTTCGTGGACGGCAATGGCAGCGACCTGTCCGTCGGGGGCTCCAGCAATGGCGACCTTTTCCTTTACGACCTCCAGGCTGGCACCACGACCCTGGTCACGCCCAACGCCGCCGGCACCGCCAGCGGCAACAACGAGTCGACTGGCGGCGTCTTCAGCGGCGACGGCAATTCG
Organism: Gemmataceae bacterium; assembly: GCA_019752375.1. Taxonomy (GTDB): domain Bacteria; phylum Planctomycetota; class Planctomycetia; order Gemmatales; family Gemmataceae; genus JAIEMG01. The sequence continues at coordinate 8,404 of JAIEMG010000134.1, read as the reverse complement.
CTGGTCTTCATCAGCAGGGCCAGCGATCTGAGCAACGCCAGCGACATCAATGATGCCTACGACGCCTTCCAGTACACCGTCAACGGCAGCTCGATCAGTGGCCGGGTCTTCAACGACCTCAATGGCGATGGCAACGCGGATGCCAGCGAGGACGGCCTGGCCGGCTGGACCGTGTTCCTGGACGACGGTGATGGGACGTTGGAGGTTGGCGAGGCATCTCGGCTTACCGATGCCCTGGGCAACTATTCCTTCACCGGCCTGGTCGTGGGCACCTTCACGGTCGCTCTGGAGTTGCAGCCGAATTATGCCCAAACGGCCCCCACTCCCGTGCCGCCCGGCACCTGGACCGTCCCGGTTAGCGCGCTTGGCCAGCTGATCGACGGCAAGGATTTTGGCGTCGTGGCCCCGCCGCCGAACCTGATGGTGCAGGCGTTCGGCATCCCGGGCACGCTGATCGCGGGTCAGCCGCTGGCCGTCTCCTATACCGTCGAGAACGCCGGCCTCGGCGCTGCCCTCGGTTCCTGGTACGACGCGATTTACCTCTCCACCGATGCGACGCTCGACGCCGGCGACAAGTTGCTCAAGTCGCTGCCCCATTTTGGCGGGCTCGCCGCGGGCAATACCTACCTGGTGAACACCTCTGTCAATCTCGGCGGCGTGCAGGGGCAGTTCTACCTCCTGGCGGCCGCCGATCGATTCCATCAGGTCGCGGAGGGCGACGAGGTCAACAACCTGACCCCGTCGACCAACAAGGTGGACGTCGGCGTCTCGGTGCTGGCCCTCGGCGTCGGCGCCACCAACACCTTCACCGGCATCGAGCAGGAGCACTATTACCAGGTCACGGTCCCCGCCGGCCAGAACCTGCTTTTCACGGTCGACAGCACGGCCGCGACCGGCACGCTGGAGCTGTACGTCCGCCGCGGCGCGCCGCCCACCGTCACGTCGTTCGATTTCAAAAGCACCAGCGGCGCTCCCGATCAGTTTGTCGGCATTTCGGACACGCCAGCTGTCACCTGGTACGTCACGGTCCGCAGCCGGCTCGGCCAGGCCGCCGCGAGCAGCTACACCGTCACCGCCGCCTTCCAGAACCTGGCCGTCCTCGACATCTCCCCAAATCAGGCCGTCAACGCCGGCCTGGCCACGGTGCAGATCGCCGGCGCCGGGTTCAGCGCCGCCACGCAGGTCCGCCTCATCGACGGCGCGACCACACTGGTCGCGAGCGTGGACGTGCGCAGTTCGTCGCTGCTCTTCGCCACCTTCGACCTGGCCGGCCAGGACGTCGGCTTCTACGACGTCCGCGTCCAGGACGGCGGCGACGTCGTCACCCGCGCCGACGCCTTCCAGATCCAGTCCGGCGCCGCCCTGCCCGTCAGCGTCAGCCTCAGCGTGCCCGAGTTCATGCGCAGCGGCCGCGAGGACTTCCTCGTCCTTACCTACGAGAACACCAGCGGCATCGACGTCGAGGCCCCGATCCTGCAGGTCTCCTCCACCGGCGCCCTCATTCGCTTCCTCGACGAGAAGCAGTACCGCGGCAACAGTGTGCAACTGCTGGCCACCGCGGATGACGGCCCCGCCGGCATCCTCAAGCCCGGCGAACGCGTCGCCCTCACCCTCGCCTTCACCCCCACCACCCTCGGCGACGTCGAGTTCATCGTCGAGCAGGCCGACCGCGCCCAGACCATCGACTGGAACGCCCTCAAGGCCGGCCTGCGTCCCGAGGACATTCCCGCCGCCGCCTGGGACGTGATCTACGCCAACTTGGTGGCGCAAGCAGGCACCACCGTCGCCGACTACCAGACCATGCTGGCGAGCGACGCCACCTACCTGAGCCAGTTCGGCACGTATACCACCGACCTGGCCCGGCTCTACAACTTCGCCCTGCAAAAGGCGAGCATGTACCTGGCCGGCAGCACCCTCGCCGGCGCCACCGACGCCGCCTTCGCCGCGCCCGGCCTGTCCCTGGGCATTTCCCGCGTCTTCAACCAGGGCATCACCGACCGCTACCAGATGGGCACGTTCGGCCTCGGCTGGACCCACAGCTGGGACATCCGCGCCGCCGTAGACGCCGCGGGGAACGTCACCATCCACGCCGGCGGCGGCCAGCGCTTCTTCCAGCTCCAGAGCAACGGCAGCTTCACCGGCGGCGTCGGCGACCTGGCCAAGCTCACCAGGGCCGGCAGCATCTACACCCTTGTCGAGGAAGACGGCACGATCGTCAAGTTCCGTGCCGACGGGTTCATCGACTTCGTCGAGGACCTCAACGGCAACCGCATCACGGCCGGCTACACTTCCGGCCGGCTCGCCAGCCTGACGCACAGCAACGGCAGCGCCATCACCATCGAGTACAACGGTGCCGGGCTCATCAGCAAGATTACCGACCCCGTCGGCCGCGCGACAGACTTCACCTACGACGCCGCCAACCTGCACCTGCTCACGGCCACCGATCAGTTCGGCACGACCACCTACACTTACCTCTCCGGCACCACGGCGGCGCTGGAGCACTCCCTCTCCGCAATCGAGTTCAGCGACGGCACGCACATCTTCTACGACTACGACCCCCAGGGCCGCCTCCTGGGCAGCCGCCGCGACGGCAACCAGGAAGCCCTCACCTTCGCCTACGACGGGCAGACCGCCGTCACCGTCACTAACGCCGTCGGCGACTTCGCCACCACCGTCTACGACGACAAAGGTCGCCAGGTCGAGGTGGCCGACGCCCTCGGCCGCTCCACCATCTACGTCTGGTGCGACTGCGGCAACCTCCGCTCCATCATCGGCCCGCAAGGCACGACCGTCACGCTCGATTACGATGCTCGCGGCAACATCAGCAGCATCGTCGACGCTCTCGGCCAGCAGACTACATTCAGTTACAACCAGCGCAACGAGCTGATCAGCTACACCGACGCGCGCGGCAACACCACCACCTACCAGCGCGACAGCAAGGGCAACCTGCTGAGCATCGTCTACCCCAATGGCAAGCGCCAGGACTACAGCTACAACCCGTTGGGCCAGCCGATGCAGTTCGTCAACGCCCGCGGCAATGCCATCGACTTCACCTACGACAATGCTGGCCGTCTCACGCGCAAGGACTTCGCCGACGGCAGCTACCAGACCTTCACCTACGACCCCCGCGGCAACCTCACCGCCGCCCGCACCTTCGACGCCGCCGACGCCCTGACCTACGAAATCACGATGGCCTACGATGCCGTCACGGACCTGCTCCTGCGGATCGACTACGTCACCGACGGCCGCTTCCTGGAGTTTACCTACGACCCGACGTCGCAGCGCCGCACCCAGAGTGTCGATCAGGACGGTTTCACGATCCAGTATCTCTACGACAGCCTGGGCCGGCTCAGCGAGCTCCGCGACCTGACCGGCGGCGGCGCCGGCACGCTGGTGGTTCACTACACCTACGACCTTGCCGGCCGACTGGTGCAGAAGGACAACGGCAACGGCACTTACACGACCTACGCGTACGACCAGGCCGGCCAGCTCCTGCACCTGATTAACTACGCGCCCGACGACTCCATCAACTCGCGGTTCGACTATACCTATGACTTGCTCGGCCGCCGCATTGCCACGAGCATGCTCGAAGGCGACTGGACTTACGAATATGACACCACCGGCCAGCTCACCCACGCCGTCTTCGTCTCCAACAACACCGCCGTACTTCCCGATCAGGATTTGCAGTACTTCTACGACGCCGTCGGCAACCGCGTGAAGACCCTCCTCAACGGCGTCGAGACGCTGTATGTCGCCAACGAGGTCAACGAGTACACGCAGATCGGCGCCGACCCGCTGACCTACGACGCCGACGGCAACCTGCTGACCCGCACCACCGGCGGCGTCACCACCACCTACACCTGGGACGATGAGAGCCGCCTGCTCGGCGTCAGCGATGGCACTGATACCTACACCTACACGATCGACCCCTTTGGGCAGCGCAAGTCGATGACGCGGAATGGCGTCACGACGGAGTATTTGATCGACCCGACGGGACTGGGGAACATCGTGGGCGAGTACGATGTCCTGGGAACGACCGTCGCCGCCTACACGCATGGGCTGGGACTGACAAGCCGGGTCACCAGCACAGGCGCGGCATGGTATGACTTCGATGCGATTGGATCGGCTGTGGGATCGACGGGCGTTGACGGTTCCTTGGCAAATGGCTTTGCGTATCTACCGTTCGGCGAAAGCCTGGCCATTTCTGGCGTGATCTCAAGCCCTTTCGCATTTGTGGGCCAGTTTGGTGTACTCGGCGATGGCAGTGGCCTGCTCCACATGCGCGCGCGCGATTACTCATCGAATACAGGCCAGTTTCTGAGCCTCGACCCCTTGGGCTTGGCAGGCGCAGATGCAAATATGCGGCGTTATGCAAACAACGCTCCAACAAATGCCATCGATCCGCGCGGTACGGATTGGGTGTACATCCCAAAAAACACTGATGGCTACCCAATAAAGGTTATCATTGATATTCCTGAGGTCGCCATAACAACTGGAACCGTTTTCGATGCTATTCCCACGCTCCCAGCACCATCGATCGGTATTCCTGGAATAGCTGGAAAAATCGCGGATAAAGTCGCACCGAGCCCCTTCAAGGGAATCGATTTTGAAGGGCGAGATCGAACTTTCCGTTTGCCCCGGATCGACGGCCGCGGACAGGTTCACGAAGACGGCTTGCCTCTAAGGTTTAAAGTCCCTGTTGTCCAAATCCCGATTCCTAAGGTTAAGCTGCCCGACCTCAGTGACTTGGTGAGAAAGCTTGGAAAAGACCTGATCAAGGTCCTCTCCGCGTGCGATCCCAACTACGTCACCGGCCCCGCCGGTTTCGGCGCCGCCAACTTCATCGACCCGACGGGGCAGACCTTCGGTTATCGCATCCAGTTCCAGAACGACCCCAATCTGGCCACCGCTCCGGCCCAGGAAGTGATCATCACCCATCAGCTCGACGCCGACCTCGACTGGAGCACGTTCCAGCTCGGCAGCTTTGGCTTTGGTTCCCTGGTGGTCAACGTCCCCGAGGGGCGGCAGAACTATCAGACGCGCGTCAAGTACCAGAACCAGGACGGTTCGGACCTGCTCGTCGATTTCTCTGCCGAGGTGAACCTGGAGACCGGCGTCGCCACGTTCACGCTTCGCTCGGTCGATCCGGAGACGGGCGCCCTGCCGGCCGGCGTGTTTGACGGCTTCCTGCCCGTCGAGGACGGCAGCGGCCGCGGCGATGGCTTTGTCACCTACACGATCCAGCCCAAGGCCGGCCTCGCCTCCGGTACCACCATCGATCAACAGGCATCCATCGTCTTCGACACGAACGATCCGATCGCCACCAACACGTTTACGAACACCGTGGACGTCGGCACGCCGACCAGTTCCGTCAACGCCCTACCGGCCGTCACCAACACCACGAGTTTCCTGGTCACCTGGTCCGGCAACGACGGCAGCGGCTCCGGCATCGCCGCCTATGACGTCTACGTCCGGGACAACACCGGCGCGTTCACCCTCTGGAAGGACGACACCACGCAGACCTCGGCGACCTACGCCGGCACCTTCGGCCACACCTACAGCTTTTACAGCATCGCCACCGATAACGTCGGCCTTACCCAGGCGACACCGGGCGGCGCCCAGGCGACTACCAGTTTGGTCGCGCAACCGCCCACATTGGACCTCAACGGCCCGGCTGCTGGCGTCAACTTCGCCGCCACGTTCAGCCAAGGCGGCGGATCCATTCTCATCGTCGATCCGAACCTGACCGTAACCGATGCCAGTGTGCCCACGCTGATCTCCGCCACCGTCACGCTTGTCGGTATCGGCAACGGCACCTTGGAGAGTCTCTCGGCCAGCACCGCGGGCACCGTCATCGTCGCGAGCTACAACCCTGGCACCGGCGTCCTCAGCCTGACCGGCAACGACACGCTGGCCCACTACCAGCAAGTGCTGCTCTCGGTGCGCTACAACAACACTTCGGTGAACCCCGTCACCCAGCCGGGCCGTACGGTCGGTTTTGTCGTCAACGATGGCCAGAACTCCAGCACACCGGTCTCGACCACGGTGCAACTCCTCGCCCAGGCCAACGTCGCCGTCTTCCGGCCCGGCAGCGGCCAGTGGTTCATCGACCAAGTGCAGGCCAGTTACGATCCTGCGACGACCAACCAGATTGACAACTTCGGCACGGTCGGCGACGTCGCGGTCCGCGGCGACTGGGTTGGCGACGGGCGCATGCGCGTCGGCGTCTTCCGTCCCAGCACGGGCCAGTGGTTCCTCAGCCTGACCGACACCAACTACACGCCGACCAACACGCTGCAGATCGATAACTTTGGCCAGGCCGGAGACATCGCGGTCGTCGGCAAGTGGCAAGGCGGCAGCATCGACCGCATCGGCATCTTCCGTCCCAGCACCGGGCAGTGGTTCCTGAGCACGACCAACACGAGCTACACGTCAGCCAACACGCTGCAAATCGACAACTTCGGTACCGTCGGCGATCAGGCCGCCGTCGGCGACTGGGATGGCACGGGCGTCACCAAGGTCGGCGCGTTCCGCGCCGGCACCAGCCAGTGGTTCCTCAGTCTGACCAATACCAACTACACCCCAGCGAACACGCTGCAGATCGACAACTTCGGCGCCGTCGGCGACCAGGCCGCGGTCGGCGATTGGGACCGCACCGGTTTCACCAAGATCGGCGTGTTCCGTGCTGGCAGCAGCCAGTGGTTTTTGAGCACGACGAACACGAATTACACGGCAGCCAACACGCTGCAGATCGACAACTTCGGCACCGTCGGCGACCAGGCCGCGGTCGGCGACTGGCTGGCCGATGGCACGACGCGCATCGGCGTGTTCCGCGCGGGCAGCAGCCAGTGGTTTTTGAGCACGACGAACACGAATTACACGGCAGCGAACACGCTCCAGATCGACAACTTCGGCACCGTTGGCGACCAGGCCGTCGCCGGAACGTGGCAGTACGGACTACCGCAATTGCTCGCAGGGCCGGAGGTGTCGGGCAGCGGCGCTAGCGGCCTGACGGCAGACGCATTGCCGGCCATTATTGCCGCAGCACTGCAGCGCTGGCGTACCATTGGACTAAGCGACCGCCAGGTGGCAAGACTTGCCGGCCTTCACTTCGGCATCGTGGACCTACCCGTCGGTTGGCTCGGTGAGTATGTCGGCGGCACGGAGATATTGCTGGACGTCAATGCCGGCGGTCATGGCTGGTTCATCGACGACACGCCGGATGCCGACGAAGAATTCGATCTCAACGGCCAAGCAGCCATTGGCGGCGCGGTGAACCGGGTCGATCTCTTGACGGTCGTGATGCACGAAATGGGGCACGCCCTGGGGTCCGGACCGACGGACGCCAACCGCGCGATCGCGCGGGTCATGGCTGAAGCACTGGCGCCCGGACAGCGTCGATCGCTAGCCGACACAGCCGCTGCGTTCATGCGATGGAACTAATCCGGCGCGTCGCGAATGCCATTAACTTTGGCGAGCGGCCGCATGAAAATTCTCCGTGGCACGGACATTTCTGTCCGTGCAGTCGGGAAATTGCACGGACAGAAAAGTCCGTGCCACTGAGAGCTCGCTTCAGTTGATGGCATTCGATCTCGTCCCGAATGGCATTTACTTAAGGTGAGCGGGGCGTGTAAACGCCCCGGTTGAGAGACCAAAACCGGGGCGTTTACACGCCCCGCTCGCCTTAAGTTGATGGCATTCCGGCGCGTCGCCTTTTCCCACCAGGAACCCAAGCAAGAGAATGCCGAGCGTCGCCAAGCTGACGACCGGCATGAAGGGCCAGTACGGACGGCCCCGGGCCAGGAGCGGTCCCACAACCAGGGCGATGAGCTTGGCCTCGATGTAGAAGATGACCACCAGGGCCGGCGACAGCAACGAGGCGGCAGCGGCCAGGGCGGCGACGTCGGCGATCGCCAGCCGAAACAGCACGCCCACGCGCGCGATCGACAGCATCGAGATGCCCGCGATCAGGGCCCAATTCAAGGCGGCGACCATCCACGGAGCATCCTGGAACTGGACCTCGTAGAGGTCCAGCGAGAGTGCGGCGAGCAAGAACAAAAGCCAGACCTCGGGGAATTCGCGCTGGGCCGAGAGGTGGCGCAGGTCCGAAAGCGTCGCCACGGTGAACGTGCCGAGCAGGAACGCCAGGCCGAATTGCTGCCATAGGTGCAAGTCAAGCGACAGCGAGAAGGCCTGTTCGAGACCGGGAGTGTTTGTCATGGCACGCGGTGGTATGGGATTGGTTGTCGTGAGGGGAATGTACGCGCGGGTAGCCTGTCCGACCAGTTTGTAGCTTGTAGGGTGCGTCAAGCGTACTCGCGCGGACGCACCGGCCCCGTGCGGAGTCGTCACGTTGTTGCGAGGTCCGGTGCGTCCGCGCGAGTACGATTGACGCACCCTACGG
>JAIEMG010000165.1 GCA_019752375.1 Gemmataceae bacterium | reverse complement strand
ACGGCGACGCGCACGGTCCACCAGATCAAAATCCTCGACATGGGCCTGGCCCGGCTCAAGCAATCGACCGATGAGACGCTGGACAACGCCCTGACCAAGACCGGCGTCGTCATCGGTACGCCGGACTACCTGGCGCCGGAGCAGGCGCGCAATTCCCGGGCGGTGGACATCCGCGCCGACCTCTATGCCTTGGGCTGCACCTTCTTCTTCCTGCTGACTGGCAAGCCGCCGTTTCCCGGCGAACAGCTGACCGAAGTCCTGCTCAAGCATCAGAGCGACCCGCCGCCGGAGTTGAGCGCCTTTCGCAACGACGTCCCGCCCGGAGTCCAGGCCATCCTGCGCAAGCTGATGGCAAAAAAGCCCGAGGAGCGCTTCCAGACGCCCGCCGACCTGGCCGCGGCCCTGGCGCCATTCGTTCGCAAGAAAGCCGCCGCCGCCCCCGCCCAGGACGAGGCCATTCAGGCAGCCGAAACGGTGCCCTTGCAAGCGAAGAAAAAGGCATCCTTCGCGCAGTCGCTCTCGATGCTTGGCGTTCAGCGCCCGTTCGCCAACAAGATCGGCAAGCGGCTGTCGCCGGTAGTCATTGCGGCCTTGGTGGGAGTGCCGGCCCTCTTGCTCCTGGTCATTCTCGTCGTGGTCCTGTTTTCCGGTTCGGGTTCCGTGGCCGAAAAATCGGGGAAAGCGCCCGTCGAGACGAGCCGGCCGCCGGAGACACGCCGCGCGGAAGACGAGTTGCTCAGCGCCGTCGCCAGTGCCGTCCGCGATAATCGGACGCGGCAGTCGGCAATTGTCGGCGGTGCCTTCGACCGACCTCAACCCGAGGATGTCCCGGCCGAGGGAGCCTTGCTGGTCGGTTTCGAATTCAGCATGCGCGAGGTGCTCGGACACGAGTTCATCGGCTCCATCCGGCCGATCTTCCTCACGGCCCAGGGCGAGAAGCTCGGCACGTCGATCGGCAAGCCGTCGGGAAGGACCATGCGGTATGCGGCGAAGAAGGGCTATGCCGTCGGCACGCTCGTCATCCGCTCCACGTTCGTAGTGGAATCGGTGCAGATCACGTTCATGAAGATCGAGGCCAAGGGCCTGAACAAGGCGGACACGTACAAGACCGACTGGATCGGCGGCAGGGGCAAGGACGAGAACATCCTCGGCGGCGACGGCTTGCCGATCATCGGCATCGTCGGCAAGAAGAACAACGACAACGTATCGACCGGACTCGGCCTGGTGCTCATGCGTCAGTAGGCGTCTTGTGGGGCCGGCTTCCAGCCGGCCAGGATTGGCCGGCTGGAAGCCGGCCCTACGGCAATCGGTCAATCGTGCCGCAATGCCGCGATCGGGTTGACGCGTGCCGCACGCCGCGCCGGGTAGAACGCCGCCAGCGTGGTCACCACGACGGAAAAGAGCGGCGTGCCAAATACCAGCCACGGCGGAAAGACAAAGATCGATTCTTCCAACTTGATCGAAATCTGCTGCTCGATCATGGAACGGACCCACGCGTCCGCCGGGAACGATGCCACCCATCCCATCAGCAGCCCCAGCAGGCCGCCCACTACGCCGATCAACGCGCCTTCGACCAGAAACATCGTCTGGATGTGGCCTTCGCGAGCGCCGACCGCCTTCATGATGCCGATCTCGCGGATGCGCTCCAGTACGCTCATCAGCATCGTGTTGGTGATGCCCAGTGCGGCGACCATCAGTGCCACCACGGCCACCACTGTCATGCTGCTGAAGATCAGCAGGTAGCTGAACTGCTCGCGCTCGATCAGGTCCACCAGGGAAACGGTCTGCAGGCCCATCGCCAGGATCTGTTGATTCACGGCCTTGACGTGCGTGAGGTCGTCCACCTCGACGATGACCGTGTCAAAGCCATGTTCGCGATGACGCGGGGAGCGGAAGTACATTTCGGTGGCCGTGCCGCTGGGGACCAGGACGTCCACGTCACCCGCCACCCAGCCCCAGCGCTGCTCGGTGCCGCCGCCATCGCCGCAACGCAGGACCCCGGCGATCGCGAACGGTTCGCGGATCGTGATTCCTTCCGGTGCGGTCGGAGTGCGTGGCTTGAACAGTTTTTCCACCGTCGCCCGTTCCTCGGCGCCGAGGTCGAGCTTGGCGAAGGCGTCCGGGAGACGTTGGAGCACCTTTTCCAGGACCTTCTCCTCTTCCGGGGAGACTTGCGCATTGCCGCCGTGCATGAGCGTCAGCAGCAGGCTTGGCGCCGGCCGGCCCAGGCGATATTCGAGTTCCAGGGTTTTGCCGGGCGCGCGCTCGACGTCGGCGTCATCGACGATGCCGAGCTGGTAGAGCAGGTACTCGGTGACCACGACACTTTGGCTGTCCGCGGACGGAAGGAAGCTGCCGGCCATGAGGCGATTGCGAAACTCAGCGCTGTCCGGCGGCGCCGCCAGGCTGAGTGCGTCCATGCTCTTCTTTCCCAGCGTCACCCGGCCGTGTTGAAGCAGGACGGGCTCGACACTCTTCACGTGATCCAGGGCTGCGATCTCTTTCATGCGTTCGCGGGTCAGTGTCTTGGCGGGATCGACGCGGATGCCCTGCTTCCAGCGGCGCTGGATCTCCTGACGCAAGCGCTGGCGGCGTTCCTCGCTCATGGTGCCGCGGACTTCGAGCTTCTCGGGCGGGATCTCCTTGGTGCCGCCGTAGGTCGGTCGGACCTCGATCTTGCGCAGCTCGCCGTACTTCTGGTACTCGCGAGCAATCGTCTCGTGCACGCCTTGCCGGACCGACAGGCTGGCGACGAGGACGAAGCTGCCAAAGAGGACGCCGAGCGTCGTCAACAGCGTGCGAACCTTCTGGCGCAGCAGCGCCGACAGTCCGAGGCCCACGACATCGACCAGGCGCACAGGCAGTCCTCCGGGGGCGGGATCAGGGAAGCAGGTGGCCGTCCTGGAGCCGCAGGACGCGGTCGGTGCAGTGGCGGGCCAGGTCCTCGTCGTGCGTGACCAGCACCAGCGTGGTACCGTGGGTGCGAACGTGGTCGGTGAGCAGCGCCACGATGTCGTCGGCGGTGGCGCTGTCGAGGTTGCCGGTCGGCTCATCGGCCAGGAGCACGGCGGGACAATTCACCAGGGCGCGCGCAATGGCGACGCGTTGCTGCTCGCCGCCGGACAACTCCGTCGGACGGTGATCCGTGCGCTGGCCCAGGCCGACCACTTCCAGCGCATGCTGGGCGGCCTTGCGCCGCTCGGCGCGGCGCTTGCCCGCAAAGACCAACGGCAAGGCGACGTTCTCCGCGGCGGTGCGCGACGGAATCAGGTTGAACGACTGAAAGATCATGCCGACCGTGGCCAGGCGATGTCGGGCCAGGTCGCGGGAACGCAAGCGGGCCAGGTCGCGGCCGCCCACGTGGACGCTGCCGGATGATGGCCGATCGAGGCCGCCGAGAAGATTCAACAGCGTGGATTTGCCGGAGCCGGATTTGCCCAGCAGGGCCACGCGTTCGCCGCGGTGGATCGTGAAGGAGACGCTGCGGAGCGCGTGGATGGGCGCCGCCGCCTTGCCATAGGTACGGGTCAGGTCGCTTGCCTGCACGGAAACGTCGGCACTGATGGATGGAGCAGTAGCAATCATGGACCGCCAATCCCCGAATCGACGAGATGGTCCGATCCATCGTACCGCGGAAGCCGGGGAATGAAAGCGGCAAGCGAGACGTCTGGTTCTACAGCACTGCGTCGAGCGGACTGCCAACGCATCAATGTCTAATGACGAATGTCTAACAATGACGCGACGAGCTGTTCACTTTCCTCAACGACCCGCGAGTGCCGGCGGATAACAACGGCAGCGAACGTGACATTCGCAGCCTGGCGGCGGCACGCAACGATGGTCGGCACTCACCGCGCCGAGTGGAGGGCCGCGGCGTTTGCCCGCATCAAGAGCGTGATTGTCACGGGCATGAAGAACGGCCTCCGGTTCATCAACTACGGTCTGGAGGTGGTACAGGCCAAACTCCAGGGCCAGGGCCCTGCCACTCCCCCTGGCCAAATAGATCGAACCGCCCTCGGACCACTCCGTTGGGCAATGCCCCCGTGCGCGCCGAACGAAGGCTTAACAGTTACGAATGAGTATGAAAAGGCGGCGAGACACTTTAGCGAAGCGATCCGATTCGATCCACGGAGCGCCACTCTTTACCTTCTCCGCGGTCGGTTCTGGTTAGCTAGAAAGCAACTCGACATTCGACTTGATCCTGATCCTGATGCTTACAGCCACCGTGGCCTTGCCCAGATTGACATGAAAGCCTACGACAAAGCGATCGACGACTTCAATGAGGCCGAGGCTAAGTGGTGGCACGTCTGTATTGAAGGTCACAATCGCATCGGCAACGCAGGCGAGGGCCGCTGCCAGGACATGGCGGTCGTCGGCATCGGGCAGCGCCAGCCGCTGCTCCCACCGCTCATAGCCGCGCACGCGACAGCCGCGAACGTGTTGGTCCATGAGGCGGCGCGTCCGCGACAAGGCACCGCGCAGGTCCGGCCTGTGGCGCAGCACAACTCGGACCCACTCGCGGTGGATGCGACCTGTCCACTTGACCCGGAGGATACCTTGGCTGCGTCCATGGATCGCGAGGCAGACCAGGAAGTCACGAAGAAAGTTTGGGTACAGGACGCAGGCGTCATAAACGGCGATCAAGGGCTCCATGGCGCGTCACTCGGCCATCCGCGGCGGTTCCCCTTCGAGCCAGGCATCATTCGCGCCGTGCTGATCGCGCAGCCGCTCCAGCGTTTCGCCCTCCGGGTGTTCCCAGAGTCCCCGCTCCACCGCCTCTAGCAGGCGCTCGATCATCGCTCGTTCGGCCCATGGATTGTTGCGGCGAACGAAATCGCGGACCGGTTCGTCGAACAGGTACGCCTCCGCGAGACGTTCGTACATCCAGTCATCGAGCACTTCGGCGGTGGCGTCGTAGCCGAACAGGTAATCGATGGTGGCGGCCATCTCGACGGCACCCTTGTAGCCGTGCCGCATGACGCCCGCCAGCCAGCGCGGGTTGACGACGCGCGAGCGAAAGACGCGATACGCTTCCTCTTGCAGCGTCCGCGCCTTGACCTGGTCGGGCTGGCTCGAGTCGCCCAGGTAGGCAGCGGGCGAACGGCCGGTCAGGGCGCGCACGGACGCGATCAGGCCGCCGTGGAACTGGAAGTAATCGTCGCTGTCGAAGATGTCGTGCTCGCGATTGTCCTGGTTCTGCGCCACCACCTCGGTCTGGGTGAGCCGGAGCCGAAATGCGTCGGGCTCCGCGCTGCCATCTTGCTCACCGCCCGTGTAGGCATAGCTGCTCCAGGTCAGATAGACGCCGGCCAGGTCTTCGGTCGTCTGCCAGTTGCGCCCGTCGATGAGCGGCAACAGCCCGGCGCCGTACGCACCCGGCTTGCTGCCGAAGACGCGCAGGCCCGCGCGGCGGGACGCTTCTTCGACCGGCAGGGCATCGGCGCCACGGCACAGCATGGCGGTATCGCGAGCGATGTGCGCCTTGACGAAATTGCGATCGAGCGGTTCCACGAGACGGGCCACCAGGTTCACCGCATCGTTCAGCAGTTGCACGAGGTTGGGAAACGCGTCGCGGAACAAGCCGCTGATGCGTACCGTCACGTCGATGCGCGGCCGGCCGAGCTCGATCAGTGGGATCGCTTCCACGCCGAGGACGCGGCGATTGGCCTCGTCCCACACCGGCCGCACGCCGAGCAGTGCGAAGACTTCCGCAATGTCGTCGCCGCCGGTCCGCATGTTGCTCGTGCCCCAGATGACCAGGGCCACGCTTTCGGGATAGGCGCCGGTGCGCTCGCGATGCCGCTCGAGCAGGGCGTCCGCCGCGGCACAACCGACGCGCCATGCAGTCGGCGTCGGCAATGCTCGGATGTCGAGGGAATAGAAGTTGCGGCCGGTGGGCAGCACGTCCGCGGTGCCGCGCGTCGGCGCGCCGCTCGGCCCTGGGGGCACGAAGCGGCCTTCCAGGGCCGCCAGGACATGATCGATTTCCTGGCTGCACAGGCGAAGGCGGGGCAACAGCGTGTGCCACAGGTATTGCAGCGTTCGGGTCGTTTGCGCCGGCGTGAAGGACACGGCGTATTCAAGCACACCGGATTCCAAACCCTGTCGAACGAGTTGGCGGGCTTGACCGTTGAGTGCTTCAAGGACATCTCCGCAAGTCCGAAAACCGATCGTAGGGTCCGCTGTGCGGACCAGATCCACGGGCAGACTGGTCCGCACAACGGACCCAACACGCGCTGCCAAGTCGCGGGTGAGGTCCGCGTAGGAGAGCCCCTGGTCCGTCGCCAGCGCTTTTGCCAATCCCAGCACATCGCCGTTGTCCAGGCGCACTAGCGACAGCAGCAAGTCAATGAGCTGCTCGCCTTCCGGCAACCGGCCCAGGCGATGCAAGCCGTCGCGGATCTGTGCTTCCTTGATTTCGCACAGGTAGCCGTCCACTCGGCCCAGGAACTTGGGCAACTCGTCATCGCTCGGCGGCCGGTCGCATTCGAAATCGCGATAAAGCGCCGTCGTCTCGACGAGCACGCCAATCTCTCTGAGCACCAGCGGCGCCTTGCTCGGATCCAGACTCTGCACGGAGTAATACTCATCGAGCAGGTTTTCCAGGCGGCGCAGGTCGCCGTAGGTGTCGGCACGCGTCATCGGCGGGATCAGGTGATCGACAATCACTGCCGCCGATCGCCGCTTGGCCTGCGTCCCTTCGCCGGGGTTGTTGATGATGTACGGGTAGACATTCGGCAACGCGCCCAAGACGGCTTCCGGATAGCAGGCCGCGCTCAAGGCCGCACTCTTGCCGGGAAGCCACTCGAGGTTGCCGTGCTTGCCAAGATGAATGACCGCGTGCGCGCCGAAGTTGTTCCGCAATGCGTTGTAGAAGGCGAAGTAGTACGGCGTCGGCGCCAGGTCGGGGCTGTGGTAGACGGCGGCGGGGTCTCGATCGTAGCCACGCGAGGGTTGAATGCCGATGAAGATGTTGCCGAAGCGCAAGCCGCCCACATGCAGTGCTCCGCGGGAAAACTGCGGCGACTGCTCGACGCTTCCCCAGCGCGCGGCGATACCGTCCCGCGTGGCAGAGGGGAGACGCAACAGTTCGCTGCCGTACTGCTCGGCGGTCATTGAAGCGGTACACACATCATGGGGGGCCGTCGCAAACTCCGCATCTTCCAGCGACACGGCGATCAGCGCCTCGATCAACGCTTGACCGTCTGCCGGCAGCGCTGGCCCAGTGTCATAGCCCGCATCACGCAGCGCCAGCAGCAGGGTGTGCAGGCTGGCGGGCGTGTCCAGGCCGACGGCATTGCCGACCCGTGCGTTCTTGCTGGGATAGTTGGCCAGCAAAATCGCGATACGCTTGTCGCGGTTCGGCGCCGACCGCAGTCGCGCCCAGTTGCACGCCAGTTCGGCGACGTGCTCCACGCGATCCATCCGGGGTTGGTAGCGCACGACATCGGTTTGCAGGAACGGATCGTGCGAAACAGTATTCTTGAACGAGACAGCCGTCGTGATAATGCGGCCATCGAACTCCGGCAGGGCCACGTTCATGGCCACGTCGCGCGGCGACAGGCCGGCGATGTTGGCGGCCCACACGTTTTCACTGCTGGAACAGAAGATCGCCTGCAGCACAGGTATGTCCAGATCGCCGAGCCCGATCGATCGGCCGTTGCGTTGCGCCGGCAGCGCCGTGCTGAAACTCGTCGTCGCGATCAGAACGTCCATCAGGCCCGGCGCCAGCACTCCGCTTTCCAGGATCGCGTGCAACTGGGGCCCGAAGAGGGCCAGTACGTTGGCGCCGCGCTGCTCCAGCGCCCGCACAAGGGCGTCGATGGGCGCCAGGTTGCCGGTAACCCAGTGCGCTCGGTAGAAGACGATGCTGATCGTCGGCCGGCCATCCGTCCGGCATTGCCGACGCCAGGCATCCAGGTCGGGAAGGCTCGCATGGTCGGGATGATAGATGCCGACCTGAGGCATCGGACGCGGAGGATCGCAGCCGCGGGCGGTGCCCAGCAGCGTGTCGCTCAGGAAGTGAAGCAGTGCTCCCGCATTGGCCACGCCGCCTTCGATGCAATAGCGAAAGGCCATGTCCGCAACGGTCAACGGCACCGTGCAGAGCCGGGCCAGGTCCGGATCGGGTTGCGCATCGCCCGGCAGGCAGACCAGGGCGATGCGATGCGCTCGGGCCAGCAAGTGAAGCTGCTCAAGCGGCTCGCGCCAGTAACCGAGGCCGCCGAGCACGCGGACCAGAAGGACTCGGCACTCTTGCAGCACGTCGTCCAGGTAGGCGTCGAACACGCGACGGTCGCGAAGTCGATCGATGTTCAAGGCGCGGACACTGGCGAAGCCCGCAGGCAGTTGCGCGGCCGCCGCGGACCATGTGAGCACCTCGGTGTCGGCTGCCGTCAGCAGGATGACGTCCCCGGGTTCCTGGGCGATCGGCGCGAACGGTTCCGTATCGTCGTCGCCGGGCCAGCGCTCGAAGCGCAGGTGTTCGAGCTCCGTCGGCAATGGCAGCAGTTCGTTCCGTTCCCGGCACTGTCGCGCCCAGTTCAATAGCACCGTGTAGTCTTCCTGTGTCGTCAACCGGCCGTACCACGCCTGCTCTTGCGGAGTGACGACGCAGCAGACGTTGGGCAAGTCGCATGGTCCAAGGCAGCCGGAAACGGTCAGCTGAACGAACTTGTTGAGCTTTTCGCTCTTCCAGATCGGCTTGAGCCAATCGAGCGGCACGGCGGGAAGTCCACGTTCGGTTTGACCGCAACAGCAACCCTTGCAGAGGACGATCTGGGCCAGCGCTTTGCGGCGGGTGCGCAACCGCGGGGCGTTGGTGTGCGGCAGCGGCAGGTCGGGGAGTTGGCCGAGGTAGTGCATGGCCCTGTTTTATGCCATGACCGGTCGATTTACGATGTCCTGTCTTCCGCGATGAGTGGCGGTACAACACGGCGCGTGCGGAGAAGTCAACCTGCCGGCGAGCGTCGAGGCGTCCGCCGGACGTGGACTCGCGTGAAACACGTCGGGCGGACGCCTCGACGCTCGCCCGAAACAGCTTGCCGGGCCATCAGGATTTCTTGCGGCGATTGCGGGGTTTGGGACCGCATGGCTTCATCGTATGTGGGATCGTTGGCAAAAGTACCCCAAATGGCCTCTACCCAGTCGACGGGCTTCTGAACGGTGCCTTGGAGCTTGGCGTTTAACTGAGCGACCTCGGCGTCCAGTGCAGCGAGACGTTTCGCCGGGGATGGGGCAGCCATCTCTTGCCTCCAGTTCGTCATCAGCTGATCCGCGGAAATAGCGGCTTCACTTTACCGTCTTCCAGCGCCGCCGTCACGCGCAGGTCATCCACCTGCGGCGGATGCACCCACACGTCTTCGTAGCGCACCTGCTCCCACGGTTGCGGGAAATTGAAGCTGCGATAGATCGTCTCCGCCGTCTTCGGCAAGAACGGCTTGAGCAGGATTGCCGCGGCCCGCAGTTGCTCCACCATGTCGTAGAGCGTGTGCTTGGCGGCTTCCTTGTCGGTCTTGACCTGCTTCCACGGTTCCTTCTTGTCGGTGTAGCGATTGGCCGGGTCGAGGAGCTGTCGCCAGATCTTCTCCAGGGCCTGGTTGTACTGGCAGGCCTCGATGTGCTTCTGCACTTGCTGAACCGTCGTCCGAATCTCCACGTCCGTGTTGATGACCCCCGGTTCGCGCTTGGCGGTATCCGGCAGATGACTCTCGTAATTCTTGCTGACAACGGTGACGCAACGGCTGTAGAGGTTGCCGAGGTTGTTCGCGAGATCGGAATTGAACACGTCGCCGTAGCGTTCCTTGCTGAATTCGCCGTCCCCGGGGAACGGACATTCGCGCAAGAAGTAGTAGCGGAACGCATCGGCACCGAACAATGGAATGATCTCCATTGGGTCCACAATGTTGCCGAGCGTTTTGCTGTACTTCTCTTGTTTGCCCGTTTCTTCGTTCTTCCGATAGACGAAGCCGTGGCCGAACACCATCCTTGGCGGTTCCAGCCCAGCCGCCATCAGCATCGCCGGCCAGATGGCGCAATGAAAGCGCGTGATGTCCTTACCAATGAAATGGATGTTCGCGGGCCACCACTTCTTAAACTTGTCGTCATCGGTCGCGTAGCCAATCCCCGTAAAGTACGTCAGCAGCGCGTCGAACCAGACCCAGATCGTGAAATCTTCATCGAAGGGCACCTTGATGCCCCACGATTGCCCCTGGCGCGTGATGTTCACATCCTGCAGGCCCGTCTGCATCAGGCTCAGGATTTCATTGCGCCGGCTTTCCGGCTGAATGAAATCCGGATGCTCCTCCAGGTACTTCGCGAGGCGATCCTGGAACTTCGTCAGTGCGAACGAGTAGCAGGGTTCCGTGCGGCGTGTCAGCGGCGCCTTGTGAATGTCACAGAGCCCATTGTTCAGCTTGGCCTCGGTGTCGGTCTTGAACGCCTCGCAGCCGTCGCAGTACCAGCCCTCGTAGCCGCCCTTGTAGATGTAGCCCGCATCGTAGACCTTCTGGATGAACTGGCGTGCGCAACGGTGATGGCGCGGCTCACTCGTCTGCACAAACTCGTCATGGCTGATATCCAGGGCGCGCCAGACTTCCTGGAACTGCCGGGCCATGTCGTCGCAGTACGCTTTCACGTCCTGGCCGAGTTCCGCGGCGCGCTTGGCCACCTTGACCGTGTTTTCATCGTTGCCCATCAGGAAGTGGACGTCGTAGCCTTCCATGCGGCGATAGCGCGCTTGCACGTCGGCGCCGATCTTCTCGAAGGCGGTGCCGATGTGCGGCCGGCTATTGGGATAGTCGATGGCGGTGGTCAGATAGAAACGCGGTGCGTCGGCCACGGGGGTCTCCTTCCTGCACGGCGGGCGGCAATCCTACTGTCTCTTCTTAGCAGGAGCAGGATGGCCGGCCACAGGTTCGCTGTCAAGGCATCCGCACTTGGACCCTCGAATGTAAAAACGCCCGGCCTCTGGAAGGCCGAGCGTGATTCAGCGCCCGTGAGATTCGATCGAGGCTTACTGGTCCTTGCCGACGAAGGTCGCCGCCGCCGGAGCGTTTGCACCGCTGTCCAGATCTTGCTTCAGCTCCAGCGCCGGCCGCAATTTCGGGTTGAGTTGCAGGGCAATCTGCAGGTGTTGCTTGGCCGCCTCGTCCTGTTTCATCTGATAGAGCATGCGGGCGACGGTGCAGTGCGCTTCGGCCTTGCCGACGACCTTTTCGAGGATGGTCAGGCTCTCGTCGTAGCGGCCGGCACGAGCGAGGCACATGCCGAGCGTCTTCGTGCAAACCCGGTCATTCGGGTCCAGCTCGTGGGCCTTGCGCAGGTTTTCGATGGCAGAGTCCCAGTCCTTGCGTCGGCTCTGGCACATGCCCAGCTCAAACCAGACGACCTTGTCCTTGGGCACCGTCCGCGTCGCTTGCTGGAAGATGTCCAGGGCCTTGTCCGTCTCGCCCAGCTTCTCGTAAAGATGGGCCATGCCCATGAGAGCAGGGACGTGCTTGGGATCGAGTTCCAGGGCGCCCCGGTACGATTCGCGAGCGATCGCGTACTGTTGTTCACGCTGGGCCGGGTCCACCTCGGCCAGCTCGGCGGCGAACTGCTCCTTGTACCGCGCGTAGGCCACCAATGTTTGCGGCTTCAGCTCCTTGGGCTTGTCGTCCCATTCGGTGTTGATTTCGCCGCTTACCTGGTCGGGCGACGGGGCATTCGGCGGCAGCTTGGGCGTCGAATTCGAAGAGGACGGCCACAACGGAAACGTCTTCAGGTCACAGCCGGTGACGAAGACTGTCAGCGCAGCCGCCAACGACAGGGTCCATCGACAGTCCATTGTCAACCCCGAGAAAGTGAGAGATCCAGGCAACGAAAGGAACGGTTGGCCGGCTGCAAACTAGTCAAACTCGGCAATGAAGCTGGATGCAGACTCGGCCATGAGCTCGCGCGTTAATTCGACAGGCTGCCTACGGTATCGGCAAATCGACTGCACGATCTCCAGCAAATCGCGGCAATCGCTGGCTCGTGGACTGCGACCTGCATCGTAGTAACGCTCGTAAAGGTAGTCGATCGCATCGGGGCAAGGGTTCATGCCCAGGCGCTTGGCCATCGCCAGGAAGATGCGTTCGTACACGTCACGGGTCGGCGCGTTGACCTCGACTTTGTGTCGGATACGCCGCAGGAACGCGTCATCGACCAGGTCACGCGGGTCGAGGTTGGTCGAGAAAATGATCAGCTGCTCGAACGGAACCTGGAACTTCTTACCGGAGGCCACGGTCAGGAAGTCATGGCGATCTTCCAGCGGCAAAATCCAGCGATTGAGCAGTTCCTTGGGGCTGACGAGCTGTCGACCGAAGTCGTCAATGAGGAACACGCCGCCGTTGGCCTTCACGTGCAGCGGCGCCTGGTAGAAGTTTGCATCGGAATTCAAGCGCAGATCGAGCATCTCCAGGTTCAGTTCACCGCCCGTTACGACCACCGGACGGCGTACGCGCACCCAGCGTGGGTCTACCGACCCGGTGTTGAGCAGGCGGCGAATGGTTGCCTCGCTGTCGTCCATGCGGTCCTGGGGCGCGTCCTCGTCCATCTGGTGCAAGGCATGGTCGAACACGGTGATGATGCTGTTCTCGGCGAGGAATGCGAAGGGCACGTAAACCGCCCCGCCCGCGTTGTTCATGAAGTCGCCGATGGAGCGCGCAATGGACGTCTTGCCGTTGCCAGGCGGGCCATAGATGAAGACGGACTTGCCGCTGACGATGGCTGGGCCAATCGCGTTGAAGAGCATGTCCGGCAGGACCAGGTGCGTGAAGGCACCGCGCAACATCTCCGGACTGCAATTGATGCCGGTGACCGCCTGGCGATACGTTTGCTCGATATAGTCTTCCAGCGGAACGGGCGCGGGGCCGACATAGGCGCAGAGTTTCATTGCGTCCTGCGCGCGACGACGGCCCAGTTCGGTCAAGTTGAAGCGATAGCTGACGCGACCGATCAGATCGCCGCCGGCCACCTCGATGCACTTCTCGTCCTTGAGGAACTTGAGCGCTTCCTCGATGACCTTGAACGGCAGGCACGTGAGCTTGGCCAGGTCAAGTCCCAGCATGCCCCCGCGCGTGTAGAGGGTGCGGAGCAGCAGGTCGTTGAGAAAACCCAGCGTGAGGCCCGACTCCTTGAGGGATTCGGGAGCGCTGGGCGCCTCGGGCAGGCCGGAGCCTTCCCAATCAAGCATGGCCGATGGTTTCGGATTGCGCATCGTGGAGGTTCTCCGCCGCTAAGGGCCGTGCCGAAAAAAGGTAAGCGGACCGGTCTATCTCTTTTCGCATGAACGGACGAACAAGGCAAGTATATGCCACGTTGAATCGCCAACGTGAAAAAGAGGCGCCGCGGAGAGCGGCTCAACAGCTGCCCTCCCGGCGCCTCTTTGTTCCTCACCCTTCCCTGGGCCAGGACGTTAACGCGGAGCTGCGGCTCCACCGCCAGCGCCGCCGATGAAGATTAGAGCGTTGGCACGACCGGAGATGGCATTGATGCTCGGGTCCGCGGGATCATGGATGCTGACCTGGAAGTTGATTCCACGCCCGGCGGTCTGCGCCGTCAGATACTTCTGGATTGCGACAATTCGCTTGGCGTCCAACTCGCCACGCGCCTCTGCAAATTTCTCGGGCGCTGCCGCGTCGTAGACAAGATCTTCGGCAGTCGCCAGGTAGATGGTCGGATCTGGGCATGGCCGGCGGCGCAACAGGTAGATCAGATGATCCGTCCCCATGCCGTTCAGGCTATCCGTGCCCTTTTCGAACATCCAGTTCCACACCGTCTGGTCGAGAACGTGTCCGTTTTTCACCTGCGGCGTCAGCGCCGCGCAGACCTCGGTCCGCGCCGTGAAGTTATAGCGCGTTGGATAGCAGGGATCGACGACATCGTAATAGCCGCAGCAACCTGTTGCCAGGCCGGCGGCCAGTGAACCAGCCACCACGATCTTGGTGATGAATCCTTTCATCCGCTCCCACTCCCTTCCGGTTGAAGGCGAGCCCTCACCCGTCTTCCTTGATGACGAGGGCAGGGGATGAGGGCTACGGACTCCCACCCACCACTCGCCGGGTTCGGTCAGCTGGACTTTCGTCCGCTTTCGGCCCCAGGCTCCAGCCTGGGGCTGCAATTTCTCAAAGGCTTACTTCAAATTCTCCTGAATGGCGATGGCCGCCGGCCCCACCAGCACCACGAAGATGCCGGGGAAGATGAACAGCACGAGGGGGAAGATCAGCTGAACGGCGGTCTTGGCCGCCTTCTCTTCCGCGATCTGCCGCCGACGGACCCGCATGGAATCGGACTGCACGCGCAGGGCCTGAGCGATGCTGGAGCCGAAACGGTCCGCCTGAATGAGGATCGCCGCCAGGCTGCGCACATCGTCCACGCCGGTCCGGACGCCCAGGTCGTGGAGCACTTCCCGGCGAGGGCGTCCCATTTGCAGCTGGAAGTTCGCCAGGGAAAACTCCTCGCACAGGACTTTGGCGTGCCCCTTCATCTCGTCGGTCACGCGCCGCATGGCGGCATCGAGACCGAGACCGCTTTCGACGCACACCACCAGCAGGTCGAGAGCGTCGGGCAGCGTCAAGAAGATCGCCTGTTGTCTTTGGCTGCGAAGGTACCACAGGATAATGTTCGGCAGATAGAGGCCGAAACCCACAAAGAACACCAACCAACCCCACCAAGGAAATAACGGCCACTGGTACTTCAGGACGATGAACAGCAAGACGCCAAGGAGCGAAAAGATGACAAAGGAGGCAAACCGGAGGCCCTGGTAAATGCCGGCAGCGGACTCGCTACGAAAACCGGCGTTGGCCAGCGATATGCGGACCGAGGATTGTTCCAGTTCCGTCTGCGGTTTGAGCAGCGCGCCCAAGTCCTCCATCGCCTTTTTGACGCCCGCCATCTTGTCGTCTTTGGACTGCTTGCCTGGCACTTCGATCTCCGCCAGCGACGCGGGCCGGCTGTGCTTCTCCAGGCGTTCTTGGGTACGGCTGTTGCGTTGCGAAACAAGCGAGAGCAAACTCCAGACGCCGATGATGCTGACGACAGCCACAATGACTGGGACTGCCAAGCTGCTAAAGTCCATGGATGCAAACCTCGTCGAGAACTGGAGGCCAGGAACCGGTCGGACCCCGTTGCTTCCAACCGGTGCGGCTGGGCGTTACACCTTGATGTCCACAATTTTCTTGATGCAGATTGCGCCAAGGATCATCAACACGATGGCGCCGATGCTCATCCGGATCCCCATGGGATGGGTCCACAAGGTCTGAACATAGTCCGGCTTGATATGCATCATGACGATGAGCAGGAAGAACGGCAGGCTGATGAGGACGACACCGCTAAGGCGGCCTTCGGCGGTGAGTGCCTTTACCTGTCCTAAGATCTTGTAGCGCTCGCGGACGACGTAGCCGATCTTGTCCAGGATTTCCGCCAGGTCGCCACCAGTCTGGCGCTGGATCGCCACCGCGGTGACGAAAAAGCGCAGATCCAGGTTCGGCACGCGCGTGCACATGTTGCGCATGGCGTCTTCGAGTGCGATACCGAGGTTCTGTTCCTCGTAGACTCGGCCAAATTCGTCACAAATCGGCGCCGGCATTTCCTCGGCGACCACGTGCATACCGGCGGCCAAGGCGTGGCCGGCACGCAGGGCGCGGGCCACCAATTCCAGCGAATCGGGCAATTGGGCGGCGAACGCCTTGAGTCGAACGCGGCGCTTGTTCAACAGCCACAGGAACGGAAGCGTCATGGCGACCAGGCCGATGATCGGTGCAATGATGATGTTGCGCATCATCATGTAGCTCAGCGTCGCGCCGACCAGGGCCAGAACCATGCTCAGGCCGAATAAAGTGCTGGGTTTGATGTTACAGTCTGCCTGCTCGAAAAGCGTCTGGAAGCTCAACACGTTCGGCATGACCGCGTCGAGCAGGTTCCTTTTGTCCGTCTCGACGACGCTCTGTTTCAGCAGCAGGTCCGCGGCCGATTCCTTGCGGCGCTTGCCTACCAGGGAGTCGAGGCGTTCCGTGGCCCGATTGGTCTTGCCTTCCATGAAGACAAAGGCCAGGATGCCGATGAACGCGGATACCGTCAGGGCAACGACGAGAAGAAGCATCGGGTTGTTCATGGTGGTCCACCTCAAGAATCCCCTCGAGCCGCTGCCGGGGGTTCGACTCGCTCCCATTTCTAAGGTTCAATCGCGCAACAGAACGCGCTCTTGGAACATGTTGGTCGGTAGCTTGATGCCCTTGGCTTCCAGGCGCGGCATGAACGTCGGCCGCACACCCGTTGCCTCGAATTGGCCGAACGTCCGCCCGTTCTGGTCGATGCCCAGTTGCTTGAACTTGAACAGGTCTTGCATGATGATCGTGTCCTGTTCCATGTTCATGACTTCCGTGATCGACGTCACCTTTCGCGGGCCGCCCGTCAAACGGTTGGCCTGAATGATGATATCGATCGCGGAAGAGATCTGCTGGCGCATGGCCTTGATGGGCAGTTCGAAGCCGGCCATCATGATCATGGTTTCCAGACGGGACTGTGCGTCGCGCGGGTTGTTCGCGTGCAACGTCGTCATCGAACCTTCGTGGCCGGTGTTCATGGCCTGGAGCATGTCCAGCGACTCGGGGCCACGGCATTCGCCGATGATGATGCGGTCGGGCCGCATACGCAGCGCGTTGCGAACCAGGTCGCGTGTCAACACTTCACCCTTGCCTTCGATGTTGGAAGGACGGGTTTCCAGCCGGACAATGTGGTCCTGCTGGAGTTGAAGTTCCGCCGCGTCTTCAATCGTCACGATTCGCTCGTCGGTCGGGATGAAGGCCGAAAGCGTGTTAAGCAGCGTGGTTTTGCCGCAACCGGTACCGCCGGAAATGATGATGTTCAGACGCGACTTGATGGCCGCTTCCATTAACATCGCCATTTCGGGCGTGAACGCCTTGTAATTCAGCAGATCTTCCAACTTGAGCGGATTGGCCCCGAATCGGCGAATGGACATCGCCGGCCCGTCCAGCGCCAAAGGCGGGATGATGGCGTTGACACGGGAGCCGTCGGGCAGACGCGCATCCACCATGGGCGACGTTTCGTCCACGCGCCGGCCAACCTTGGACACGATGCGGTCGATGATCTGGAGCAAATGCTCGTTGTCGCGAAACTTGACGTCGGTCTTTTCCAGCTTGCCGCGACGCTCGACGTACACCTTGTGCGGGCCGTTGACGAGAATGTCGCTGACCGTCGGGTCTTTGAGGAGCATTTCCAACGGGCCGAAGCCAAATGTCTCATCGAGGACCTCGTCGATGAGACGCTCGCGCTCCATACGGTTAAGCAGCGGGTTTTCGGTATCGCATAGCCGCTCGACCACGAGACGGATTTCGCGACGCAACGTATCTCCCGCCAGGTCGCTGACACGCGAAAGGTCCAGTTTTTCCACTAGTTTGTTGTGGATGTGACGCTTCAGTTCCTCAAAGCTCTTGTTCGCTTGACGGTCGCCTCCGCCCATCTGGCTGGCGCCGGTCGTCCCCTGACGACTGTAGCTGCTGAGGCCGGTGAGACCCTTTTGAAGGCGTGACATATGCTCCCTCAGGTGAATGTCGACGAGTCGCGCACCATAGAGCCAGGGTCCCCCCCTCGCCCGCCGCTGCCCCGGGAATCGTCCCCGGGCCTAGAACCACCGCCGCTTCTTCGCCGCCTCCGGCGCGGCCTGTCCATTGTTCTTTCCGGACAGCGCACCAGCCAGTCCCGTGAGCGCCGACTGCACCTTGGACTTCGGCGCGTGCTGGATCAACGGCACCCCCGCGTTGCGCGAGCTGATCATCGAGCGTGCATCGTTGGGGATTTGCCAATAGATCGGCTTGCCGATCGTCTCTTCCGCCTTTTGCAGGCTGATGTCGCCTTCCATGAAGTCCGAGCCGACGCGGTTCATGATGACCTTGACCTTGTCGCTGAGCCCTTCCTCGTTGCCCAGGGTCAGGAGCATGCGGACGACGTTTCGAAGACTTGACAGTTCGAGCTGCGCGACGAGAAGAATCGTGTCGGCCATCCGCAGGCCCGTCAAGTCCGTCGGCGTCAAGCCCTTGCTCAGGTCCAGGAGCAGATGCGTGTAGGTCGCCCGCAACAGGTTCAAGAGCCGCTGCAAGTGGTCTTCGTGGATCAGGCCCACGTCCTGCATCTGCATGGGGTGAGCCAGGAGCGACAGTCCAGTCGCTTCGTGCTTGATCAGGGCTCGGCGCAGAAACGCCATGTCGAGTCGTTCGATGTTCAGGGCGACGTCGGCCAACGTATGATCGGGAATCAGGTCCAATGCCACGTCCGCATCACCCAGTGCCAGGTCGAGATCGACCAGGGCGACGTTGTTGTCGGGGTCCTGGGCCAGGCTGCAGCCGAGGTTCACCGCAATGCTGGTGCAGCCAATGCCGCCGCGCGAGCCAAGGATCGCGATGACTTGCGAGGACTGCGTCTGCCGTCGCGGAGTCTTGCCGGGTTCGTCCGAATCAGAACTTCCACCGCCGCCGCCACCGCCGCGATCGGGCAGGCGGCGCAGGGCTTGGAGCAACTCTTCCAGCACGACGGGCTGGGTCAAGAAGAACTTGGCGCCGCGCTGCATGGCTTGCAGGATGGCCTTGTCATCGTTGCTGACCGCGAGGATGGGCATGTCCGGATACTCGCTGCCCAGCTGCGCGATGAGTTGTAAGGCCTTCGAGCGATCCGCATCCAAGGAAACGATGACAACGTCGGGGTTCGATTGGTTGATGACGTCGAAGAAGAACTCGTAGCGCGCGCACTCCGCTTCGAGCCACACCGAGTCCACGCCGAGAAGCAAGTTGCGGAGCGGTTCGCGGGTTGCGTCCAGAGGATCGACAATAGCAACGCGTTGCATAGCCACCACCGAAAGTCGAAAAGAGATCGCGACGGAAGGACGGCTGCCCGACCAACGGTCGAGGAGCCGTCCTTCGCCGCCGCAGGAGGCCGATGTCGCTCGCCCCGTCCTTGCGACCGGTCCCCTGCTGCCGGGATGCCTCAGCGCGGCACGTTGAGACTCACCGGAGTTGCCGCAGCGGCCGGCGCGAACGCCGGATAATCGCTGGCGGGCGAAACCATTCCCGATCCGCCAGCCGGTTGGACCGTACCTGCGCCCGTCAGGCCGGCTCCTGGCATCACCGGGCGAGTCACCGGTGTGCCCGCGGCGCCTTCCAGAATCGTCGCGTTGGAACTCGACGGTGGGCACGAGCCAAAGGGCGTTGGCAACATGCCGGGCTGCTGCATGGCCGGGCAGGGATCGACATTACCGGGCCCGCCGCCTGCACACGGCATGCATTGCGAGGACGGATGTCGTTTCCACGCCGGAACGTAACGGCGGCCGTTGTTCACTTCGCGCTGCCCGCGCGGCGCTTCCAAGATACCTTCCAAGAATAGCTCAAAATCGTCGGGGCTGCGCGTTTCCTGACCCGGCAGGAAGCGCGGAACCTGAGCACAATCCATGGGATCGACCAGGTGTGGGGTCACCAGGACCACCATTTCTTCCTCATCATCACTATATCGCTTGTTGCTGAAGAATGCACCTACGAAGGGCAGGTCGCCCAGGACTGGAAGGCGCTGGGAGCCCGCGTTGGTCCGATGCTGGATCAAGCCAGCGATGCAGAACGTCTGGCCGTCTTCCATCATGACCGATGTCCGGACCGCTTGCTGAATACGGCCCGGCACGAAACCGCCGCCGGGGATCGCAACGCCCGCACCCGCGTCCAGAGCAGAAATCGTCGGGCTCACTTCGAGATAGATCTTGCCGTTGCCAAGCACGATCGGCAAGAAATCCAGCGTGGTGCCAAAGTCCACGAACTGCACGCCCGCCGTGCCGCCGAAGCCCGACACGTTCGGAACGGCCTGCTGGCCACCCGAGTTCAACCGAGCAGCTCGGCCACTGAGCGTGACGAGATGCGGCTCACTCAACAGCTTGGCGACGCCGTTATCGCGCAGTGCCTGGAGCATGAGAAAGGTCGATTGACGCTGGTTGGCGATGGACAGGAATACATTGGCAATCGCACCGTTGGGCGCACCAATCTGATTGGTGACCGTGGCAGTCCCCGTGTTGGGAACAACCAGGGACCCCGCAGTCACGCCAAACAGGCCGGAGCTGGTTTCAGCAAAAAAGTGGTTCGCTCCACTCGTCGGCGGAACGCCGGCCGCGAACCGGCGCAGCTCCGTTCGCGAAACCCGAGCGACGACGACATCCAGCTGCACCTGTTGCACACCACCGGCGCGCATGGCGTTGATCGGATTGGCACCGATGCTCCGTGCGATGGCGAGGATGGTCTCGATGTCCTCGGCGTGCGCCACCCAGCCCGTCAACACCACGGTGTTGCCGCCGGAGGGAATCGGCGTGACCGAAGCGGTGGGCACCGTGCGAGTGAGGAGATTGCGCAGCAGCGCGATGTCCAACTCCACGATGACGTCGAAGACTTCGGTCACCGGCGGGTCCTTGCCCACGGGTGCCGCAGTGACCCTGAGCTGCACCGTGCCTGCTTGCAGGCCCGTGAGCTGGACCATGGTGGCGTCTTCGGGATTGGCGGTGACTTGCAGGATCTGCGGTTTGTCGTTGATCACCGACGCGATCGGTTGCTTCTTTGACAGCTGCAGCCGATAGGTGGTGTTGACCGGCACCGTAATGGTGTTAGCCTTCTCCGCGGGCCGGGGTGGGGGAGCCACCTCATCCGGCCCCTTCTGGGCGCTGGCCGCCCCACCGCCGAGCAATAGCCCGACCAGCAGCAGGCCCCCGAACAGGGCGCGTGGCACGCGATTGATCCGGTGCATCCTTTCACCTCTCATGACAAGTGTAGGATGGGTGATCTGCACCCACCGCAGTTACTTGATAGTTCCGGGGTGCGGGGGTCCGTCCCCCCACCCTACACGATTGGTTAAGACTCCACGGCGGAGGTGCGGGCTCATCAGCCCCGAGTGCCCGCCCCTCCGCAAGGGTTTCCGCTTACTTTCCTTCGCTGCCGTCCTTCGCGGGCGGCGTCGGGACCGGCATGGGCGCGCTTTCCGCAATGCCGTCCTTGAACTCATGACGTTGCACAGGCTGCGATCCCTGGTAGATCCTCAGAATGTGGAACTTGGGGGCCGTCGGCACGACCACGACTTCCGGGCCATCGTCCTTCTTCTTCGGCTCGTCTTTCGCCAGGAAGAACGGCGTCAGTATGTTGCCTGCGGCAAGGTCGCGAGTCAGCTCGATCGGCGAAGTCAGTTTCTGGAAGTCCACCTCCGTACGGGCTCCTTCGGGGATGTTGCTCAACAGCTGCGGCTTCATTTCGAACAGCGACTGCCACGTGTCCTTGTCGATCTTGGTTCCGCGCAGGATGTTGGCCCTGGCCACTGGCACCTCCTTGGTTTCGCTCGACGTCTCGTCCGTATTGAGCTGGCCGAACGGGGTCACTGCTCCGGGGGTGATCACCTTTGCGTCGTCACCCGGCTTGCGCAGGATCATGTAGGGCGTCCCGCCCGAGATGACCCGGGCCATCTTCTCCGCTTCTTCCGGCTTGACCGCGAACGTGATCAGCGCCGGCTGGATCGCCTTCGCATTCTCCGGTCGCACATCCTCGGTGTTGACCGCGAGCACGAGCATGTTCTGCATGAAGATCTTGGACATCGTCTGCCTGGGATCTTTCGGATTGACCACCTGGGTAATCAGGTCCACCTTCGCACCCGGCAAAATGAACCCCGCGACTGCAGTATCGACCGCCACGCGGATGGTCATCGCGCGATAACCCGGTTGCAGGCTCTTGGTCAGACCTTCCGAAAGTCCCAGATCCTGTGTGGACACCGGGCGCCCCGCGCCTACCGTTCGCTGCAGGGCCTTGCCTTGGAGTTCCTGGACATTCCGAATCGTCCCCGGCAGAATGGAGGTCTTTTCAAACCTCTTTTTCTCAAACATCAGCTCCAGGTCAGTCGGCTTGATGAATGTTCCCTGGGGTAAGTCCATCTTGGCCACAGGGATCTCGTCCATGTCGGCCTTCTGACCGGCCAGTTGGCTGGTCAGAAAGGCAGCCACCAGGCCGCAGCCAACCGCCACCATCAGGAGAATAAGCGTTCGGGGTTTCATGGGTGCCTTCCTCTTTGAAGAAAACTACAAGGATGCCCACACACAGAGGCTCTCCTCTGTCCGGAAAAAGCGGTACGCAAAGCGGGCCGACGCGCATGACGTCGGAATTGCTTCTCAAAGTTGTCGCGCGTGTTGGTCCACGCTGGTTCACTGTACCGGCGACCCACGAAAGAGGGGGATGGGCTGCCGCAGACATGAAACAAACGGGATCCTGCAATACTTGTCATCCCAGTGCGGGGGACGGCGAATTTTGACCCCGAGGGGACCGTTCACGGTCCTCCCGGTCTCTGTGGCAAAGGTGCGAGTCGGTGTCAAAGAGTGGTCTGTGCATTTCGCCGTCGTCGTCCCCAATTCACTTTCTAGCCTAACCTGCCCCTGGGTAGGGATGTCAAGCTAAATTGCGCCGCTTTTCGCTTTTCTGCTCTAGCCCGGATAGCCCTGAACGTCCTTTCTGTCTAGTTGGGGTAGAGTCCGCCGGGTTCCATTTCCCCTTGCCGGATCGGCAGAGTTTCCACCCCTTGCCGTCTAATTCGACTTATCCGGGCGAGGAACTTCAAACTTTTTCGGTTGTGAGGCGCATAGGGGATGTTCCGATTGCACCGAACGTGCCGCATACACCGGGAAGGAGAGGCGGAAGATGGGGCGGCTTTCCGAATGCCATTCACTTAATTAAGGCGAGCGGGGCGTGTAAACGCCCCGGTTTTGGTCGCTCAACCGGGGCGTTCACACGCCCCGCTCGCCTGGCGCCTGCCTAAGTTAATGGCATTCGGCGGCTTTCCCTTTTTTCCTTCAACAGCCCAGACGTGCGTCCTGTCCAACGCTCAGACTACCGCCACCTGGCGCGAGGTTACTCGTTATGGACGAAGTAGACGAGGTAAACCAGGTAACCGACAAATCCCAAGCAGAGGGGTATGCCGTAAGGGAGCTTCGGTCCCTTGTCTCGCAGCTGTTCTCCCCGTTGCTGCATTTGTGTCAGGCTGCCGGTGACGACCACGTCCATGAGAATGCCCTGCATATTCCTCACGTTTTCCTTATAGCTGCGACGAACCGCCATGATGCCGAGGCCGATGATGCCGCCGATGATCGCGCCAACGCAGAACGCCAGCACCACGACGAGCCACCCCTGAGCAAGCCCGAAGAAGGATCCCACCCAAGCGCCAAAGCCCATCTGCATCTTCACGTCGCCCTGGCCCATGCCCTTGACAAGGAGAAGGGGAAACAGCAGGAAGAAGCCGATTGCGGTGCAGGCCAGGCTGGCACCGATTCCGCCGATGCCGGTAGTCTCACCGTTGCCGTCCAGCCGTAAGCCGAAGTCGTGAAGCAACCCCAGCAGCCAGCCGCTGAGAACCAGGGTGAACGTCAGCCAGTTGGGCACCTTGCGTTTCCAGCCATCAATGACCGCGGCCAAGATCATGCCGACGATCACGACCCACAAGGGCCAGTTGATAGGATCGAACAGACTTCCCATGCGGATAGACCATGTCGATCGCACGCGGGAGTCGGGAACCCGGCGCGAAGTTTTGAAGATGGGTAAATGAGAGGAGGCGAGTCACGGCATCGGGGGAGCCGTGACTCGCCATCATCCCGCGACCGATGCCCAAAGGGGCAAGTCAGCCGCGCGGACCCAGAGCAGCACTCACGACGAGCTGGTCAAGCTGGAGCCGACCGTCTGGAACGTGAGGTTGGCCTTGGAGCCGATGGTGGTGATGGCGGCCAGGCAGACCACGATGATCAGGGCCAGCATAACGGCGTACTCGACCGCCGTCGGGCCGTCTTCCTTCTTCAGGAACTCGACCACCAATTCGCGTAGCTTCCGCATGTGTGTCATCCTTTCAACAGGTGAACCAATCAGAGAACCCGTGCACTCTCGGTGGCGATGGCTCACGACGAGCTGGTCAAGCTGGAGCCGACCGTCTGGAACGTGAGGTTGGCCTTGGAGCCGATGGTGGTGATGGCG
>JAIEMG010000340.1 GCA_019752375.1 Gemmataceae bacterium | reverse complement strand
TTGCATGAGCAAGCCGCGGCCGCTCTGTTTTGCGATCGCGGACCAATTTGATAACTGGCAAGGTGGGCCAGACACTCTTGTCTGGCCGGCCAGACAAGAGTGTCTGGCCCACCGAACACAACCACCCAATACCGCGCGAAGTAGTCATCAGGAATTAGGCATTTGCGCGTTCGGGCCGTTCCGGCAACGGTGCCTGACCCCTTTTGAAACAGACTCTTCGTGCTCGCCCTTTGTCGTCTGCTGCAAAGCAGATAAGATGTCGGGACCCGTATGTTCCTCGCGATTTGGATACTCCTGGTCTTCGCCATCGGCGCTGCCATCGGCAGCTTCCTGAATGTCTGCATCTACCGACTGCCATTGGAAAAGAGCGTGCTGTGGCCGGGCTCCCGGTGCGGCAGTTGCCTCAAGCCGATCCGCATGCGCGACAACATTCCGGTGCTCAGTTACTGGCTGCTGGGCGGCCGGTGCCGGATGTGCGGTGCGGAGTTCTCCATGCAGTATTTCTGGGTCGAGCTACTTACCGGCCTGGCCTTCGCGGGGCTGTTCTACCTGGAAGTGGTCGTCAACATCCACGGATTCGGACTCCTGGCGCGCGAGGCGTTCAATATCGAGCAGGGCGTCATTCCGTGGCAGGGATGGGTGATCTTTGGCCATCATGCCATCCTTCTCAGTTTGCTCATCGTCGCGGCGGGCTGCGACCTGATGCATCGTGAAATTCCGCTGTCGGTCACGCTGCCAGGCACTGCCATCGGTTTGCTGGGAGCCACGCTCTGGCCGTGGCCGTGGCCCTACGACGCAAGTCAGGCGCTGCCGATGACAGCGGTGGCGTTCCCTGGACAGGTACAACCCGTTGCTGCCAATCCCTGGTGGCTTCTGGCTCCGCATCAGGGGCCGGACATGGGCCTGTATGCCTGGCCGTTCTGGGGCCCGCTGCCCCTGGGACTGGAACCGGGGACCTGGCAGCTGGGTCTGCTGACCGGCCTGGTCGGTATGCTGGTGGGCACCATGATGCTGCGCGGCATCCGGACGCTGTTCAGCATGGGCGTCGGCGCCGAGGC
Source organism: Gemmataceae bacterium (assembly GCA_019752375.1). GTDB lineage: Bacteria > Planctomycetota > Planctomycetia > Gemmatales > Gemmataceae > JAIEMG01. The sequence continues at coordinate 23,057 of JAIEMG010000340.1, read as the reverse complement.
GCTGGGCCTGGGCGACGCGGACTTGATGATGATGGCCGGCGCGTTCCTCGGCTGGCAGCCGGTGTTCGTCGGCTTCTTCATCGGCGTCTTTCCGGCCATGATTGCCGGCATCATCCAGCGCTTCCGCACCGGCGACAACGCGTTGGCGTTTGTTCCCTGGCTGGCGCTGGGCGTGATCGTCAGCTGGCTCTGCTGGTCCACGATTGGACCAGTGGTGCAAGTCCTGCTGTTCTATCCCGAGCTGATGCTCTTCATGATTGTCGCCAGTGCTGTCATGATGGTAGTGTCCGCCTACATGATCCGAGGCATGCGCTGGCTGCGCGGCTAAAGGGTGTCAGGAACCGTTTTCAGCGTCCTGCCGCACGGTCTCGCGGACTCTTTGATGAAGCCGTTTTGGGACGGTGGCGTACGCTGAGATACAGCCGACCTTGCCGGGTGAACGGAGGATGCGTGGCGCGACCGTGGATCGTAGTGCTCACAAGTGCGATGTTTTTGGCCCCGCTCATCGTCCGCACGGAGGAGAAGACGAAGGACTCGCCCGAGGTTCGCGCCCTGGCCTATCTGACGCGTGAAGTGCCGCGCTGGTCCGTCGACAACCAGTGCTATTCCTGCCACAACAACGGTGATGCAGCGCGGGCGCTCTATGTTGCGCATCGCCTGGAATACAAGGTCCCTGATCGAGCGCTCGAGGACACATCGCGCTGGCTGGCCAAGCCGATGCAATGGGACAAGAACGGCGGCGAGCAGTACAGCGACAAGGCCCTGGCAAGGCTCCAGTTCGCCGCCGCGCTCATCGACGCGATGGATGCCGGGCTGGTCAAGGATGCGGAGGCTTTGCGCCAGGCATCGGCATTGGTCGCGGAAGGACAGCACAAGGACGGGAGTTGGCCCGTCGATAAATCCGATTCCATCGGCTCGCCGACGACGCATGGCGCTGCGCTGGCAACCGGCCAAGCGCGCCGCGTGCTTCTGCGGACGGATGAGAAGACGTATCGCACGGCCATCGCCCGAGCCGATCAATGGCTGCGCCGCGTTGCGGTGAAGACGGTACTCGACGCCGCGGCGGTGCTCCGTGCCCTGGAAGGCGCCGACGACAAGGACGCGAAAACGCAATGGGCGAATTGCCTGGCCCTGATTCGCAAGGGCCAGGCCAAGGACGGCGGCTGGGGGCCTTACGTGACAGCCGGCCCAGAAGTGTTCGACACGGCCGTGGTCGTGCTGGCCCTGTCCACGCAGGCGGAAGGCGATGATCGCGATCGCTTGAAACGTGGCCGTGCCTATCTCGTCGCCACACAGCAGAAAGACGGCAGCTGGGCGGAGACGACTCGACCCAGCGGCGCGGAGAGCTACGCGCAGCGGCTGTCCACTTCCGGCTGGGCAACGCTGGCACTGCTGGCGACCGCGAAATGATCGGCGCTCAGCCGTACTTCTTGTGGCATTCCGAAGACGTCATCTTCTTTGCCACAATCGTGCCGCCTTGCAGCTTCTCGCCGTCCGGATCGACATAGACGCGGTTCGCCGGCTTCTTGTTCTCCGGGTTGTAGCCAGTGATGTGGATGTTGAAGATAAATGCCGTGTCGCTGATCGCCTTGAACCAGTGGACATTGTCCTTGTGGTCCGAAACGGTCGAGCATTCTCCCGGCTTGAAATCGCGGTCGAGCGTCGGCTTGATGAGATAGCTGTCGGCCCGATCTTCCACGCGGTCGTAGTGCTTGCCGTTGAACTCGCCGCGCAGGACGATGAAGCCGGTACACATGTTGTCATGGCCGTGCGGCACGATCGAGCGGTCCTTCTGCATGGCGAAGATCTGCTTCCCGAACACTAGCCGTTGCGGCAGCCCCTCCACCTTGCTCAAGTCGATGCCCAGGTTGGCGGCGCCGCGTGCAGGAAACTTCACGTCCTTTGCCACTCGGTCGAGGTCCAGGAGCTTGATCAGTTCCGACAGCTCGACCTTCTTGTAGAGATCCTCCAGCTTGGCCTGGAAGTCCACGTCCTTGATCTTCTGGTTCTTCACTTCGGCGCTGAGCTCGTGCAAGTCGGCCAGCCATTGATGGACGACCGGCTTCATCGGCTCGGCCAGCAAGTCGCGTTGAAAAAGAGTTTCAATCAGCCCGTACGTCATCAGTGAGCCAAGGAGTTTTTGGTTGAATGCACGACGCGAGTGCAGGTTCATGGCAGGACTCCCCTGAGAGAGAAGGTGGAGGGTATCGCTCAGAGGTTAATCCAGGCGGGAAGCCGAGGGAACGAAAAAAGCCCCGGAGCCGACGGTGTCGGCACCGGGGCGAGTGTTGGCCCTGGCTTCCTGGCGGCTGTGCACGTCCTCCGGCGCGTTGGCGATTGGGAGGCGGCATTGGTCCAAAAGGGGCGGTGTTGTGGTTGGCTTTCGGTGCCGACGGTCGAGCCGGGGCATCAAACACAGGGCGGAAGGCGGTGGGAGAGAAAGTCCCGCCGCCGGCTTCCCCAAGGTGTCGCCCATCACCAGAGGAGTCACCAGACGGCGGGACAAAAAGACCCCTGGTAGCTGCGGGGGCTACCAGGGGGCGACTGTCCAGCGGAGCCGGGCGACCGCTTTGGGCGAACAAGAGTAGAATCGGCTTTCGCCTGCTTTTGGATGAAAGAAATCCTTCGCAGACGGCTTCCGAATTTTTTCTGGGCCGCCTCATTCTACTCCGTTAAGCTACAGAAGGTCCAGGCAGGATCAACCCTTTCTGCCTTGCCTGAGGTGAAAAAACCAATGAAATTACCGTCCACGCACCGTTTCGTGCGCTCCCGGTGCGCCTTCGGGCTCATCTGTATGGTGGCAGGCTGTCAGGCGCAGGTTCCTCCGCCACCACTGACCCCGGTGGCGGTCCAGGACGACCGCACATCGGAGCGGCAGGAACAGGACCAGCGCCGGGTAGCCTTCACTCGCTTGATGGTCCAGGGCGCGACCGCCTTGGGGGCCAAGCGTTTTGAAGACGCCGCCACGGCCTACCTGGAGGCGATCAAGCTCTTCCCCAACGATCCCGACGCGCACCGCGGCCTTGCCGAAGCCCAGGCAGGGCTGAAGGCTGGCCCGCCGCCCGTGGATCCGGACCCGAAGGAACAGGAGCGAATCCGCCAGGAAGAACGTCGCATCGCGTTCGATCGCCTGATGGTGCAGGGCGCGGCCGCCCTGGCTGCTCAGCGCTACGAAGATGCCGCATCTGCCTACGCGGATGCACGGAAACTCCAGCCCGAGAGCGTCGAAGCAGCGAAGGGTCTGACCGAGGCGCAGAATGGCCTGAAGGCGATGGCCAACGATCAGCAACGGCAGATGGAAGTCGCCCGACTCGTACAGCAAGGCCGCGCCGCCATGGCGGCCAAGCAGTTTGCCGAGGCGGTGCGCTCCTTCGAACAGGCGGTCCAGTTGATGCCTGGCGACGCGGCGACGACAAAGGCGCTGGCCGACGCCCGCGAATCCCTGGCTGCGGACGCCGCCGAGAAACGAAAGCTCGCCGACTACCAGGAAGCAATGACCGCGGGCCGCGCCGCACTGGTTGCCGGTCGCTTTGCCGATGCGATCCGCGACTTCGCCATTGCCCAACGAATTCTACCCGGCGATCCAGCCGCGCTCCGTGGCCTGCGCGATGCCGAGCGATTCCTGGGCGCCCTGGAGGATCGGGAGAAACGTCGTGCCGAATACACTCGGTTGATGACGCAGGCGGGCGCGGCCCTGGCGAACAAGCGCTACGACGAGGCAATCCGCGCGTACACCCAGGCCGAGAGGTTGTTCCCCAACGACGCTGACGCGCTCCAGGGCATCCGCGATACGCAGAAGTCGGCCGCGGCCGACGTGCAAACCGAGTATGCGCGCTTGATGCGCCACGGCGACATCGCCCTGCGTGCTCAACGCTTCGCCGACGCGATCCAGTTCTTCGGCGATGCCCTGAAGCTCATTCCGAGCGACGTGCCAGCCGCCAGGGGATTGCGCGCGGCACAGACGGCACTTGCCGATCAGCAGGCGCGGGTGGCGGACTACGAGCGGGCGATACGAGCAGGACACGCGGCCCTCAAGCAGCGACGCTTTGCAGATGCAGCGCACGCCTTCAACGACGCACTGAAGGCCTTCCCGGGCGACCCGGCAGCGCTGGCAGGCCTGCGTGACACGGCCTACACGCAGCACATGGTCGATGGTGAGACCGCCCTACGGGCGAAGAGGTTTGTCGAAGCCGTCAAGGCGTTCGAAGAAGCGCTCAAGGTGGTTCCCAATGACAAGGCAGCACTGGCGGGCCTCAAGCAGGCGCAGGCCGGGATTCAAGACGTCCGACAGGCAGAGTTCGACAAGAACATGCGCGAGGGCAATGCGGCATTAAAGGCGCGGAAGTTCGTCGAGGCCATCAAGGAATTCGAGGAGGCGCTCAAAATCAGCCCCGGCGACAAGACCGCCTTGGCAGGCATCAAGCAGGCACAGACGGCCATGCAGGAAGCCAGGCAAGCCGAGTTCGACAAGAACATGCGCGACGGCAACGCCGCGATGAAAGCCCGGAAGTTTGCCGAGGCGATCAGGGAGTTCGAAGAAGCGCTCAAGATCATTCCCGGGGACAAAACCGCGCTGGCCGCGATCAAGCAAGCGCAAACGGCGATCGAGCAAGCGAAACAGGCCGATTACGAAAAGCACATGCGGGACGGCAATGCGGCCATGAAGCTCAAGAAGTTCGCCGAAGCCATCAAGGAATTCGAGGAAGCCTTGAAAGTGAAACCCAACGACAAGGAAGCGATGACGGCCCTGAAACTCGCTCGGGCGGCGATGAAGAAATGAAACTTGTTGGTCGTTCCGCCTTTAGGATCCGCGCAAGAATCACTTGTGCAATTCCCGTAGGACGGATTTTCAATCCGTCCGGTTTTCTCTGGACGGATTGGAAATCCGTCCTACGTGCAATTGTTCAACTTATTGTTACGCGGCTCCTTAGTACTACAGCGCAACATTCTGCGGAACGATCCGCGCAACTTCTGTAGCCGCAGGCTTCAGCCGCTTCAGCCTGCGGAAGGGCGTCGCAGGTGCCGTACATTCACTCCGCAGGCGAAAGCCTGCGGCTACAGACCGTTCCGGTGAATCGTGCTTCCAAACCAGCGCTGTAGTATTAGGCGGTCTTCAGCCGAAGACCGCCTAAAGGCGGAACGACCAACCAAGCTAACGCACTTTGCCATCGGGCAACTTGCCCAGGTTGTCGAACAGGTGCGCCAGGGATGCCATCAGTTTTCGGAAGTCGCCCTCGTGCAAGCTTTCATTCGGCGCGTGCGCGTTTGACTTCGGGTCTTCGATGCCGAACAGCAGAGCCGGCGCTCCGCCGAACAGGTCCGCCAACGGTCCGACAAAGCCGATGGTGCCGCCGCAGCCGATCGGCTTTGGTTCCTTCTTGTAACCGGCCTTCATCGCGCTCAGTGCCGCTTCGAATGCGGGGCCATTGGGGTCGGTCATCCACCACTTCACGGGCAAGCCGTTCATCTTGACCGAAACCTTGACGCCCCACGGCGGGTCCTTGGTCAGGTGGTCGTGCAGGTTCTGGAACACCTTCTTGGGGTCCTGGTCCGGCACGATCCGGCAGCTCACGACGGCGGACGCCTTGGGAAGCACCTGGTTCGACTTGTTGCGGAACGAGCTCGCTTCTTGCACGATGATCGAAATCGACGGTAACCGCCAGGTCTGCTCGTAAGGATGAACATTCTTTTCGCTGGCGAACTCGACGCCCGAGAGCACGCCCAGCTCGCGCCGCCACTTGGTGTCGTCACCGGGCAGTGACTGAAAGACCTTGCGCTCGCCGGGAGTCAGCTTGCGTACCTGATCGTAGTAGTGCGGCACCGGCAGTTTGCCGTGCTTCCAGTACAAACGCGACAGGATGACGTTCAAGGCCATGGCCGCGTCGGCAAGCAAGCCGCCGGCCGTGCCGCTATGCACCGGCAGCTTCGCGCTCTCCACGTCCACGCGGAACTCGACGATGCCGCGGAGCGAATAGGTGATGCACGGCAAGCCAGTCTCGATGGTGCCGGTGTCGCAGACAACGATCACGTCCGATTCAATGCGTTTCTTGTGCTCTTTGAAGAAGCCGAGCAGGTTGGACGAACCGATCTCCTCTTCGCCTTCCACAAGCATCTTGACATTGACCGGCAAGCTGCCCCGCGTTTTGAGGTATGCCGCAATGGCGCCGAGCTGCGCCGAGATGGCACCTTTGTCGTCCGCCGAGCCGCGACCGAACAACCGACCGCCGCGTGCCGTCAGCGTCCATGGCTCGGACTCCCATTGCGATTCGAAGCCGGCCACGGGCTGCACGTCATGATGGGCGTACAGGAAGACCGTCGGCTTGCCGGGGGCGCCGAGCCATTCTCCATAAGCGTAGGGATTAGCGCCGGGCGTGCGGAGTACTTCGACGTTTTGCAGACCAGCCTGGCGCATCTGCTCGCAGGTCAAGGACGCGGTCTGGTCGATTTCCTTCTGGTGCTCGCCGTCGGTGCTGATGCTTTGGATGGCCACCAGGTCCGCCAAACCGCGGACCACGGTCGCATGGTTTTTCTTCAGCCAGTCCAGGACTTCCTTCATGGCACTCCCCGTCGATGTGGGCCGGTCGTTGAATTCCGCTGGGGAAATCATACGGCGGCGCAACGCGGGATGCCAGAGAGTCGGCACGCGTTTGACAGGTTGGAAACGCGATTCGGCTCACTCAATGCCGAGCATGAGCGCCAGGCGATGAATGAAGACGACCGCGCCGATCACGAGGGCCACGGCACTGGCCATGAGCACGGCACCGGCCGCAATGTCGAGGCAGTCCTTGGTCCGCGCTTTGGCCGCGGCATCCTGACCGTGGAACAGCGTCTCGACGGCACTGTTGAAGAGCTCGGCGGTCAGCACCATGCCGATGCAGCCCAGCAGGATGCACCATTCCAGCAGCGTGCAGCGCAGGACGATGGCAGCCGCGATCACCAGCGCCGCGAAGAAGAAGTGAACGAAGAAGCTCGAATGACCGCGAATACCCAGCTTGAGGCCGCGAAACGCGTCCTCGAATTTCTCGCGCCAGCGCCGCCGCGGCTTGGAGGACGGGGACGTCCGTCCCGAATCCCACGGCAACGTCTCGATCGGACCGGGCACTTCCGACGAAGAAGGAGATTGCCAGCTCATGAAGGCCTCGCTCGGCTTGCAAACGGGGCAGCGACTCCCGGAGTATACATCGCCGGGGCGATGTCGGCCAAGACCGATGCGGACGCCGACTAGTTGCGGAACGGGCTCTGACCGATGACCGGCAGGCCGGGGATGCGGCCGGCGGTCGGCAGAAGGTTCGGGACGATCTGGAAGATCATGCCAAAGTTGTTCTGCATCGCGTTGTACGTGATGCCCAGGCTGATTTGCAGGTCGCTGCCCATGCGCGTCAGGACCAGCGAGTTCGACAGACTTTGGCTGGTGCCGAAATCGTACACGGTGTAGCCCGTGACCGCATACTTGGGACTGAACACGTAGGAGGCCGATCCCGTGACGGCGCGGCTTTGCAGTGGTTGGATCTCGCGATAGCCCAGGAAGAAGTTGGTGCGATCCGGCCGGTTGAGGAACGCGCCCACGGTCCATTCCTTCGGGCCGTTGCCCCCCTCGATAGGATCGATGTAGGCACTGCTCACGAAGCCGTTTCGGTCGCCGACGTTCCAGATGGCGTTGTACTCGACAAAGGCCACGTCGCTGCCGAAATTGTCGCGTTCGGGGTGAGGGAAGAACGAGCTCGACACGTCCAACGTGATGTAATCGATGATGTGTTGCATGCCGGGATAGCCGCGCTTGGTCTGCCAGCGCTGGCGAATGTCCGCCTGGAACACTTCAATGGTGTCCAGCGTGTCGATGCGAGTGTCCACCAGCCGGCGAATCGCGTAGCTCTGGATGTTGTACAGCGGGTTGGTCTGCAGTTGCACGCCGTAACGCGGGTTGATGAACGGCTGCTGCGGCGTGATGTCGCGCAGGGCCTGATCGGTCGCGTCGTCATTGAGGCGATCGAGCTGCGGCAGCCTCGAAAAGGGCGTGTCCGAGTGGGCGATGAAATAATTGCCACTGAAGACGACCTTGTGATTGATGCCGTTCAGGTTCCACAGTTCGCTCTGGATCGACGGGTAGAGGCGCGTCAGGGGCATGCTGGCGCGTGCGCCGCCGCCGCCGTAGAACCGACCGCGTTCTTCGCCGGTAAGGTCCTGGGTGTACTGCGTCAGATCGAGTACGCCGTAGGGAACGAACTTCACGGGCCCCAGCGGCAGCGGCATGGACAGCTCTTGCCCCCAATCGAAGCGGCCGGTGTTCAGGCGCACCGTCGTGACCGGGCCGGGCGGCGGCGGGCCGGGCGTCGGCTCCGGCTGGGTCTTGGCCGGAAACAACTCCGCATAGCCCGCACTGACGTGCGTGTTGTACGTGAACAGGTTGAAGAAGGACTGGCCAATCAAGTAGCCGTCGCCGCGCGGCAGCCATTCGCTTTCACTTACCCAGTAACGAATGTGCGGCTGGGCAAGGACGGTCCAGGCCCAGTTGTTCTGCTGCTGCTTCACGTAAACAAAGGTTTCCTGGTTGATCTCGAAGTCGAATTCCTGCTTGTAGTACTGTTCGAGGAAGTTGTGATCGCTCAGGGCCGACAGCTGGTTCTGCACCGTGAAGCCTTGCGGCAGGTCCCACCAGTTTTGCCGCCAGGTGAAGCGGCCGCGTTGATTCGGATGGTTGTCGTTGGCGCCGCGCCCGCCGCCTAATACGTCGTCCCCTTGGTCGAGCAGGCCCCACGCCTTGACCATGCCGGCATACGCGCTTGGCACGCCGAAGAAGTCCTTGCCGGCGTAGTCGAAGTTCGTGCCGGTACCGGGACCGCGCGCGCTCATGTAATCCACGTCCCAGCGCCAGCGGGTACCGGGATACGGGTCGATGCCGAAAATGTCGTAGACGTTGAACGAGGCGCCGAACTGGAAGCCGAAGATACGATTAAAGCCGATTTGAATGCTCTCGAGCGGGCCGAGTGGATCAGCTGCGTTGCCCGCGAGATACGGGAAATAGAAGATCGGCACGTCTTCCACTTCAAGGAAGACGTTTCGCCCCTTGAACATCAGTTCCTGGTCGATCAGCGCTTCGCCGGTACGGCGGTCGGTGACCTGACCGAATAGGCCGCGGCGCGGCACGCGCTTGCTCTCCAGCGTGGCGTTCTGGAATTCGATTTTCACTCCCGGGTCGGACGGGAGCTTGCTGGCACTTACATCGCCCTTGATGACCTCGAAGGTGTCGGCGGACGTTTGCAACAACTCGTCGGCGCGCATGTGGATCGGATCCGGAATCCGGCGGTTGCGGAATTCGAGATCGGCCGCGACAGCGACAGCGACGTTGCGGTTGACGTCGTAAAAGACTTCGTCCGCGCGCATGATGCGCGATTCCTGATTGCCTCTCGATCGTTGGCTCTTCTGGCGAATCTCGACGTTGCCGGCCAGGTAAAACTCCAGCTCGCGAGTTTGCTGGCCCTGCGGCCCCTTCATGCCCTCAAATACCTGGTTCGTGTTGCCGCGCGTCCAGAACACCAGCTTGTCGGCCTCGATGTCGAGCATGCCCACGCGCTGATCGTTGCTGACCGTCAGGATGATGCCGCCGGTGGCGACAATGGCCTGCTCGCCCGAAGGCAAGGGAAAGCTCTGCGTCTGAAACGGTCCGGAGTAACGGGGCCGGATATTCAGCACGCGCGGAGGCCCGGAGCCTGGAGGCCCCGGCGCGGCGGCTCCCGCGCCCGGCGGCACACCGGGACGCGGCGCCGGTGGTGGCTGGCCGGGAACATACGGTGCCGGAATTGGTACGCCACCCGCGTCGCGCGGCGGCCCGGCGGTGCCCCCCGTTACCGGTGGCTGGAGCAGCGGCAGCGCTGGCGCCTGCTCAACAGGAGACGGTCCCGGCTGGAGTGTCGGTGGTGCCGTCGGGCCCGGCGCCGGCAAGATCGCCTGAGCCGGTACGATGGCCGAATCGACCATTCCCGGTTGATATCCCGTCTGCTGCAGAACCGGCGCCGGCCCCGGCTTGGCAGTGCTGTTGGGCACAGGCGCTATTGGCGCTGGCGCCGCTGCCGGGGGTGCTGCAGGCACACGCTCGCTCATGGCCCGCAGGTACAGCGGATCGGTCGATTGCGGCTGCTGCACGATCGGCCGACCGTGCGCCTTGAGCTTCAGGTCCCCGCGCGTGTTCAGATCGACGAGCGCCTTCGGACCGGTCCTCGCGTCGGGGCCGTTCTCCACGCGCACTTCACCTTCCGCGTAAACGTCCACGCGAAGAATGCGTGTCTGGCGATAGCGGCCCTCGTCGACGAAGGCCACCGCTCTCTGGGCTCGCGTCGTGACGACGCCGTGCTCGACGAGCACCTTGCCCTTGAGCAGGATGATTCGCTGCCCGTTTTCCGTCCAGGTGGCGATGTCATCGGCGTACAGGACGACGGGTTTGGAATCGCCCGGTTTGTTGTTCGTTAGCCGCAGGGTTTCCTGGGCCATACCGATCTTGCCGGCCAGCAGCAGGGCCATGATGGCCCCGAGGAAGATCCGGCTTCTCTTCTGGTTTTGCCCCGTCACGGTGCCTCCGAAATGCCGTTCCGGATTCCCTGCGGCAAGACCCCGGAACCGGACCCAGCAAGTCGGTCCGGCCTGAAAAACATGCGCGCAGGGCGTCAAATGGCTGAACGTGCGAGGGGCGGAGTATAGAAATGAAGCGAAAGGAATCAAGCTCAAGATTGGTGCGGAATTTCAGGCGAGGGTCGGCGCGGCCTACCCCGGGCCGCTATTGGCCCCCGCATGTCCTGCAACTTTAGCACCGCCTTGTCCCCTTGTCACGCCGTCGGTCGCTGCATCAAGTCCCTCTTCTCACGCTTGGCCTGTTTTGCTACCTTAACCGTTTAACGTGAGATATGGGCGCCTCTCGGGTGCCGCTTTGCAGACGGAGGGTTTACGTGGCGAGTATCAATTACAGTCAGGTCCGCAAGGGAATGGTCATCGTCGAAGACGGCCAGCTCTATCACGTCGTGGACCGCGACCTGAACACGCCGGGAAACTGGCGGGCGATCCTGCAGCTCAAGCTCAAGAACCTCAAGACCGGCTCCATCACGCCCAAGCGGGTGCGGCCCGAAGACAAGGTCGAGCAGGCTTACCTCGACAAACGCGAGATGGAATACATCTACCAGGACGGCGAAGGCTACGTCTTCATGGACATCGAGACGTCCGATCAGACGACGCTGCCGACGGAATGGGTCGGCGAACTGATGCTCTACATGAAAGAGAACACCAAGGCCCACGTCACCTTCTACGAAGGCAAGCCGCTGAGCCTGGAACTGCCCGCCACGGTCGAACTGAAGGTGACGGAGACGGAACCGTCGGTCAAAGGGGCGACCGCCGCAGCGCAGTTCAAGCCCGCCACCCTCGAGACGGGACTGAAGATCACGGTGCCGCCCTTCGTCGGCATCGGCGAGGTGGTGTCCGTCGACACGCGCACGGGTGAATACCTCAGCCGGGCCAAGCAGTAGGAATCAGGGGACAGGAATCAGGGGACAGGAATCAGGAGTCGAATGAGTTGGACACGCCGTCGCTGCATCTGTCTCCTGATTCCTGACTCCTGACTGCCATGAAGATCGGCCCTTCGCGAATCGCCCATCCCATCACGCTGGCTCCCATGGAGGAGCACACCAACTATCCGTTCCGGCTGCTGATGAAGCAGTTTGGCGCCAGCCTGGTCTGCACGGAACGGATCGATGCCGCCGACGTGGCCTGCCGTGACCGGCGGGCGTTACGTCTGCTCCACACGACGACCCAGGAATCGCCGCGAGCGGGACAGATCAGTGGTGCCGATCCCGCGGTCATGGCCAGGGCGGCACGCGTCGTCGAGGAACACGGCTTCGATGTCGTTGACCTCAATTTCGAGTGCCCGATCCGGCGACTGGTCAACCGCGGCGAAGGCGGCGCGCTGCTCGGCAATCCCCCAGCCGTGGCGAGCATTGTCGCCGCGGTGGTGAATGCGGTGTCGATCCCGGTCACCCTGAAGATTCGCAGCGGACCGGACGCGGAGCACGAGACGGCGAGCGAAGTGGCACGGCTTGCGGAGGAAGCGGGAGCGGCTGCGGTCGACGTGCATGCCCGAAGCGTGGCGCAGGCCTACGTCGGCGGGCCGGACTGGAGCGTGGTGACGCGGGTGAAGCAAGCGGTGCGCGTGCCGGTGCTTGGCAGTGGCGGCATCCGCGAGCCGGGCGACGCCATTCGCTTCCTGAAAGAGACCGGTGCGGACGGTGTGGCCATCGGCCGCGGCTGCCTGGGCAATCCGTGGATCTTCCAGCAGGCGCGGTCACTCGTGCAGGGCGGCGCAATCGTCCGAGCGCCGACCAGTGCCGAACGCGGTCGCGTTCTCCTCCAGCTGGTCGAAGGCGAATTTCGGCTCTATGGACCGGGACCGGCGCAGCGGCGGCTGGCGCGCACCAGCTGCTATTTCGCGAAGTTCGTGCCGGAATTTTCCGTGTTCCGCGAGGCGGTTCACAAGGTGCGCGACCTGACGGGCTTTCGCCGCCTGGTCAAGGAGCACTTTGGCTAGAGCGCAAGCCTCCTGTTCGTAGTTCCGGCTTCAGATCCTATGCGAGGAAAGGGCCGTTGCTGGCTTGCGAAAGCCGGCACGCACAGTACGCCGCAGGGATGCGCATTTTTTCGCCCTCGCCCAAGCTGGAGCGAGGCGAGGGCGAAAAATGCTTGGATACCCGGATGAGGCAGGACGCCCCTGTCGCCGCTGACGGTCCGGCCCCGCACGACATGGAAGGCGGAACTACGAACAAAGGCGAGACCATTCAGACTCATAGCATGTTGTAGGGATCGATGTCGAGCGTGAACTCGACGCCGCTGGGCGGCCGGACCACGGCCAGGACGTCGCGCAGGAGCTGGTGCAACGTCGCCGCGCTGGGCGATTGCATCTGGAAGTGAAAGCGATAGTAGCCCTTCAAACGAAAGACCGGCGCCTCGGCGGGACCGAGCAGGCGGACCTCGGCCGCGGCGCCCGCCGTCTGCACTTTTTGCATCGCCAGGTTGAAGGTCGCGGCCAGCTTCTCGGCGAAGGCGCCGGCGGCTTCCTGGTCGCGGCTGCGGATGATGATCCGGGCCAGCCGTTGATACGGCGGATAGTGAAATTCCTGCCGGTGCGGCAGTTCGGACTGCACGAAGCCCGCGTAATCGTGGGCCGCGGCCAGGGCGATGCTCGGGTGCTCTGGGCTGAAGGTCTGGATCAGCACGCGGCCGCCGCGCGGACCACGCCCGGTCCGGCCTGCCACCTGTGACAGGAGCTGGAACGTCCGTTCCGACGAGCGAAAGTCGGGGACGTGCAGGCCGATGTCGGCGTTGACCACGCCCACCAGCGTCACGTTCGGGAAGTCGAGTCCCTTGGCGATCATCTGGGTACCGAGCAGGATGTGGATCAACCCGGCGCGGAAGGCGCTCAGCACGCGCTCGTGCGAGCCGGGGCGGCGCATCGTGTCGCTGTCCATGCGGCGAACAACGAAGCCGTGGAACTTCTCCTCGATCTCCGCCTGCAACTTCTCGGTGCCGAGTCCCTGGTAGCGCACCGTCTTCTGTCCGCACGAAGCGCACAACTGCGGCGGGGGCGCCTCCCAGCCGCAGTAGTGGCAGAGCAGGACGTTGCGTTCGCGGTGAAACGTCGCCGCCAGGTCGCAGTGCTCGCAGGACTCGACCCGACCGCATGCGGGACAGTGGATGTGCGTGGAGAAGCCGCGCCGGTTCAACAGCAGCATCACCTGGCCGCCGTCGCGCAGCGCGTCGCGCATGGCGCGTTCGAGGCTGGGGCTGAGTGCGTGCCAGGCACTGCCGCGCGGCATGTCGTGGCGCAGGTCAATGAGCCCCACCTGGGGCAGCGGCCGATCGAGCACGCGGTTGGGCAGCGTCAGCAGCGTGTACTGGCCGCGCTGGGCGTTCTGCCAGCTTTCCAGCGAGGGCGTCGCGCTACCGAGCAGGATCGGGATGTTTTCCAGCCGGGCGCGCATGACGGCCACGTCGCGGGCGTGGTAGCGCGGCGTCTGCTCCTGCTTGAAGCTGCTTTCGTGCTCCTCGTCGATGACGATGAGGCCGAGCTGTCGGGCCGGCGCGAAGATGGCGCTGCGGGCGCCGACGACCACCTGCACCTGTCCGTGGGCCACGCGCCGCCACTGGCCGCCGCGCTCCGCGTCGCCCAGGTGGCTGTGCAGCACCGCCACCTCGCCGCAGCGTCCGCGGAACTGGCGAATCGTCTGCGGCGTCAGGCTGATCTCGGGCACCAGCACCAGCGCTTCCTTGCCTTGCCGAACCGTCTCCTCGATGGCACGCAGGTAGATCTCCGTCTTGCCGCTGCCGGTGACGCCGTGGAGGAGCATGGCCCGGAAACCACCCGAACGCAACGCTTGTTCAACGGGCGCCCAGACTCGGAGCTGATCGGCATTGAGCACGATCGGCGTCGGTATCTCGGCGTCTTCCAGGCTCTCGCTGAACTGATCGACGCGCCGCATCACCCGCCGTGCCAGGCCCTTGCTGACCAGCGATTCCAACGGCCCCGGTCCGCAGGCTGCCAGCTGCGCGAGACGGCGAACTTCGACCGCCTTGCCCGCACGCCGCAGCTGATCGAGTGCGGCCGTCTGCTTGGACGTCAGCGCCGGCGGCGGACCGGACAGTTCGGTTTCGGGAATCGCCTCCAGGAAGGCGACGGACCGCGTGCCCGCTTGCTGCCGTGCACCCGCCGGCAACACGCCGTTGAGCACCTGGCCCCAGCCGCACAGGTAGTAGTCGGCCATCCAGCGTGTCAGTCGCATCAGGTCGGGCGTGAGCAGCGCTTCGTCGTCAACGACGCGCACCAGCGTCTTGACTTCGCGTTCAGGAACCGTCTTGTTCAGCCGCACGCAGAAGCCCACGGTCGGCTTATCGCCCTTGCCGAACGGGGCCATCACGCGCTTGCCCACGGCAATCCGGTCGTGCAGATGCTCCGGCACCGCGTAGCTGTACGGATGGTCGAGCGGCCGATCGAAGACCACGTCGGCGAACAGCGTCGCCTCGACCTGGGGCGGTTCGGCGATGTCTTCAAAAAGCTCGCGCTGAATGGTGTGTGTCACGGTGGATCCCCGCTGACTGCTCGCGTCGCTATACGCAATTATACGTTACGCAAGTACGGCGAGTGATGCGAGGTCGGTAGCGGGTAGCGGGCGAGCGCGCTAATCTTCAGGCACTAACCGGCGGTGCCTAGCTTCATGCCGCAATTGCTACAGACTCGAACCTGCTCCTTAATGAATAGTCCGATGATGCATAAAGGGAAGCAAGAGATCAGTAGCACAACGAATAGAACCCACCCGGTCTGAGAAATCTGGTCCCTACCGAGCGGCATCGCGGTACTTTTGCAAAACGGACATTGGAAGCCTACGGCGGCGGAAATTGGAAATCCAGCCGGATTTGGAACGTAAGCTGGCTGGCGGGCAGGGGCTGGCAGCACATCCGCAATTGCAACGACAGTCGGAGGTTTCGGAGGTGGCTGATAGACTTCGCCCTTCGGGACCGGCACCTCCATCGCCGCGCCGCACTTTGGGCACTTGCCTTTGCGACCACCGGCGTCGTCGGGCGCGCTACAGGGGTGCTTGCAGGCTGGGCAAAAAAAGCGAATGGTCATGGTCGATAGCAGAGTAGTTGAGTCTGAAGCCACTCTCTAATTTTGGCTGTCTCTATTTTCGACAGAAGGAACCGGATCACTAGTGCCCAGCGCGACACCTTGGTTACAAGATTGGATTCGCTTTATGGTGAGCACAACTCCTTGGCGGATGCCAAACGTCTCTACCGCTTCAATCGAATACTCGGAACAGGAAGGACGAAAGCGACACTGGACTTTGCCGGCGAGGGCCGGTCGCCCTATACGCTGGTACAAATGAACTACGCCTACATACATGCGTGCAGTCAATTGGTCCTGCGGAGATCGAAGGGAGTCCAATAGACTGCACGCGAGGACGAGGAAAAAGAACCCAAGCCACGTGTGAGGTCTCTTTAAGCGTTGGAACAGTGCGGACATATTCTGCTTGCCTGCAGACGCGAGTTTCCGCAATGAGCACATCTAATCATGTTGCCTTGTGGGCGAGAGAAAATGTATATAACAAAGCCAATCAGTCCCGTGAACATGACCAAGATCATCCACATCGCTGATCCGTCCATTCCTCTCGCCTTGGCATCCCGCGCCACCCATACCAGCAGTGCGATGTTGAGTGCGACCGCTGCAACAATGGCGAAAATGAAAAACAACCCACAGCCACCACAAGCTGCGCATCCGGTCGCCCCGGCGGCTTCATCACCTCCAGAGTATGGTTTTGTGGACGTCTGAGCGAAGGCGAGATCGGGAACTACTAGAAGAGTAAGCAACGCTATGGCTAGAATTCCCGTACTGCACAAAAATCCAATGTTCTTGGCATGAATGGAACTGCTGGACCGGAGCGATGACGCAAGCAGCATTGAGCTTCTCCCAGATGCGAGGACGATCACGCGAACTTCGCGTGCGATTGCCTATCATGTTGCGCAGCTGCAACGATTGGATTCGTTGTCGGGACAGTTGTACTATTCGATGAGATAGGTTGCAACTTAAAATCTCTTCGGAGATTAGGAAGCGGAGGCCTGTGCCATTAAGTTTGCGGATTATGCTGAAAGTTCAATCGCGCGTCATCGGCAGCGCGTACTTCTCCACCGCTTCGGCATTGATCTCCAGTCCCAGTCCCAGGCGTCTGGGCGACACGATCTGGTTTGCGTGCGACCAGTGCGGAATACGCGGGTTGCCTACTCCTGTTCGCGCGGACGACGGGGGCTCGCCGAACCAGTCTCCTCCTTCGCCAGCAAGGCCCGCAGCCGCGCCAGCTCTGCCTCGGCAGCGATCCGTTGCTCGCGTTCCTGATTGGCACGCTCGCGTTCCTGATGGGCGCGCTGGCATTCCTGATTGGCACGCTCGAGTTCCTGATCGGCGCGCTGGCGTTCCTGATCGAATTGCCGCAGCAGTTCCGCGGGCAAGGGCAGCAGCTCGCCCTGGTGCCAGTAGCGCACCCATCCGTCCTGCAGGCCCAATTCCAGCTCTAACTCGGGGATGGCAAAGCGGCCGGCAGCGTTGGCGGTCAACCGTTCGTATTCCTCTCCCGTGTGGCGCCAGACCTGCAAATCCTCGCGCTCGGGATAGTACATCACGCAGTTGGGCACTTTCAATTCACGCCCGTACTTGGCGAAGCTCTCCTTGTAATCCTTGCGCATACTGTTGGGGGAGACGTACTCCAGCACCAGCAATGGCTGCACCGGCTCCAACTCGACGTTGAAACTGCCCTTCGTTTGCGGTGGCTCGTCGCAGAGCCGGACCATGTTGTCCGGTACCACCTGGCGCAGCTTCCCCTGGAAAAAATACTGCACGAGTAGCTCGTTGAAGACTTGCACATCGGCTCGACGCGCCCTCAGCACGGCCAAACTCGCCAGGCTGATTTCGCGCTGCGTCGATTGGGGCAAGGCTTCCATGAAGTGCTCCAGCGGCAGGCTGCGCTCGTACTTCCGTGCGGCCCGTTCATACTCCTCAGCGGTCCAGGCGGTCCTTTTTACTTTGGCCACGGTCGTCCTCCTGAAACAAACCGACACGCCGTGCGGCGGGCGGCCGCGTTCGCCCGAAACTCGCGGCCAAGAACTCATCCATGAATAAGTTCATCGGTTTCGTAGGACGGATTTCCAATCCGTCCGTGTTTGTCGGACGGATTGGAAATCCGTCCTACGAACTTATTCTTGGGTCAGTTCTAACTAAACACTGCAACGTCAAGAGCCTGTCATCGGCAGCGCATACTTTTCAACGGCCTCGGCATTCATCTCCAGCCCCAAACCGGGCCGCTGGGGCGGCACGATCTGGCCGTTGGCGATGGCCGGCGTCTCGACGAAAGCGGTGAAGAACCACGGCATGTACTCCACCACTTGCACGCCCGGCAGGCCGCAGGCGAGATGGACCGCTACCTCGGGCATCAGGTGCGGGGCCAGCGGGCGTTGCCGTTGCTCGGCCAGGGCCGCCACCTTGAGCCAGGCGGTCAGGCCGCCCAGGCGCGTCACGTCGGGCTGCAGCACGTCCACGGCGCCCTTGTCCAGGTAACGCTCGAACTCATCGCGGCCAAAGAGCGTCTCTCCCACGGCGATCGGCACTTCGAGACGTTCGCACAGCCGGGCGTGGCCGTCCACGTCTTCGCACGAGATCGGTTCCTCGAACCAGTCGACGCCGATCTCTTCCTCAAAGAAGCGGCCCATCGCCAGGGCGGTGCCGTAGTCGTAGCGCTGGTTGGCATCGACCGCCAGCCAGGGGTCTTCACCGATGGCTTCGCGCACCTGCGTCAGGCGGTCGGCATCTGCCTCCGGGTCGCCGCCGACCTTGATCTTCACGCCCATCATGCCTTGCTCGAGATACCCGCGCGACGCTTCGATCAGGTCCTTGGGGCTCATCCACAGCCAGCCGGCGTCGGAACCATAGACCGGCGCTGCCTCGCGGGCGCCGCCGAGCAGCTTGTAGAGCGGCAGGCCGGCGGCCTTGCCCTTGATGTCCCACAGGGCCAGGTCGATGGCGGAATACACCTGCGCCACCAGGCCACGGCGGCCAATGGTCTGCAACCGCCAGTAGGCCTTGATGGCCAGCCGCTCGTGATCGAGCGGGTCTTCGCCGACCAGGACCGGCGCGAGGTCGTCGTCGGCGATGGCCTTCATCGCTCGCGCGCCGCCCTGCATGGTATAGGCGAAACCCAGTCCGCGATGCCCCGTGTCGGTGTCGAGATGAACGACGAGCAGAAAGACGTGATCGATCCGGCCGCCGCGTTCGTTGTCGCGCGGCGCGGAGATCGGCCGCGTCAACGGCAGTCGCAGGACCTGGGATTCGAGTTGTGTGATTTTCATAGGAATCAGGAGTCAGGAATCAGGAATCAGGAATCAGGAGTCAGGAATCAGGAGTCAGGAATCAGGGAACTGGAGTCAGGGAACAGGAGTCAGGGAAACTGGCTCCTGATCCCTGACTCCTGACTCCCGTTAATTGCTGGCTCCTGATCCCTGACTCCTGACTCCGGTTCCCTGGGTCGCGCGCCAGATGAAATAGACCGGCACCCCGGTCAGCACGATGATCAGTCCCGGCCAGGTGTACTTCGGCTTGACGATCAGCAGGTTCACCATGATGACGGCACACAGAAGCACATAAAGTGCAGGGAGCACCGGATAGCCGAACGCCTTGTAGGGCCGTTCCGCGTCCGGCCGGGTGCGGCGGAGGACGAACAGGCCCGCGACGGTCAGCACGTAGAAGACCAGCACGGCGAAGATGACGAAATCGAGCAGGTCGTCGTAGGTGCCGGAGAAGACCAGCAGCACCGACCACAGGCCCTGCAGGATCAGCCCCACCGCCGGCACCGCCCGGCTGTTGAGTGTGCCCACGCTCTGGAAAAAGAGGTTGTCCTTCGCCATCACGTAGTAGAGCCGGGCGCCCATCAGGATCATGCCGTTGACGCAGCCGAATGTCGAAACCATGATCGCCAGGGCCATGAGCTTGGCACCCAGCCCCGGCGACCAGAGCTCCATGACCGCGGTGCCGACGCGCTCGTCGCGGGCGCGGTCGATGCCAAGGTCAAACGTGCTCGTCTTGCTCAGGAACGCCAGGCGCTCCTCCGTGACGGCATTCGCCTCCGTCACGTTGCCCGCCTTTTGCAACTCTTCGATGCGTTTTTCGAGCGCCGTCAGCTTGCTCTCGACTTCCGGAGCGGCGTGGATGGGCAAGCTGCTGACATAGGCCAGGTTCGCGAGCATGTAAAGCAAAATGACGCTGCCGGTCCCGATGCCGAGGGCCAGGGGAATGGTGCGGCGCGGGTTGCGCATCTCGCCGGCCGTGAAGGTAATGTTGTTCCAGGCATCCGCCGAGAAGAGGGCGCCGACCATCGCGCCGCCCATGACCATCAACGCGATTAGTGCGGTGGAATTCGACGCGATGCCCAGGCCCTTCACGGCGTCGAATTGATCGGTCTTCTCGATGCCGGCCCACGGCTCCGCGAAGTTCATCTGCCAGGCCGTCGGGCTGGCGACGACAAAGAGGCCGATGACGATGAGCAGGATCAACGCCAGCGTCTTGGCCACGGTGAAGACATTTTGAACGATCTTACCTTCCTGGATGCCTCGGCAATTCAGGAGAGTCAGCGACATGAGCACAAAGACCGCGACAATCTGGCCGGCGCTGACGTTGAAGGTCTCCATCTTCCAGAACGGCTCGTCCATGCCCGGCAGCTGGAGCTTCCAGTCCAGCACGATGGGCCGGGCCAGCAGCTTGTTCTCGGTCCCCGCTTCGGAAATGAACACGCCGAGATACTTGGCGAATACCACGGCCACCGCCGCAATGGAGCCGGTCTGGATGACCAGGAAGCACGTCCAGCCGTAGAGGAAGCCCCACAGCGGGCTGTACGCTTCGCGAAGGTAGACGTACTGCCCACCGGCATGCGGCATCATGGCGGCCAGCTCGCCGTAGCTGAGAGCTCCGATGATCGTCATGACGCCCGCAAGCGCCCAGACGGCGAGCAACCAGCCGGCAGCGCCGACGTCGCGTGAGATGCCGACGCTGGTGACGAAGATGCCGGAGCCGATCATGGTGCCGACGACCAGCATCGTCGAGTCGAACAGTCCCAGCTTCTGCTGAAACCCCGACGACAGGTTGCCGCTGCCGGAGGATTTCGGTTCGGTGGCCGTGATGCTCATGCTTTGGGCCCGTCCAGGGGCATGCCGGCGGGAGAGATGCCGTGGGTGGTGATTTCTCCGCGCAGCTCCTTGCCCAGGACGCTGTGGTGACGACCGTAGAGGAAATAGATGCACATGCCCAGCGCCAGCCAGCCGAACAGGCGCAGCCAGTTGGCGGCCGGCAGCGAGAACATGAGTATCAGGCAGCAGAGAATGCCCAGCACCGGGACGAGCGGCACCAGCGGACAGCGGAACGGCCGTTCCGCCTGGGGATTGGTCTTGCGCATGATCAGCACGGCGCCACAGACGATCACGAAGGCGAACAGCGTGCCGATATTGGTCAAGTGCAACAGGGCATCGATGGGCAGCAAGCCGGCCAGGACGGCGACGAAGGCTCCAATGAGCATGGTGCTCTTCCACGGCGTCTGGAACTTGGGATGGACGTCGGCGAAGAACTCGCGCGGCACCAGGCCGTCGCGGGCCATCGCCAGGAAGACGCGGGGAGCGCTGAGCATCATGACCAATAGTACCGAGGTGATGCCCGCGACACCGGCCGAAGCGATGATGAACTCGGCAACCGCCAAGCCGCGCTTGGAGAACGCGTCGGATACACCGGCGTTCACGTCAATCTGGTCATACTTGACCATCCCTGTCAGCACCGCAACCACGGCGATGTAGAGGACCGTGCAGATGAGCAGCGAGGCGATAATGCCGATCGGCACGTCGCGTTTTGGGTTCTTGGCTTCCTCGGCATGGGTCGATACCGAGTCGAACCCGATGTAGGCGAAGAAGATGATGGCCGCCCCCGCCAGCACGCCCAGCGGCTTGCCGCCCTCCGTCTCCTCCCCGTGCACCGGGATTCCAAAGAAGCTGATGCCCGTCCATCCATAGGGCGCGAAGGGATGCCAGTTGTCCGGATTGACGAAGAACGCGCCCACGAGAATGACGAAGAGCACTGCCGCGACCTTGATCGCCACCATGACCGCGTTGAAACCGGCGCTTTCCTTGATGCCCTTGACCAGGATGGCCGTGATGATGATCACGATGATCACGGCGGGCAGGTTCACGTAGGAGCTCGTCGTCTCGAAATGGCCGCCGAGGATGCTCCTGGAGTCTTCCTTGAATGTCAATGCGGCGCCGCGCATCTCCGCGGGGATGACGATACCGATTCCCTTGAGGACCTTCTGAAAGTAGGACGACCAACCATTGGCCACCGTGGCAGCACCGACGGCGTATTCGAGCACCAAGTCCCAGCCGATGATCCAGGCGAACAGCTCGCCCATCGTCGTGTAGGCATACGTGTAAGCGCTGCCGGCCACCGGAGCCATGGAGGCGAACTCGGCGTAGCACAGTGCGGCAAAGATGCACGTGATGCCGGCCGCCGCATAGGAAACCATCAGCGCCGGCCCCGCCGTGGTGTGCGCTGCTTCGCCGGTGGCCACGAAAATGCCGGCGCCGATCACCGCGCCGATGCCCAATGCCGTCAACGTCACTGGGCCGAGCACGCGCCGCAGCCGATGATCGCCTGCCATCTCGTCCAGCAGGCCCTTCAACGACTTGGTTGCGAAGAGTTGGCTTTTTTCCGCCATGTGCCGTTTCCTTGGTTACTCGAAAAACCGCGTCTCGGTTCTGGCGAGCGGGGCGTGTGAACGCCCCGGTTCCGTCGCGCTAACCGGGGCGTTCACACGCCCCGCTCGCCGGGTTTTCTACAAAGCCGATTGCACCCACTAGAATTCACGGGCCCGATCCCTTTTGAAGCAAGCTCTCATTTGCTGTCCACAATCAGTGTCACCGGCCCGTCATTGATCAATTCCACCTGCATCATCGCCCCGAAGCGTCCGGTGGCGACCTTCACGCCCTGCGCTTTCACTGCGTCGATGAACGCTTCGTACAGCGGAATCGCGATCTCCGGCGGCGCCGCGCCGATGAAGCTTGGCCGGCGGCCCTTGCTGCAATCGCCGTACAGCGTGAACTGGCTGACGATCAACACCTCGCCGCCAATGTCGGCCACGCCCAGGTTCATCTTGTCGTCGGCATCGGCAAAGATGCGTAGTCCGACGACCTTGTCCGCCAGCCAGCGGGCCTTGTCCGGCGTATCGTCATGCGTGACGCCGAGCAGCACGAGCAGGCCGCGGCCGATCGTGCCGGCCACTTCCTCGCCGATTACCACGCGGGCCTGGCTCACTCGCTGCACGACGGCACGCATGGTCTCCCGCCTTTGTTCGTAGTTCCGCCTTCAGGCGGTCTTCGGCCAAAACCGCCTTCTATGAGACCGCTTTTGTCAAGCTCCGTCGCTGATTTTTCTCGTGCCGTCGTGCGGGGGCGGACCG
>JAIEMG010000150.1 GCA_019752375.1 Gemmataceae bacterium | reverse complement strand
CCCTCAGCAGCTGGTGAAACCTATATTGCAGCTGCTGAAAGAACTTACGTCAAGTCCAGGTGTTTACAGCAGTAGTCCCCCGACCCCTTTGATTTTCGAGCATGTCCTCAATCCTGTTCCGCCGAGCAGACCCTGTTCTCATAGCATTACAGAAGCACGCGACAACCTTCGCCACGGCTCATTCGCTTGCACGAGGAAGGTCGTCATGAACCTGTTCAAATTGACCGCGTCGGCTCTTGTCCTTCTGACCGGGGTTCTGATCCTGGATGTGGCCACGCCCGTCCACGCGGCCGAGCCGGAGAAGCCGATTCACGTCGGCGTGCTCGACACCATGTTCCGCGACATGGATGAGTCGTCGCTTCCCAAGATGACCGAGCCGTTGACCAAGATGCTGCAGGCGCAGACCGGGCAGAAGGGGGATTCGAAAATTGTGAAGGGGGCCCTGGAACTGGGACGCCAGATGGAAGAGGGCAAGTATCAGCTCGGCGTTTTCGGCGGCGTGGAATTTGGCTGGGCCAAGCAGAAGTACCCGGACCTGACGCCCCTGGTCATCGCGGTGAACAAGCACCGTTATCCGAAGGCGTCCATCCTGGTCAACAAGGACAGCAAGTACGCCAGCCTGGCTGATCTCAAGGGCAAGAAGATGGGCGTGCCTTTCTTCACGCGCGACCACAGCTACGTCTTCCTGGACCGCACCACACTGAAGGAAGGCAGCAAGCCCGACGCGTTTTACGAGTTGACCCGACCCAAGAACCCGGAAGCGGCCATGGACGAAGTCGCCCGCGGCAAGCTGGACGCCGCCGTGGTCGATAGTGCCGCTCTCGAATGGTACAAGGACCAGAAACCGGGCCTGTCGACCTGGCTGAAGGTCCTGAAGGAGTCCGAAGCATTCCCACCGGTAGTGGTCGCCTACATTCCCAGCAAGTTCGACAAGACCGCCGCCAAGAAAACCCGCGATTCCCTCCTGAACACGACGACGAAAACCGCCCAGGGCCGCGACCTGCTGGGCTCCCTGCGCGTGACCGGCTTCGAAGCCGCGCCGAAGGACTACGACGAGGTGCTGGACAAGGCGATGAGACTGTATCCGGCGGCAGAGGGGAAGTAGCCCGGGACGCAAGCGATGACACGTCGGTCGAGGCACTCAAACAGGGCGTGACGTCGGGTTAAGGATCCGCGTAACAATAAGTTGAACAATTGCACGTAGGACGGATTTCCAATCCGTCCAAAGAAAACCGGACGGATTGGAAATCCGTCCTACAGGAATTTGCACAAGTTATTCTTGCGCGGATCCTAAGATCCTGCAAGTGGGATAGAAGAGATGGGAACCGATTTAGAAAGGAAAAAGGTGTCAGGGTCAGCGAACTCCTGCTGACCCAGTTCATTCGCCCGCTTCGATGGCGAAAGAACCCCCAAGACCACACGACATGGAATCGCAAATCGCAAATCTTTGAGCGTTGCCCGCGCTGCTGCGGAAAGCCGACTCTCTTCCGAGTAACAATTGACGCAAGCTCTGTCACCGCCACAGAGTGCGGCTCGACGGCCGGGACCGGTCGATCGGGCGTAGCGCCTGCTTTCTTGCTTTCCGAAAGAATCTCTTCCAAAAGCACGGCCGACCGTCCACTTCCCTGTAGCTGCCCAACCCCGCCCGGCATTCCCCGCCATTGAACCCACCCCCATGGGAGGCACCCGATGCACCCATCCGCTGAAATGACCCGCCGTCGTCTTCTGAAGCTTGGCGCCGCCGGCGTGCTGGGCTGTTCGCTTCCCGAGTTGCTGGCCCTGCAAGCGACGGCCAGCACCGATCGACGCGTCGCGCGGGCGAAGAACGTCCTGGTCATCCTGGAACAAGGCGGCCTGTCGCACGTCGACACCTGGGACCCCAAGCCGGACGTCGTCAGCGAGCATCGCAGTCCCTTCAAGCCGATCGCGACGAAGGTACCCGGCATGCAGTTCACCGAGCTGCTGGCGAAGACCGCGCGGCTGGCCGACAAGCTGGCCGTCGTCCGCTCCATGCGCCATCCCAAGGGCGGCGCTAACGGCCATCCCACCGGCACGCAGTACGCGCTCTCCGGCGCTCATCCCTCCGGCGGCAACGAGATGCCGGACATCGGTTCGATCGTTTCGCACTTGATCGGCACCGCCTGCAAGTACCTGCCGCCCTACATCATGGTGCCCGGCAATCACGAGCAGGCCGCCGAGACGCGGACCGGCTTCCTGCCGGCCTCCACACGGGTCTTCAAGACCGGCGGTAAGGACCTGGCCGATCCGGACTGGAAGGTCGGCGCCCTGCAGCCGCGCGGCGAGAACACGGGCACGACCCTGGACCATCGCCGTCGGCTCCTGGCTTCGATGGACGCCGGCTTCACGGGTCGCTCCGGCGTCAACGGCATGGATCGTTTCTACGAACAAGCCTTCGACATGCTGACCAGCGCCAAAGTCTCCGCCGCATTCAACCTGCACGCGGAGCCGGCCGCGATGCGCGAGAAGTACGGTCCCGGCCATCGCGGCGCCTGCTACCTCGTCGGCCGCAAGCTGATCGAAGCCGGCGTCCGCTTCGTCACCGTCGATACGCGCTGGCCGCAGACGAAGGACACGCCCGGCGGCGGCAACCTCAACTGGGACCATCACGATTACATCTACGCGAAGGGCACCTGCAACCTGCCGGGCGCCGGCGGCGGCGGTGCGGGTCGCTACGGCATCGGCCACTGGTGCATGATGGGCAGCGTCGATCAGGCGTTCTCGGCCCTGCTCGAAGACCTCGAACAGCGCGGCTTGCTGGCCGAGACGCTGGTCTGCTTCGTCACCGAGTTTGGCCGCACCCCGCGTCTGAACAAGTTCCAGGGCCGCGACCACTGGACCGATGCCTATTCGATCGCTTTTGCCGGCGCGGGCGTGCCGGGCGGCCAGGTCATCGGCAGCAGCGACCGTGAAGGCGGCTTCGTCTCGAACGAACCGCACACGCCGGAAGAGTACGCCGCCACCATCTACGAAAAGCTCGGCATCGACCGTGGCAAACCGCTGTATACTTCCAGCAACCGCCCGATTTTCTTCGGCCACGGCGCCGAACCGATCGCGGGACTGTTTTAGGTCCCGATCGCTCATTCGGGCTGACGAGGATAATGCCTAATTTCTAAGGACGAATGACTAATCAATGACCAATGACACAAGCACCAACCGACCATGCGGGGGGTTGAGCCGGGTCGCTGGTGCCGGTGGGTCATTGGGTATTGGTCATTGATTAGTCATTAGTCCTTCGTCATTAGTCATTCCTCGATGGTCCGCGCTGTAGAGTTGGAAGGCAATGCGAATGAACGCTCTCGTCCTCGAAGCTCCCAAGCTCCTCAAGTGCCACTCCATCCCCGCTCCGGAGAAGCCCGGTCCCGGCGAGGCGCTGGTTCGCGTCCACCGCGTCGGCATTTGCGGCACCGATATCAGCGGCTATCTCGGCAAGATGCCGTTCTTCAGCTACCCGCGCATTCCCGGCCACGAGCTGGGCGTCGAGGTCGTTGCGGTGGGCTCTGGCGTGACGAATGTGCAGCCCGGCGACCGTTGCTCCGTCGAGCCGTACATCAACGATCCCAACAGC
Organism: Gemmataceae bacterium; assembly: GCA_019752375.1. Classification (GTDB taxonomy): domain Bacteria; phylum Planctomycetota; class Planctomycetia; order Gemmatales; family Gemmataceae; genus JAIEMG01. Next base: position 20,588 of record JAIEMG010000150.1, on the reverse strand, counting down.
TACGCCAGCCGCCGCGGCCGGCCCAACTGCTGCGAGAAGCTGGAAGTCCTCGGCGTCCACCGCGACGGCGGCCTGCGTCCGCAATTCGTGCTGCCCGCCCGCAAGCTGCACGTCTCGCGCAAGCTCTCGTTCGAGCAGCTCGCACTGGTGGAAACGCTGGCCATCGGCTGCCATGCGGTCTTTCGCGCCGCCATTCAGCCCGACGAAGCAGTGCTTATCATCGGTGCCGGCCCGATTGGCCTGGCGACGCTGGAGTTCGTCAAGTTGATCGGGGCGAAGCTCATCGTCCTGGACGTGAATGCCCAGCGCCTCGACTTCTGCAAGCGGACGATGGGCGTCGCGTACACGATCCAGCATTCCGAACGCGTCGAGGCCGACCTGCGCGAGTTGACCGACGGCCATCTGCCCGACGTGGTGATCGACGCGACCGGCTCCAGCGCCTCGATGTCGGCCGCGTTCGGCCTGGTGGCGCCGGGCGGCCGGCTGGTGTTCGTCGGCATCACCACCGACGAGGTCCACTTCCGCCATCCGGTCTTCCACAAGCCGGAAGGCACGCTGCTCTGCTCGCGCAACGCGCTGCCGCAAGATTTTTCGCACATCATCGGCCTGATCGAGGCAGGCCGCATCGACACGCGGCCGTGGATCACCCATCGCACCGCGTTCGCGGAGTTGATCGACGTCTTCCCCAGTTACACGCGGCCGGAAACGGGCGTCATCAAGGCCATCGTTGAACTCGGCGATTGACGCGTGCTTGCCGCGCACCGCTTCCATACCGATGATGACAGCGTGTCCCGAGCGCTTTCCCCATTCTCGACCGGAGTCTCCTCATGCATCGATCCCTGCCGAAACTCGCCATCGCGATCGCCGCCCTGACGGCGCTGCCGCTGCTGGCCTCTGCTGCCGACGAGCCAAACCCGCTGGTCGCCCAGATCAAGGCCCAGCTGAAGGACTCGACCAAACCATTCACGATGATGGTCCACATTCAGGTGAAGGAGGGCACGGGAGACAAGCTGGAGACCGCCTTCATCAAGGCGATCAAGGAGTCGCGCAAGGAGAAGGGCTGCCTGACCTACGACCTCAACCGCGACGCCAAGGACCCGACGCGCTTCGTGGTCTACGAACGCTGGAAGAGCCTGGCGGACTTGGAGGCGCATCTGAAGGCGCCGCACATTGTGGCCCTGCTCGCTGAGTTGAAGGATGTGCTCGCGGGGGCGCCGGATGGGAAGGTGTTTCTGCCGGCGGGGGAGTAGATTTAGGTAGATGCTGCGAGCCGTGCGAGACTGGTGTCGCGCGATGACTTGATGTCTTCGCGCGACGCCAGTCTCGCGCGGCTCGTAGGAGCACCTTCACTTCCATTGAGTGGTGTTGCCTCCCAGCGGTTCCGTCGATGCGGCGCTCCAGTTCGGCCAAGACAGCCAACACCTCGTCAAATTCGGCCGGCTTGGATAGGTAGTGACTGCGTTCTGTTCCTGCCGCGGCAACTGGTGGATGACGATGAGGCGGATCGTCAATTGCAGCACGTGGCGCAGACGGCAAAGAGGCGGAAGTCCGTTTCCGAAAGCAGGTCGTCCTGCATCGACGGACTCATCTGCTTACGGTAGTTGGCCATTTCCGATCCCCTGCGATCGCGCCTTCATTGAAGTACAGCTTGGACCGGCCGGTTTGGGTACGAGATTCTGGACAATAAAATCGCAGCCGGAGCGAGTTGACCCACCCATGATCGAGGCACGGTCACTACCCAATTCAGTACCCAATTAACTAGGGAGTACCCAATTCGTCGGTGAGGCGTCGCCACTGCGCCTGCTGGCCACGTCCGAGACATTCCACCTTGCCTTGTGAACGCAAGTCCTTAAGGACACTACGGATCCAGTCTACGCTGACTCCGGGGCAGGCCTGTTGCAGGTCGGCGACCCGAAAGGGATTCGCAACTGCCAGAATGGCAGCCTGGATAAGTTTGATCTTGGTCCCGGGTGCACTCTTTATTTCTCTCGCACGCTCCTCGAATTGTACGTAGGCCCGGCGGACGACGGCGAGGAAGTAATTCAGCCAGGGCAACAGACTATGTGTGCCCTCGTGCCAGCCGGCAGAACTGGTCTGCAATACTGCGTAGTAATCCTCCTTCGACTCCTCGATCAGACGCTCCAGGCTGACGTAACGGCCGACCTCAAAGCCGTGGTGATACAAGGCAAGCACAGTGAGCAGACGCGAGACGCGTCCGTTACCGTCGCGGAAGGGATGCACGCAGAGGTAATCGAGAACGAGACAGGCGACGGCGACCAGCGACGGCACGTGTTGCTGATCGAGCGCGTGCCGGTAGAGTACGCAAAGCTCGTCAATGGCGGCAGGGGTCGCCGCGACGGAGACTGGACGGAAGCGGATACGCGGAGCCTCGCCGACTCGGAATTCGATGATGTCGTTGTCAATGCCCTTCCACTGGCCCGCGTCGCCAGCCCCTTCCTGGATCGTCCGGTGCAGTTCCCGAAGGGTTTCCGGAGTGATAGGCAAATTGGCTGCCTTCGTGTGTATGCGCTGGAGGGCATTGCGATAGCCCTGGATTTCCTCTTCCGAGCGATCTCTCGGCCGCGTATTACCCAGGACGAGCGGACGCAACCGAGCCGGCTCGACAGTGACCCCTTCGATCCGATTCGAGGATTCCACGCTCTCGACCATGGCCATGTCGCGCCAGCCTTGCAAGATCTGGGGAGATTGCCGCGTGTAAAGCTCTTGCCGCCCCTTGGCCTCCGCAATGTCGCTCAACAACCAGACAGTGCCGAGCGGCAATTGGCCCGAAAAGGGAAGAGGGGAGCAAGCACTGACCTCGCAACCTCTCATTTGCCCGGGCAGCAGCGCCATTCACTCATGATCGTCACCCCATTCGCGGGCCTTGCCTGGCTCACCTCAATGTCACGGCGGGCCAGCCGCTGGCGCGGCAACTCCGGCCTTCCAGGGTTCCGAGCGGCCAGCTGAGTTGCTGGGCGGCTGCCTCATGCGTTTTGCCACACGCATTCGGCGCGCATCCGCTTGCGTCCGATTCAAAACCACATCGCCTTGTTGACGACGTTTTGCAGCGTCTCGCCCGCACGGAAGCGACGCAGGTTGTCCAGCAAAACGCCAAGGTGCCGTTCCGCGATGCGCGGCGAATAGCCGGCGACGTGGGGCGTGAGGATCGCGTTCTCCTGCTTCCACAGCGGATGTTCCGGCGGCAAGGGCTCGGTTTCGAACACGTCCAGGCCGGCGCCGGCGATCTCCTTGGCGTCCAGGGCCGCGATCAGGTCGGCCAGGTCCACGATGGCGCCACGGCCAATGTTGATGAGGTAGGCCGTCCGCTTCATCTGCTGGAACTGCGGGCGGCGGAACAGGCGCTCGGTCTGGGGCGTGTGCGGAGCGGCGATGACCACGAAATCGCTCGCGGCCAGCAGGTCCGGCAACTGCTCCGGCTTCCAGACCGACGCGATGCCTTCCGGCGCTTGCGTCTGTACCGGGTCGATGGCCAGCACGCGCATATGGAACGCTCCGGCGCGGCGCGCCACTTCAGAGCCGATGGCACCCAGGCCGACGATGCCGAGCGTGCAGTCGCCCAGGTGCCAGTGGGCGCGATCGATGGCGTTGACCACGCCGGGGCCGGTCGCGAAGCTGACGCGCTCCGTTTCGCCGCCCACAGGCTGCCAGCGGGCCGCCATCTGCTGCCGGATGTAGCGGTGGATGTTGCGCGCGAAGCAAATGACATAGCCCATCACCTGATCGGCGATCACGTCGGAGAACAGACCGCGCATGTTCGTCAGGATGCAGGGATGGGCCACCAGTTCGGGAAAGACGTAGTGCTCCAGGCTGGCGGTCGGCGACTGCACCCAGCGCAGGTTCGGCGCGGCGGCCAGGAGCGGCGGCGTGATCTTGCCGAAGAACGCCGTTGACCGCGGCAGGGCAGCCAGCGCCTCGGCTTCGCCGGCTGCATTGACGACGTTCAGGTCCCCGGCCGCGGCGACAATCTTGTCGAGGCGAGCCGCTTCCACGGGTGGGTGGATCACGAGGGTCATGACGGCCTTTCGCTGGCGGTATCGAGCGGACACGGAGGCGCAACGGTTGCATTCTATGCGGGGTGCATTTACCCTGGAAGCCATCAGCGTCGCCGCGGCGAGCGACGTCGGCCCCGCGAGTGTTCCATGGCGTCGCAGTGGCAGTCCTGTCCCCATTGCAAGGTCCTCTTCCAGGCCGACACGACTTCGCCAGCCCGCCAGTGTCCGGCCTGCCGGGGCGCCCTCGCGCCCGTGGCTCGTCTGATCGTTGCTCCCGTCGCCGTCCTCGTGCCGACGACCGCCCCGCCCGTTGCTGCCGCAGTGCCTATCCCCGTCACACCGGTGCCCGCGCCGGCACGACCAGCGCCCGCCGTCACGACGGTCATTCCCCCACCGCGTCCCGCCGGTCCGCCGGGCTGGTTCTACGCGCGGAACAAGAAGAAACTCGGGCCGGTGACGCGGGCGCAGCTGGAACAGCTTGCCGCCAGCGGCACGCTGACGCCCGGCGACATGCTGCTCGAGGAAGGTACCCGGAAATGGCTCGTCGCGGCCACCCTGCCGGGCCTCTTCCCTGCCCCGCCGCCCGTACCAGCCCCGGTGCCGCCGGCCCCGCCTCGGGCGAATGGCCCCCCTGCCCCACCGGCGCAGGACGACTCGCCTCCCACGATCACCTGGACCGGGCCGCTGACGGAGGAACCAAAATCCGGCGGCTGGTACTATGCGCGCAACAAGAAAAAGGTCGGGCCAATCCCCCGGGAACAGCTGGAAACACTGGCAAACTCCGGTCAGCTCCTGCGCGAGGACATGGTGCTGCGCGAGGGCAGCACGAAGTGGGTGCCCGCCGGCTCGGTCGACGACCTGTTTCCGCAGGTGACCGTCAGCGAATTGACGATGGACCCCGCGCCGGCAGCGCCGCAGGAGGTGCAGCCCTTGCCGGCGCGGCCGCGGCCGCACAATCCGCGCTCCTGTCCCCATTGCAAGGGTACCGCCTTCTGCGGCCGTTTCTGGGACGCCGACGGCATGGTGCTCGGCGGCGACGTTTGTGCCGATTGCAAGGAACATTCGGGTTTGCCGGCCGAGATGGAGGTGGACAAGGTCACCTGCTCCGTCTGCCAGGGCATGGGCTTCCAGGCCGAGGCGGAAGAACCCGGCGTGCGCAAGGACGCGATCGCCTGGCGGCTGCGCGGACTGGCGCTGAGCGATTCCGGCCAGTACGATCGGGCCATTGCGGCCTATAGCGAGGCGATTCGGCTGGCGCCGCGCTACGCCACCGCTTATTACGAACGGGGCTGGGCGTACCTGGCGACGGGAAGGACGGAATTAGGAGATGCGGACCTGGCGGAGTCGGCGCGGCTGGCGGATCGCTACGCGGCGGCGCAAGAGACAGCCACGCCGACGGAGAAGCGTGGCTGGCTGGCACGCTGGTTCGGCCGCTGACCGATAGAGACAGAGGAAGAAATGAACCACGGATCGCACCGATAACACCGATCAGTACTACAGCGCTGGTTTGGAAGCACGATTCACGATTCACCGTAGCAGTCTGTAGCCGCAGGCTTTCGCCTGCGGGGTGAATGGACGGCACCTGCGACGCCACTCCGCAGGCTGAAGCCTGCGGCTACAGACGTGGCTCGGATCGTTCCGCGGAATGTGGCGCTGGAGTATTAGTCAAAAGAGCCGGCAGTGCGTGTGGTTCTGGTCTGAACACCGTGGCTTTGTTGGTAGACACTGCATTCTTCATCCGTGCGATCCGTGGTTCATTTCTTCCCCCGGTTCTTATTTCAGGAACCCGCTGCGCACGGCGACCTCGGCACTGATCTTGTCGTTCAACGGGTCGTCCAGCGCCAGCAAGCGACGCAGTTCCGGCGGCAGCTCGCGCTGCACCTCCGGTCGCAGCAGCTGCTTCTGATACTGCTGCTGCGGTTTGTCGCTGCGCGCGAAGAACGAGTGCATCGCGGTGCGCGGCGCCGCGGTGCGGTTGGCGGTGCCGCCGTGCCAGGCGTGCGCGTTCATCACCACCACCGTTCCCGCCGGGCCCATCAGCAAGCGCTCGTCGGGATGAGGGGCCTTCGGATCGATCAATGCGTCCTGCGGCAGGCGACGCCAATAGTGCGAGCCCGGCACCACGCGGATGGCGCCGTTGTCGCGCGTGAAGTCATCCAGCATCCACACGGCATTGCAGACCCAGTGGCCGCGTTCATCCGCGATGGCCGCCATGTCGGCATGCAGTGGCTGCGCGTCGTCAGAGTGCGGATCGACGGACCGCACGTTGAGGCTGCTCAGCTTGAATTCCGGTCCCAGGACATGACCCACGCATTCCAGCAAGCGCGGCCGCAGAATGGCCTGGCGAAACACGTCGCCTTTGTCCACCAGGTTTGCCAGCCGCCGACAGCCGGGTTCCTGCTTGAACTCGGCACCCGCACGGCCGCCCTCCTCGGCAAACAGCTCCACGACACGCCGGCGCAGCGCGGCCAGCAAGTCCAGCCCCATGAAGCCTTCAAGGACCAAGTAGCCGTCTTCGTCCAGGGAGTGTCGGTCGGCATCGGTCATGGGGCAGCGCAGGTGGAGGGAATCTCGTAGGATAGGTTTCCAACCTGTCCAGACGGAATCGGGCAGGTTGGAAACCTATCCTACGGTTCCACGGGCGGAGTACAATACATGGACGGGAGGACCACAACTCGTGATCGATTTCTGCATCCACTGCGGCCGCAACATTGGCAATGCGCCTAGTCCCAACGGCATCATCACCTGCCAGACGTGCGGCAAGTCGTTCAAGCTTGCCCCGGCGGCGCCCAAGCAGATGATCGACGCCAACGAAGATTTGATCCGTCGCGGGGTCGCGGCACGCTGTTCGCTGTGTCAGCAAGTCGTCGAGGTCAAGGGCACCGGTGCCAAGGCGTTTGTGCCGCATTTCCTGAAGGGCGAGCGCAAGATGTGTCGCAACAGCGGCAAGCCCATCACGTAAGGGCGGAGGAGGCGACCGTGAAGAGCCGGCTGGGACGATGGCAGGCCATCCTGGAGCAGCGCTGTCCGCGCTGCCTGAACGGAAAGGTCTTCACGGGTCTGCTGGACATGCACGAGTACTGCCCGAGCTGCGGGCTGAAGCTCGAGCGCGAGCAGGGCTACTTCCTGGGGGCGATGTACATCAGCTACGCGCTGGCCCTGATCCTGATCGTCGCCTTCGCGCTGGTGCTGATGGTCCTGCTGCCCGACGTGCGGTACGAATACGTCGTCTTCCTGGCCTTCGTGCCGTACCTGTTGTGCGTGCCGGCGGTTTTTCGCTACTCGCGACTGATCTTCATGCACTTCGACCGTTCCACCAACTCGAGCACGTTCGACGAGCACTATCGCCCGGTGCCGCCGGAGCCAAAGCCATAGCGTTACAGGAATGAACGGTCGCCCGCATTCTGTAGCCGCAGGCTTCAGCCGGCTGAAGCCTGCGGCTACAGTCAGACCGTCCATCCTCACGGAATGGCTTCACACGTCGTCCTTCGGCGTTTCCTTCTCGAAGCGGTCGTCGTCCTTCAGCTCTTTTTTCAAGCGGAATAGCTCTTCCTTCAACTGCTTGACCGTGTCGGCGTGCATCGGGTCGGCGTAGAGGTTTTTCAACTCGCGCGGGTCCTTTTGCAGGTCGAACAACTCCCACTGGTTGATCTTGTTGAAATAGATGAGCTTGTAGCGATCCGTGCGCACCCCGTAGTGCGGCTGCACCTTGTGATGCTGCGGATAGTGATAGTAGCGATAGTACATCGACGTGCGCCAGTCCTTCGGCTTCTCGCCACGCAACAGCGGCAAGAAGTTCTTGCCCTGCATGTCGGCCGGCACGTCGCGGCCTGCGGCGGCCAGCAGCGTCGGCGCGAAGTCCACGTTCAGGATCATGCCGTCCTGTACGCTGCCCGGTTTGACCGTGCCTGGCCAGCGGATGAGAAACGGCATGCGCAATGATTCCTCGTACATGAAACGCTTGTCGTACCAGTTGTGATCGCCCAGGAAGAAGCCCTGGTCCGACGTGTAGATGACGATCGTGTTCTCCGCCAGGCCTTCCTTGTCGAGCGAGTCGAGCAGCCGGCCGATGTTGTCGTCGATGGAGGCGACGCAGGCCAGGTAGTCGCGCATGTAGCGCTGGTAGTTCCAGCGTTTCAGCATGGCGCCGGCCAGGTCCTCCGGCGGCTTGATCTTCAGATCGCGCAGGGTCAGGTCGCGGTCGATGCGCATGGTCGCTTCCCTGGCTGCATCGGAGCGGGTGGCATAGTCGTCGTCGAAGGTCGCGGGCTCGGGGACCTTGACGTTCTCGAACTGCTTGGCGTGCTTCTCGTCGGGGTCCCAGGGCCGGTGCGGGGCCTTGTGATGGCACATGAGGAAGAAGGGCTTGTCCTTGGGCCGCTTCTTGAGGAAGTCCAGCGACAGGTCGGTGATGATGTCCGTGCAGTAGCCGTCGTACTTCTTCTTGGTGCCCATGTCGATGAACTGCGGGTTGTGATAGACGCCCTGCCCGGGCAGGATGTTCCAGACGTCAAAGCCGGTCGGATCGCTGCCGAGGTGCCATTTGCCGATCATGCCGGTGTGATATCCCGCCGTTTGCAGGTACTTGGCGAGCGTGGGCTGACTGCCGTCGAAGCGATTGAAGACGGGCACGCCGTTGACGTGCGCATACTTGCCGGTGAGGATCGCGGCCCGGCTCGGCGTGCATATGGAATTGGTGACGAAGCAGTTGGCGAAGCGCATCCCGTCCTTGGCCAGGCGGTCGATGTTCGGCGTCTTGTTGATCTTGCTGCCATACGCGCTGATGGCATGCGCTGCATGATCGTCCGCCATGATGTAGACGATATTCGGCGGCCGCTTCGGTGCATCGGCCCGTGCCGCGAGCGGGGCCAGTGCCAGGAGCGCGATCGGGAGCAGAGAGCGCATGATTGGCTTCCTCCACGGGGTCGATTCGGTGTGGATGCATCTTAGCGTGCGCAACGCCGCGGCGAAACGGAGTGCTTCGGCTGGAGCATTCTGGTGCGCTGAATTCACGCATTCTCCGGGTTCATGCCTGGGTTGGGCACGGGGACGACGGATCGGGCTCGCGCGGCCCCGTTGCGCCGAGGATGGACAGCCCCCGGTCGACTGGTATAATTCCGAGGTTGGTGAGAACCGTCCCCGTAGCTCAATTGGATAGAGCGTCGGCCTCCGAAGCCGAAGGTTACAGGTTCGACTCCTGTCGGGGATACTGAGCGAAACCCCTGGGAAACAGACAGTTTTCCCTTGTTTTCCAGGAGTTTTTCTGCTGACAGCCCGATGTCACCACTTCCCTTGCTCCGTCCATCAGAGTCTATCGAAGTACCCTGAAATCGCTCCGAAAGCGCCAAGCAGGACGCCAAGTCAGAATCAACGCGTTGCGCCCCGTCCGTGCCGTTGGCGAGAAAAATCGGGGCAACCTGTCGGTCGGCAGGCGCGGTCAGCTTCGGCATCCCGTCCAGGACGCTCCCCAGGTCGTTCAGGCGAGCGCGGCCATAGCGGGCCATCGTGAGCTTGGGGTCCGAATGCCTGGCCAGCTGCATCATCTGCTTGACGGTGGCGCCCGTGCTGTCCAGCATCGCTACGTAGGCGTGCCTCAAGGCGTGGAAGTCCGCGTGCAAGGGTCCGTCCGGCCCCTCGATGACGTACGGAATGCCCGCCGCTTCCAGGTCGACGCGAAGCATCTCCGCGGCGTCGCCATCAGCCCACCAGCCGCCGGGCCATAGCGGGGCGTCGGTCTGCTTGCTGTTCAGGTACGCTTCCAGTGCCGCGGCCACGTCCGCGGGCAGCGGCTGGACGACCAGCTGCAGAAGGACTGCCAACAATTCGGCGCGTCGTTTTTTCTCGGTGGCGTTCCCAGCCAGATGGTCGCGGATCCTGGTCTCCATGTCAGCCTCCTCCCATATGGTCTGAGAACCCCCTGGCTTGCGGGCCTGGCACGCGGTTAATTGCGGCGGCCGGATCGGCGCCGGCCACGGCTGTAGCCGATACCGTAGGCCTTCCGAGAGCCCTCACGCTTGCCGCACTTGAAGGCGGCATTCCAAGCCACTGCCAACCCCGCCAACACGAATACAGTGATAAAGCACTCCATCGTCCATCCCCCGTTCGTCTCATCCCGATCGCCTACCCGAAAAGCCGTTTCAAGCCGAGCTTGAAGCCGATGCTTCCGCCGGCCGCAATTAGAGCCACGGCCGGCGCGGCCATGCCGCCGGTGACGACCACTAGCCCCGTAGCCAGCAGCACGCCGCCGCCGGCAGCCAGCGCCCCGGTGCTGGCTTCGCGGGCGACGTGCGTGCAAGCCTCCGCACCCGTGAGCCGACCGTGGCAGTAGCCGTGAACTGCCTCGACACTTGCCACTGCACCGTCCAGTGCCAGGCCCACGCCCGCTGCCCGCCCTGCGCCCTTGAGTACTTCCACCCCGGCCGCCCGCGCCACCGCGCCCGAACTGGCCTTTGTGAACTCCCGCCCGACATTGGACGTCAGCGCGGGCGCCGTCTTCCCGGCCGCCCCGCTAGCGGCTTGCCGGAGCAACCCCGGCGCCGAATGCTTGAGTGCGCGGGAGGTCGCCTCCTCGACGCCAGTCCGCAGAGTCTGCCGAGTCGATTCGGTCAGGACGTGCTGGCCGACCTCATGGAAGAGGGTTTCACCGGCCCCCCGGATAGCCACGGCGTGAGCGGCCGCAGCCTTGCCGCGCAGGGCATGAACCACTTTTGAGGTCGTCGCCGAGTTCATGAAATCCTCCTCGCTGGTCAACCAGGCCGCTAACTCTCAAAGCGTCGGGACGGCCGAGGTGATTATTGGTAAGTACGCAGCGCGGCCGGGCGCGATGACATGATGTGCCAGGAAGAGTCCTCGGCGGATCCCTACGCCGTGGCGCGAAGCGTGCGGGATTGCAAACGCAAACGTCCGTCGCAGTGAGTGACAGGCGCGGGCGGAAGCTCAATGGACGCTTCGCCTTGGGATACCGTGGACCTCGCAGAGCAGCGCACGGACTTCAATCCCGCGCTCGCTCAGATGGGCAACTGGTGCTCACTCAAAATTCAATACTCTCATTGGCGCGTCGCCCGAAAGTCCGAAATTCATTGCGATTTTGCAGACCGCTGGTAATGTTGGATGTCGAAACTTCTTCGACTTTCGGCCTAATCGCACTGCCACGTATGATTACACTCGCGCCCACGTCGCTTTCCATGGAACCGCGCGCCCAAATCTCATCCACGGCCGCTTGGAAGCCGGGCCGCACGACTCATCCTCACAGTCTTGGAGGGAGCCCATGACTGGATGGGGACCATCCCGGCTCGAGGACTTCGTTGGCGCGTTCGAGGCAGTATTCCGCACTGTGAGTGTGCCCACCGTGGTGCCCTTCTTGACTTACAGCGCCAAATGGCAACTGTTGATAGCGACGCTTCTAGGCCATCCGCCGGTTGGAGGTCTGCAGCGCCCGCGTGACTTTCCGATGAGTCCCGTCCGAAGCGACACATTGCGGCTGGCCGAAATCCTCTGTGGCACTGAATCGCCATTCGCATGGGAATCCGCCAAACCGGTCGGGGCAGGCTGGTCGCCCGCAAGAAGCTACCGTCCGATGAGCGCCGTCCCTTTCAGAAACATGGTCGGCTCTTCCGAGAGCTAGCAGTCGGCACCTTGGCAGCGAGTTCGGACGGTGGCACAGCGCATGGCGCAGGCGCGGTCGAGCAACTGTCAGGTGCCGACTTGGTTGGACCAGATGGCCATGCCAACGCCTTGAGTAATACAAATGTCAAACCGCATCGCCCTGTTCTCCCTCGATAGGATTCCCGCATGGTCTTGCCAATTGCGCAGCTCGGTCAACCAGTACTGCGAAGCGTCGCCAAGGACGTTGACCCTACATCGATGGCTTCACCAGCCTTCAGGGGACTGCTCGTGCATATGTTCCAGACGCTTCAGCAGGCCGGCGGAGTCGGCTTGGCGGCGCCTCAGGTGTTCGCTGGCTATCGCGTCTTCCTAGCGGTCATTAGCCAAGCAGAGGCGGAGCGATTGACCGTGGAGGTCTTCATCAATCCGAAAATTGTGCGGCGCTCGGAGCAGCGACAAAGTGACTGGGAGGGTTGTCTTAGTTTCCCGGAACTGCAAGTTCTGGTCTCCCGCGCATGCGCGGTGACGGTCGAGTACCTGAATGCGGGAGGGGACCGGCAGAGTCTTCATCTGGAAGGCCTGCCTGCGCGTGTGGTCCAGCATGAGTTGGACCACCTCGACGGTATCCTGACGATCGACCGAGCGGAGACGACTAACGATATTGTGAAGGCCTCAGAACTGGAGGTGGTGAAGCAGCACCGCGCCACCCCAACACCGGCCCCGCCGGATTCGCTGGCCGATTTCTAACCAATTTCGATAGCAAAGCCTGTCGTCCTGGCTAGGCCGTTGGCACGAACTCCTCACCGCTTGTAGCTCGCCGGAAGTTCGAAGTAACCGAGCGATCGATGTGGGTGAAATAGAGGACTACCTCGCAGACCGGCTGGCCGGTCAGTTCCTGCCACGCGGCAGCGTAGGCCAGCACCTGCGGCCGGTAATAGGCGACCCACTCGGCCAGCCGCGCCGCTGGCACCACGTCGGTCTTCCAGTCCACCAGCACCCAGCCGTCTCCCTCGCGGAAGACCAGGTCGATGACACCCGTCCACAGCGTCGGCAGCGCGCCGGCGCGCTGGACCTGGAAAGGCACCTCCATCAATCGCTCGACACTGCGCAAAGCGCGCCGGCCCAGGTCCGATGCCAGAGCGCTCTGCACGGACCTCACCGCGTCGTCGGCCAGCGCCGGGTCGAGGCCCTGCGCTTGCAGAACGGACGGCGCGAATTGGCTCAGGTTGGCATGTGGATCGGTGAGGCCCATCTGGAGCAGCCGGTGCAGCGCGGTACCCCATTCCGGGCCCTGACCGGCTCCGAAACCGGGCGGGACGGCACCAGTCAGCGCTTGCTCCTTGACGGCAACTCGGGCGTAGCTGGCCTGCGCGACGGACTCCCAGCGGGTGGCGACGGCCACCTGGGCCGCGGCCACGTTATCGGTGGTCAGGGCCACACTTGGGCCAGCGGGCACGGCGACCGGGCCGGGATCCGGCAGCGATGGACGCCCAGCCAAGTGGGGGTCGAAGAATCGCCATGGGTTGTGTTGTGGCAATCGCGATCGCTGGCTGATGACAACTTGGCTGCCGCCTCGGGTGGCGGCCACGTAGCGCAGCCGGTGTTCCTCGGCGTGCGCAAACTGGCGCTCGCCGTCGGCCAGAGAATCCCAGCCGGGCGGGCAGGCCAGTAGCGGGGGGTGGAATCCGGCGTCCGGTTCGAAGACGGCCATGTAGCCGCGGATCGCAGGCCCGGAGCGGTCCACATGCAGCGCGACTGACGGTTCCCAGGCGCCGGACGGATCCGCGAGAAAGACGACCGGCGCCTCCAGGCCCTTGACCTGGTGCAGGTTCATCACGCGGACGACGGACCCGTCGTGCGGTCGGGCCGGCAAGCCGTTGAACTTATCACGGCCCTTCACCAGCCCGTCGAAGAATGCAGCCATCGCCGTCACCGACGGCAACTCGGCCTGGGCGGCGCGGAGCAACTCCAGCGCCTTGGCAAGCGTGCCGGCCTGGCCGTTGCCGCCGGCCGACGCTGCAGCCCTCGCCATCAGGCCGAGGTCGGCAACGATCCGCTCCGTCGCGGACACGGATGGCAAGTGAGCCAGCCAGTCGGCGTATTGACGCAGGCGCTCAACGACATCGGTGAAGACAGACGCCGTAGCAGGTTCCAGGTCCGTGGGCAGCGGAGCCCGGTAGTCGAAGCGGCCGCCAGCCTGTGCGAAGGCGTACAACTGGGCGTCGCTGATGCCGAACAGCTCGCTACGTAACACACTTACTAGCGCGATCGGGTCTTCGGGTCGGGTCACGGCGTTCAGCATGAGGGCGAGTAGGCCTAGCTCGGGCACCTCGTCCCACGCGCTGCCGCCGGTCACCTGGCAGGGGATGCGGTATTCCTGGAACACCCGAGCGAAACGAGCGAGCTGCTTCGTCGTGCGGGTAACGATCAGGAAATCGCCCGGTTGTGCCTGGGCGGGGACGCCTCGCTGCAGCTCGCGGGTGGTCCGCGGCACGGTTAGGCCCTCGTCCAAGGCGCGGCGGATGGTGCGGGCGATCAGATCCGCTTCGTGTGCCGCGATCGAGCCCTTCTCGCCCAGGTGAGCCGGGCTCCGTAGCAGGTAGACGCCCTGGAGATCACCCACCAGGTCGGTCCGGGAAGCCGCCATCGGCCGACCTGCCGGCATCTGAGGCGTGGCGGTCGTGGGGAAGACCGCAGTGAACGTCTCGTTGATCCACTCCAGCAGCGGTCCCTGCGAGCGGAAATTGGCCCACAGCTCCGCAACGGCGCCACCGCCGGCCACCAGCGCTTCCTTGACTTGGTTGTAGGTCGTCACGTCCGCCCGCCGGAAGCGGTAGATCGACTGCTTCGGGTCCGCAACGATGCACAGTGCACCGGGCACGGGCCGACACTGCCGCCAGTCGGCCTGTTCAGGGTCGTCGGCGGTCAGCAGGAACATCACCTCGGCCTGGATCGGATCGGTGTCCTGGAACTCGTCCACCAGCACGTGGGTGAACCGCGCCCGGAAGTAGCGGCGGACGGCGGGATGCTCGCGCAGCAGAGCCGCGGCGCACAGCAGCAGGTCGGCGAAGTTCAGGCATTCCCGGTCGCGGCGCAATCGGTCGTACACGGCCCGCGCCTCGTGCAGGACGCGAAGCACAACCCGGTAACGCAGCGCTCGCCACGCTTCCAGGCGCGGCGCCGCGTGCTCGGCCACGAACTGGTTCCAGCGCTGCAGCTCCGCGCGGGCCTGGGCCGCGCCGCCGGGCCAGGAGCGGTTCACGATCTTGTCCTGCTCGGCGAATCGCTCGAGAACTTCAAGCACGGCGGCGGGCTGTGTCAGGTCGGCTTGGCGTACCAGCCGCGGGACGAGGCGGTAACGGGGGATCAGTGCGTCGGTACCAGTCTCAGCCGGGAAGTTTGGCAGCAGGGCCTGCATGTGCTGCGCATAAGCCCGAAGTGCCACGACAACGGATGCTAGATCGGGCAGTTCGACGTCCGGAACTGGCCACTCCTGCACGTCCGGGTAGCCGGCGAACCGGATGAACGCTTCGGAAAGCAGCCCGACCTCCAGTCCCAGACGCTCCAGTTCACCCAGCAGTGGGTCGCCGCGCTGGTGCAAGTCCGCTACATAGGCGCCCCACGCCTCCCGACGGAGTCTGTCGTCCGCCGACTGGTCGACCTCGGTGAAGTTCACTCCGGTACCGGCCTCCACGGGCCGCTCGCGGAGGAGTCGAGCACAGAAGGAATGGATGGTGCCGATGAACGCCTGCTCGACGTGAGCCAGGGCGCCCATTAGCAGTTTGCGACGGGTCTCTTCGGCTTCCCGGGCGCTGCGTTCCAGAGCAACCTGGAAACGGGCGCGCAGTTCGGCCGCCGCCTTGCGGGTGAAGGTGATGGCTGCCAGCGTGGCAATGGTGCATTCGCCGGCGCCCAGCAGGGCGATCATGCGAGCGACCAGCCGCTCCGTCTTGCCGGCGCCGGCACCGGCCTCCACCAGCAAGCAGCGATGCAGCTCACGCTCGATGCGATCGCGCTGGGCCTGGTCGGGTGGCGCCGTAGCGGGCATCGGTCGGCGCGGGGACTCGTTCTTGCGGATCGATTTGGTCGCCATCCGGACCTCCGTTCCAAGTTCGGTCGTTGCCTCTGCAAGAAGAACGCTCGAGAGCGCGAGGCAATGACAGCGGAGGTCCGAAAAAGCGCGATTATCGGTCGGTGCGCAGCCGGAGGAATGGCTGCAAGACAGTGTTGCCGGTAGCGTCGAGCTTGGCCTGGCTGCATCTTGCGGTCGCCGCGGGGTCGCCGCAGATTGACAGGAAATCGCACCATCGGCAGTCCTCCGGGTCATTGGTCGCCGGGAAAGCACCGCGGCCGGCCACCTGGCACAGGCGCAGCAGCATCGCGCCGGAGTCAGCAAGTTGCTCGGGCATCCAGACGACGCGGTCGCCACGGCCACGCTCGCTGGGAAACACGAAGCCAAACTGCGCCACGCAGGCATCAGCGCCGAGGGCCTGTCGGAGCCGGGCCTGCGCGACGGCCAGGTACAGCGATGGCTGCACGATCCGCCCCTGCCGAAACGGGTCTGTCGCCGGGTAGCGAGATGGGCTGCCGGTCTTGTAGTCCCACACAGCGAAGGTGGGTGTCCGCTCGGCCAGCACGCGGTCCAACCGGTCAATCCAGGCGCGAGCGCGAAACTGCCGGCCGCCGGGCAGTGGGATGGTGACTGGTTCGGCGCTATCCAGCGCCGTGCCGCGGCCGGGGTTCGGCATGCCGACGGCCACTTCGAGGAACGCCGGCTGGTGCTGGCCGTCGCGCCCGTACTCTTCTTCCTCGCGCAGGAAGATGCGTGCCGCCTGTCGCAGCGATCGGACCTGTCGGTGGAAAGCACTGTCGTGCGGCGGCGGGCAGCGGCGCCGGTAGGCGCGCACGCACTTATCGAGGATTTCCTCCAGTCGCGGCCAGTCGCGGTCAAAGATGAGCGGCCAGGCCCCGGGCAGCGCGAAGAACTGCTCAAAAACTTCGTGCAGCAGCTGGCCGGCCTCCAGTGCGTTTAGCCAGCGCGACGGATCGAGCGCCAGCTCCGGCGCCGGCACCAGTCCGAGCAGGTAGCGGAAGAAGTAGGCGCGCGGGCAGCGACCCAGGGTCTCCAGTCGGTGCGACGACATCACCGGACCGTCGGCTGCTAGCGGGTCGTTGGCTCGGCCCGCCTCCGGAACGAGGCCGTCGAAGGCGGTGAAGGCTGAATCAACGCGTTGTCGCGCCGCCTCGAAGCCACGGCCCAGGTGTGAAAAGCAAGCCGCAATCAGTTCCGTGGCGCCGATCACCTCTTCGGTGCCGCACAGGCGCCACAGCCACCACTCGGATTCGTCCAGGCAGCCCTCGGGCCGTGACGGCGCGAACGAAGCGGGCGTGCCCAGCCAGGTGACCAAGTCGGCCTGATCGCCGGCCGCATGGCCCGAGAGCAGGCGGTAGGTGCCCATCACGACCGGGCTCGGGAACAACTCGCGGTCATCGCGCAGACCGGCGCCGCTATAGCTGAGGGTGACGCTGGCATGGTGCCGGGACAGCAGGCGTGCGAAGGTGTCGAGCTTGCGGCGGAGCTGGCCGACGGCCGTGGGAAGCTCCAATGATAGCCGCCGACGCTCGCCGTCCAGCAGCAGTGGATCGGGCAGACCGGCGCCGGGGAAGCGCGTGTCGTCCAGGCCAACGACCGCCAAGTGCGGACGTCCCGAGTGCCCGCCGGTCAGGACATGGGCGACGTGCAAGCAGCCTGGCCGCGGACCCTGGCCCAGCACCCGGCACGCGCCCGGCAGTTCGGCCAGCCAGGCGCGCACGTCAATTGTCGTTGGCTCCTTATCGGCACCGAGCCAGCGGGCCATGTCGCGCACCTCGCCCAGAAGCATCAACCGGGCGTTGCGGTCCAGCTCGTCGACGGCTCGCACGTGCCGCTCCAGGAATTGTTCGGCTGAACGCAGCACGGCATCCGGCCCCGCGTCCGGCGGTGGCATCATCTGCAGCAGTGTATCGACCAGTCGGCGCAACGTCCGCAACCCCGCCAGCCGCGCGGCAACGGCTGCCCGGCGAGTCGCGTCGGATGGGTTGTCGTCCTCGTCCGGGCGGTCCGAAGCTGCCCGGTCCAGTGCGGCGATCTCCTCGTCGAGCAAGCTCAGGTAGCGCTCGCGGCCAAAGCCGATCGGCATTGCCTGGAACCAGCCCGCCAGCCGGGTGAGGCTGACCTCATGACCTGGCGTCTGCGGCACTTCAACGAGCCCGTCGCGCACCAGGCACACCAGGATCTCCTGCGGGAAGTCATCGCGCAGCCAGGCGAGCCACAGAGCCAGGGCACGGCCGGGGCGCGCGTAGCGGACCGGGATGCCCTCCGCGAAAGTGACGGGCAGCGCCGTGGTCCCAGCCTGCTCGGGCCGCAGCCGGGCGAACAGCTCGTACAGGAGAGGAACGTAGGTCTGGGTGTCGGTGTGGAGCAGCTCGACCTCGTCGAGTCGGCGACCGGCAGCCAGGCAGCGGCGCAGCACCTCGCGGACCTCGTTGACTTCGCCGACGGCGCGGAAGACCTGAGCGGTGTCATCGTACCGAGGAAGTGGGGCGTCGGTCAGGGACGCCAGGCAGCGCAGACGGTCGGCGTCGGTTGGCTCCGGCGGCAACGGCGGGGCATCGGTCGGCAGGATGTGACGGGTGTCCGGCGGCAGAGCGTTGACGAAGTCGCGTTCAAGGCGGGACAGCGGCATGTCGTCAGGGAGGAGCACGAGCAGGCCGGCGGGCAGCTGGCCAGGACACGCAGAGACGGAGGCCGTGGCGCGGCGCAGGGCGTCGGCGTAGTCGACCAGGCCGTCGGCCCGCAGCTCGGCGCGGTAGGCGGCCAAGAGTTGGCCCAGCGCTTCGCCCTTGCCGGGCTGCTCAAAGTATGCGGTGTCGATGTGGCCCTCATTGAAGCCGGCCAGCCGCAGTGCCGTCAGCGATTGGCGGACGGCCCGCGCCAGTCCGATGCCGGGTCGCAGCGCCGCGAAGTAGGGACACGTCGCCCGCAGCCGCCCCAGGAGCCGGTCGAGAAGGACCTCGCCGCCGCGGTCGGAGAGGAACTCGGAGCCGTCAGCGCCGACGCCGCCGAGTTCGAGGGCGAGCTGGGGCAGAGTCCGCACATGCAGGTTCACGACCGGAATGCCGCAGCGGACGACCTGTTCGGCCCACTGCCGGCCGATACGGCGAGACGGGGCGAGAAGCCACTTTGGCCGTAAAAGGTCACGGCGGCAGTGTTCGGCCAGCTCGGCGACAAGGCGGGAGGCAAGATGTGGTGCGGGCAGCAGGGCAACCATGGGATCGGCACGACTGCGCGGCCGATGGCAGTATGGCGGTGCCCGGAACCGTCCGGGTCGCCGTTCCGGCCATCGGGGCTGGGAAAGGGCCATCGCCGAGAAGAACGCTGCCGGTCCGCTTCCGATGACAGACAATTCCCGCGCCGCCGTTCGCGCTTCCCTGTTTCACTTCGTTGTGTTCCCATTGCATGGCATGGGCAATGAAATCTCGTCCCGTTCAGAGCTCTTCGCAAGCGCCAGACGTGGCCTCAATCGGTATCCGCGCCGCAAACTACTTGCCAGCCGGAACCGGCCCGGCCCGGGCGGGCCAGCGCTCGCGCCAGGTGTGCCGCCTCCCCGGAGTCGGGAGCCCGCTCCCGCACCTCCAGGACCACTCGGCGGCAGCGGCTGTTGCAGGCCAGCCACTCGGACCCGGCGGCGAATGGGTCCAGCACCAGCGCCACGGCTCGTGGGTCGAGGGCCGACCACTGGCGAAAGGTAGTCACGTCGGTATCCGACAGGAAGACGCCCAGGTGCGGGTGTGTGTGGATCCAGCCGACTGGCCGCAACGCTGCGTTGGTCCCCAGCGCGTCACAGACGGCGGCCAGGGTCGCCGTCTCGAATTCGCAGCGGTTCCAACCGGAATGGGCCTGCGGCGGAAAGGCCGCGGCCAGTGCATGCGTGGTCGGGCCGTGCCGGGTTCCCAGGAGGATGCCGCCGACCTCAGCGCGTGGCGCCGCCCGCGCGAACGCCTCCAGCGATTGTGCCAAGGGCGCCCCCAGCACGCAGCGCCAGCTTGGCGTGGCGGGCAACGGCTCGCCGACCAGTTGCTGCCAGAAGGCATCGGCAGCCGCTTCCACATCTGACCGTTCCGTCAGACCGCACAGGTCCTCGACCTCGATCAAGCTCGCTTCCTGGCCGGTGGCGAGATCGCGGCAGTGCAGGACGTTGCCGTCTGCTGCCGGCACGACACACACCAGCGCACCGTTGGTCAGCAGGGTGCGGCCGGCGGCGCAAACGTCGACGGCCGCTGGAGCGAGCACGAGGAGTCCTACCGGCACCCCGCCGTCGGGCAAGACGTTCGCCAGCAGCCCAACGTGCCGGGGGTCGAGCCGAACGTGCTCACCCGATTGACCCATCGGCGGCAGCAGGACGTGGCCGTGGATCGGCGCCGGACTGGCGCTCGCGCGGCCGACAAGCAGTCCGGCCCACATCCGGCCGCCGACACACTGCCGTCGCATACAGGTGGCAGCCGCGGCGTCGATGAAGTAATCGATCATGGCAGGCCTCCCACGGCAGCTTCGCTCATCGCGCCGCCCGGGCGCTGTGCTGCACGCCAGCGAGGAACACGGTTGGCGCCGGGCGGTTGTGCCGGCCATAGGCACGGCCGAGCTGTTGCCGGAATGCCTTCACCAGTTCGGGCGGCAGCGGCGCCGGCGCGGCGGCCATGGTGACGGCCTGACCGTTGCCGTCGAAAGCGCCGCACTGGGCCGCGAAGCCATCGGCGAACACGTCCACAACCACGGCACGCGCGTGCGGGTCCACGCCGATCCACTGGTGCAGGGTCTTGCGATCGGTACCCGACAGGAAGACGCTCAGGTGCGGGGTAGCTGTCCATTCTGTGCGCAGGGCAGAGCGGCCTGAGCGCCTCAGGTTCACTTGGCCGCCCTTGGAGGTTTCC
>JAIEMG010000119.1 GCA_019752375.1 Gemmataceae bacterium | reverse complement strand
CCGACGCTCGCCCATCTACGCCCCGACACTCGCCGAATTCAGAAGGGTGCCTACTTCTTCGGCTTCGGCGCGGCGGTGGTGGTGGCGCCGGCGCCTGCGGTTTCCTTGCTGTGCAAGGCCAGGGCCAGCTGCGACTTCTTGCGTGCGGCCATGTTCGGATGCACGATGCGCTTGGCAGCGGCCTTATCGAGCTTCTTGGCCGCAACCTTGTACTCGGTCCGCAGTTGCTCCACGGTGCCGGCCTCGGCCGTCGCGGTGAACTTCTTGAGCTGCGTCTTGATGTCCTTGATGACCGAGCGGTTGTGCAACCGTCGCTTGATGCTCTTCCGCAAATTCTTGTTGGCGCTACGCGTATGCGGCATTGGTCCTTCCCATCCACCATCGGGCTACGAAATCGGAAAGAGGGTAATATACAAAAAACGGGATGACATGCAATCGGGATTCGACGATCAGGCCTGCTGCAGGCGGGTCTGCCATTCGTCGAGCAGGCGGCCGATGTCGCGGTAGGCAAAATCGATGTTGGCCAGCTCGTGCCCCATCTCCAGCGCGGCGGGCAAGTCGTTGGCGTCGGCGCAGCCTTGGGCAAGCTGGAACATGATCTCCTTGCGGGCGCTGTCCTCGTTGGCCGGGAGGCCTTGGAGTGCTTCTTCAAAGTTGCGCCGCGCGAGGCGCCAGTTGTTGCGGTTCTTGAAGCAGTGGCCCAGGTACCACAGCGCCTTCCACATGAGTCGCTGGTCTGCCCGCGCTGCCTGAAGCTCCTTGATTGCCTCGTCCAGCTGTCCTGCCTTGAGCAATCGGATGCCGACTTCAAGCCGGTGCGATAGGTCGTTGGGAAAGCGCTCGGCCTTCAATCGGCACAGGTCCAGCTCGCGAGCGTTGATCTCACGCATCAACTTGGCGCGGATCTTACGCAACTCTTCGCTCTTGGCGTCGGCCTTGAGTTTCTTTTCGGTCAGCGCCAGGTTTTGCCGCAACGGCTCGAGGTCCAGCTCTGCCAGCTCGACGGTCAGTTGGAAGTCATTGCCGGTTGGCCCCAGGCCGCGCTGGAGCGCTGCCCGCGCATCGTCGAGGCGTTGCTCGCGGCGATACAGGGCTGCCAGCTGGATGTAGCCGCTCGAACGCGTTGGCTCGGTAGCGATGCGTTCCTCGATGGGCTTGGCCTCGCGTGCCAGGGGATCGGTGGTGTCCTTGCCGGCCGGCTTGTCGGCTGCCGGCGCGGCCGGCTGGCCCATCGAGCCGCCGCCGATGGCTTCCTCATAGTTGCCGCGCGAGATGGTTTCCGAGGCTGCCAGGTCCTTGGCCTTGTGGCTCGCCTCCACGTCGCGCGGGTCGGCCTTGCGCACCAGCTCCCACAGGACGATGGCGCGCGCAAAGTCACCCCGCTTCTCGAAGAGGCGCGCCAGCGAGCGATTGAGCGGCGCGTGGTTGGGGTCCTTTTGCCGGGCCTGGTCGAGCAGCCAGATCGCCATGTCGAGCAGGCCGAGCGCGTCGGCGGCTTCGCCCATGTCCATCTGCGTGCCGGTGTCCCACGGGTTGCTGACCAGGATCTCCTCGCCGTGCTCCAGCACCTTGAGGTAGTTGCGCGACTGCTTGGCTGCCTTGAGCCGGGCCTTGGCGGGCGCGGTGCTCAGCATCGCCAGGCGGCTGCCGCGCAGGTTGTTCTTGAACTTCGTCTTCTCGGTGCGCCGAAGATTTTGGCGAAAGGTGAGGCTCGCCGGATCGAGCTTGCAGCAGGTGAGCAGCAACTGGATGCCGTAGTCGTAATTGCCGCTGGCAATGACCTGATTGGCCCGCTCGAACTGGGCGGCGGCGATGCGCCGTTGCTCAGGCGTCGGAGAGGGCAGCACCGAAACGTCATTGTCGGCCATGAGAGTTTCCCGGGGCGGCGCCTTCCGGGCGCGCCGACAGCAACCTTCAGGGTACCAGAAGGGGAGGTGGGGTCAAGCGCCCGGACGGCGAGCGTCGAGGCGTCAGTCCGACGTGGACGCCCATGCAAACACGTCGGGCTGACGCCTCGACGCTCACCTACAGCAACCCTTTATGCGCCAGCCACCGTTCGGCATCGAGTGCCGCCGAGCAACCGGTGCCTGCGGCGGTCACCGCTTGACGGTAGTAGTCGTCCGAAACGTCACCTGCCGAGAAGACGCCTTCGACGGATGTGTTCGTGCGTTGCGGCACCGTCCAGCGGACGTAGCCTTTATCGTTGAGCTCCAGCTGGCCCTTGAGGAAATCGGTGTTCGGCGTATGGCCGATGGCCAGGAACACACCGCCGACGGGCAACTCTTCCTTCTGACTGTCCGTCGTGCTTCCCAGGCGGGCTCCCGTGACGCCATCCTTGTCGGTGCCCAGCACCTCGACCAGGCTGCGGTTCCACTTCATCGTGATCTTCGGATTGTTGAGCGCGCGTTCCTGCATGATCTTGCTGGCCCGCAGCTTGTCGCGGCGATGCACCAGGTAGACCGTGCTGGCGAACTTGCTCAGGTAGGTCGCTTCTTCCACCGCCGTGTCGCCGCCGCCGACGACCACGAGGGGCTTGTTGCGGAAGCGCGGCAACGCCCCATCGCAAACGGCACACGCGGAGACTCCATTGTTCTTGTATTTGTCCTCCGACGGCAGCCCGAGATAGTTCGCCCGCGCGCCGGTGGCGACGATCACTGCCAACGCTTCGATCGTCTTGCCTTCGAGGGACGTCACGACGAACGGGTGCTTCTTGAAATCGACGCTGACGATGTCGTCAGTAACAATGCGCGTGCCGAAATTGGCGGCCTGCTTGCGCATCAACGCCACGAGTTCGCGGCCCTCGATGCCGTGCGACGGTTGTGGCTTGTTGGACTCGACCCAGTACGGCACGTCTTCCGGCGGCAGCGCGGTCTTGAGGTACTGCCGCACGTCGCCCGCCGGCCAGCTCGGGAAGTTCTCGACCTCGGTGGTCAGCGCCAGCTGTCCCAGTGGGATCGTGCCCTTGATCTGGTTTTCCTGGGTGGCAGCACCTTCGAAGACAAGCGGTTCGAGATTGGCACGGGCCGCATACAGTGCAGCGGTCCAGCCCGCGGGGCCCGAACCGATGATAACGACTTTCTCCGGCATGACTTCTCCTTCGTCTGTCAACAGAGTCCGCTATATTGTAGGATGCGCTTTGGTTGGGACCAGATTCACGTGTTTTGCCGTGGGTGCCATGCGTCTGACCGATCTGCGCGAAATCCTCCGCTACGTGCCGCGTTTCCGCGACCGGGTCTTCGTCATTGCCCTGGACGGCGCCGTCGTGGAGGACGACAACTTCGCCAACCTGCTGCTGGACATCGTGCTGCTGCGCAGCTTGAGGATCGGCGTCGCCTTGGTGCACGGCGCCGGGCACCAGATTCGCCGGATGGCGGAGCAGAGCGGGCAGGTGCCGTCCAACACCGACGGCACCGGCCTGACCGACGCGGCCACGCTGCAAATGGCGATCAACGCCGCCAACCGTGTCACGCACGAAATCCTCGAGGGCCTCAGCGCCAACGACTTGCGCGGCGCCTACAGCAATGCCGTGGTGGCGCATCCGGCGGGAATTCTCCAGGGTGTCGATTTCCAGTTCACCGGCCGTGTCGAACGCATCGACACCGCTCTGCTCGAAGGACTTCTCGAACGCGACATCGTGCCGGTCATCCCCGCGCTGGGCCTCGACGGCGAGGGGCACACGTTTCGCCTCAATTCCGATGCGGTGGCGGTGGAGGTCGCGAAGGCGCTGCGCGCGGCCAAACTGATCTACCTCTCGACGCACAAGGGCGTTCACCTGGGAAGCCAACTGCTTCGGCAACTCTCGGTCGATGAGGCAGAGGGGATCCTGCGCACGCAACGCGCGGAGATTGCCAGCGGCCAGGTCTCCAAGCTGGAACAAGCGGTGCGGGCAGCGCGCGACGGAGTGCCGCGCGTGCACATCGTCGATGGGCGGGTGGAGGAGGGCTTGCTGGCGGAGGTCTTCTCCAATGAAGGCATTGGCACCCTGGTCCACGCCAACGAGTACCAGGCAATCCGCAAGGCGCAGAAGAAGGATGCGCGCGCCATCTTTGCCCTGATCAAGCCCGGCATGGAAAGCGACGAACTGCTGCGCCGCAGTCGGGCCGACATCGAGCGCCAGATCGACGACTATTACGTCTTCGACGTGGACCGCACGCCGGTCGCCTGCATGGCTTTGCACTTCTTCCCGGAGGTCGAGAAGGCCGAAATGGCGTGCGTGGTCGTCGATCCGCGCTACGAGAACCAGGGCATCGGCGGCCGGCTGGTACAGTATGCCGAGGCGCAGGCGCGCGCCGGCGGCGCCCGCGAGTTGCTTTGCCTGTCCACGCAGGCGTACAACTTCTTTCAACAAAAAGGCGGCTTTCAAGTGGCCACGCCCGACGCCCTGCCGCCGTCGCGCCGCGAGCGCTACGACCGCAGCGGCCGCAATTCCCTGGTGCTCACCAAGCGACTTTAAGCGAACAAGAATCGAGTCTGACGTACCGCGTCGTTAACGAGCCCGCGCCACTCGCTCGGCGGATGGCGATTCACGCTTCAAGTCATACCGATAGATCGCTGCACCGCTCGATACCACCAGGGCATCCTGTTTCGTTCCCATCCGATCGAGGTGGCAGCGCAACAGCCGATCCACGCGCTGATGATGCACCAGCACGACCCAGACCCGTTCCTGGCCCCGGAACTGGTCCAGCTCGCGCAGATAGTGGTCCCACTCCCCCAGGCTTCCGTGCGTGACGGGACCGTCCAACGGGAGGCCGTATTGCGACGCGTAGTAGCGGTACGCCGGCCAGCCAGAGACGTAGACATACACGCAGTCGCCTTCCTGGCGTTGCTCGCTCAGGTGCGCCAGCAGCGGCGTGATCTCGTCGGCGCCGCTGTGCTGCACGAACCGACCCGCGGTGCCCACCACGGGTGCGAAGAACAGCAGACTCAGGAATGCGATGCCGAGCGGCCGAGCTTCGGGCCAGCTCCAGGCCCGGATGCGCTCCGCGCCGGCCGCAACGACAATCAGGATCCCCGGCACCAGGAAAAGAATGAGCCGGTTGCCGAAGGGATACTTGTGCAGGCCGGACGCCAGCAGCGCGAAGAGGGTAGGCAGCAGAAGCGCGGCGAGGGCGAACGGACGCGTCTGGAACAGCCAGGTGCCTCCAGTGAGCAGCGCCAGCGCCGCAATGCCCGCCAGCGACATGCCTTGGGCCGCGAAGCCGACCGGAGATTCCAGCGTGCCGAAAAACGTCCGAGGGAACCATTCGAGCTGCCCCGCCGAGTGCGGCAACAGCGGCATGAAGTGGTCTTTCCAAAACGTCTGCATGTAGTCGCTATGGCTCAGCTTCTGGAAGGACAAGAAGTAACAGACCGCGAAGCTGAGCAGCCAAACCGACATCGCGGTGGCAAAGCCGGCCAGCCGTGCTCCATCACGGCGACGGAGACATGCCAGTGCATACGCGACGCCGCTGCCCGCCAGCACGAAGATGGAGCAGTGCGAAAACCACAGGGCCACGGCACCGAGAATGCCCCAGAGCCAGGTCCCCGCCGGTTCGTCGCGCCGGAGCTGGCCGTGGATCCGCGCCGCATATCCCAGGAGCAGCAGCGTGATGAGCACGTCGCTGGAGTACTGCTTGAGTTCGCCGCCATAGTAGGTCAGCGGACGTGTCAGCGCGAACAGACCCAGCGCGATCAGGGCGGCATTGGGTGACACGAATTGCCGCGCCACGCGCGGAAACACGAATAGCGAAGCGATGCAGCACAGGAACGGCACCAGGCGCAGAGCATGTTCACTGCCGCCCAGACGCAGGTAGACAACACGCTCGAGCATGAGGAAGCCGGGCGGCGCTCCCTGGTTATAGTCCAGCGGTTCGAGGAGCTGGCCGAAGGAACGCTCGGTGATGTTGACCGCCAGGGCGGCCTCGTCGTGCCAGAAGGCTCGCTGCGGCAGATAGTGTGCCACCCGGCTGACGACGCCCAGCGCAAGGAAGGTCCAGAACAGCAGGACAACGTATTTCCGCGACGGGTCCGGCGCAGCCGCTTCGTCAGCCTGGATGTGCGTGAAACGACCGAGGATCGGCGCCGTCGATCGGGAAGCAGGCAGCAGGGTAGCGCGGCAATCGTTCATGTTCCTTCCCTCCTTGGATGGACGTGAAACGGCGCGGCCGGTGGTTGGTTGGGAAGGATGGTACCGGATGGGCAGTTTGACGGGCAAGGTCAATGCGGTCGGCACGGCCAATGAAGCCACTGCAATTGCTTCCCTCTCGTTTCGCCGCGCCTGACCCTCGTGACCGGGCAGAGCCCGGTCACGAGGACAGAGGACATGAGGCCACTGCATTTGCTTCCCTCTCGTTTCGCCGCGCCTTGATCCGTTCCGCCGGTGTGCGATAATCGCGGGGATTGACCTGTCACTCTTGCGGGGCTCCGTGTTCATGTCGAAGCGTCTGCAGTGCCGGCTGGGCCATCAGTGGGACCCACTCGCCGATAGCGCGAGCGCCACGCTTGGCGCGCGCGAGCACTGCCCGGTCTGCGGCGGCGACGGCGCCGAGGCCAACGGCGCTGCCCCGGAGATTACCCTGTTCGCCAGGCCCAAGGTCGCGCCGGATGATTCGCCGCCCACGCTTCCCGGCACCGAGGCCGGCACTGGCGGCCTGGACACGGGACCGCAAGAACTGCCCGTCATCACAGGCTACGACATCATCGAGGAGCTGGGCCGCGGCGGCATGGGCGTCGTCTACAAGGCACGGCAGCGCGGACTGAATCGCATCGTTGCCTTGAAGATGGTGCTGGCCGGCAATCACGCGGGCCCCAAGAGCCTCGGCCGCTTTCGCAGCGAAGCCGAAGCCGTCGCCCGGCTGCATCATCCGAACATCGTGCAGATCTACGAAGTTGGCGATCAGGACGGCCGTCCGTACTTCTCCCTCGAATACGTGGACGGCGGCAGCCTGGCGAAGCGCCTGGGAGGCGCTCCGCAATCCGCTCACACTTCCGCGCTGCTGGTCGAGACCCTGGCTCGCGCCATTCATGTCGCCCATCTGCGCGGCATCATTCATCGCGATCTGAAGCCGGCGAACATCCTGCTGTCCAGTCGAGAATCGAGTGACGAGAGTCGAGAGTTTGCGTCAGGTAGCTTGACTCTGGACTTGCGCCTTTCGACGCTCGACTCGGGACTCTCGACACCGAAGATCACGGACTTCGGCCTGGCCAAGCAGCTGGAAAGCGCCTCCGCCCTGAGCCACAGCGGCGGCGTGGTCGGTACGCCCAGCTACATGGCGCCCGAGCAGGCCGGCGGCCGGGGCAACGAAGTCGGTCCAACCGCCGACGTCTATTCCCTCGGGGCCATCCTCTACGAGCTGCTGACCGGCCGGGCGCCCTTTCGCGGCGAAACCGCCCTGGACACCATGCTGCAAGTGCTCTCCGAGGACCCGGTGCCACCCTCGCGCCTGCAGCCGAAGGTGGCACGCGACCTGGAGACCATCTGCCTCAAGTGCCTGGAGAAGGAGCCGCGCCGGCGCTATCCATCCGCGCTCGACCTGGCCGACGAGCTGCATCGCTTCCTGAATCACGAGCCCATCCTGGCCCGACCGATCAGTGCGGCCGCCCGAGGCGTTCGCTGGTGCAGACGCAATCCCGTCCTTGCGGGAGTCGGTGCCCTGGCGGTCGTGGCGCTGCTGGCGGTGGTCGGCCTGTCGCTCGGCTTCGGTGTCTTGCAAGCGCGGGCGACGAAGCGACTGGAAATTGCCAAGGAACGGACGGAACACGCCCTGCGCGAAGCGCGCGAAACGGCCGAAAAGCTCAAGATCGCCGACACCAACCGCCGGCGGTTCGAACGCATGTCCGCCAGCCTGGCGCTGGACCAGGGACTGCGCCTGTGCGAGAAAGGCGACGTCAATCGCGGCATGCTCTGGCTGGCACGCAGCCTGGAAATCGCGCCGAAGGATGCCGAGGACCTGCAGCGGGCCATCCGCGCCAACGTCGATCGCTGGAGCAGCCATCTGCACACGCTGAAGAACTGCGTGCAGCACGACAAGCCCGTCCTCGCCGTCGCTTTCAGCCGCGACGGCCGGCTGGCGATCACCGGCGGCGAGGACCGCACTGCCCGCGTCTGGGACCTGGCCACCGGTCTGCCCTACCGGCCGCAGGCGCAGGACCAACCGCTCGTGATCCAACACGAGAACTTCGTCATGGGAGCCGCATTCAGCGTGGATGGCCAGATGGTCGCCACCGCCAGCTCGGACCGCACGGCACGCATCTGGAACGTCGGTACCGGCAAGCCGGTCGGCGCACCGCTCAAGCACGCCGCCGTCGTCTCCGCCGTCGCGTTCAGCCCCGACAACCGTCGCGTGGCCACGGCCTGCTACGACGATACTGCCCAGATCTGGGACATTGCCACCGGCCAGCGCGTCGGCAAGCGGATGGAACACCAGCAACCGGTCACTGCCATCGCCTTCAGCCCCAACGGACAAACGATTGTGACGGGCAGCTTCGATCAGACGGCCCAGCTCTGGGACGCCAACAGCGGCGAGCGAATGGACAAGGTACGCTACCCGCCGATGCAGCACGCCGATACGGTGATGGCGGTGGCCTTCAGTCCCGACGGCAAGAAGATCGTCACGGGCGGCGGCCGGCTCACGCGTGCCGCCCTTGTGTGGGATGCCGATACCTGCAAGCAGATCGGCAAGCCGCTGATGCATCGCGATCGCGTCGGAGCGGTGGCGTTCGGCCGCAACAGCACGACCGTGCTCACCGGCAGCTGGGACCAGACGGCACGCCTGTGGAACCTGGAGTCCGGCGAGGCCATCGGCATTCCGCTGCCCCACCGCGGCGAGGTTCGCTCCGTGGCTTTCTGCTCCGACGGACTGACGTTGTTGACCGGTTGCTCGGACGGTACCGCACGCCTGTGGAACGCGGCCCTGGGAACAACGAAGGCGCGACTGAAGCTCGATGCCATCGTCACCGGCGTCGGCTTCACGCCCGAAGGCACCACGATCCTGACCGGCGAGTATGACAACCGCGTACGCTTCTGGGACGCGGAGACGGGCCAGCCACGCATGCCGTCGCTCAAGCATCCCTTTGCCGTCATGTCGGTGGCCCTGAGTCCCGACGGGAAGCTGGTGGCCACCGGCACCAACGACGTCTGGGCGCAAATCTGGGACGCGCGTTCGGGAAAGTTCCTCCACAACCTCCAGCACGAGAATGCAGTGCCCGCCGTCGCTTTCGGTCCCGGCAATGACAAGGTCGTGACCGGCAGCTGGGACAAGATGGCGCGCGTGTGGGATGCGCGCAACGGCAAACTCCTGGTCGGTCCGATCAAGCACGACGACAAGGTGACGTCGGTGGCGTTCAGTCCGGACGGCAAGACCTTCGCGACCGCTTGCGAGGACAAGCGTGTCCGCTTCTGGGAAACCACCACCGGGAAGCTGGTCGGCAAGCCGCTGCTTCATCCGGAGGCAGTGCTGGCCGTAGCGTTCAGCCCCGATAGCAAGACCGTGCTGACCGGCTGTCAGGACAAGATGGCCCGACTCTGGAACGTGGCGAACGGCAATCCCGTCGGGCTGCCGCTGCAGCACCAGGGAGCTGTGGCCAGCGTGGCCTTCAGCCCCCTGGGCCAGATCGTGCTGACCGGGGCGGAAGACAACGCGGCCCGTTTCTGGGAGATCGGCACCGGCAAGCCCATCGGTCCGCCGCTGCTGCACACCGATCGGGTCGGCGCCGTGGCCTTCAGTCGCGACGGCAAGCGGGTGATGACCGGCAGCGACGACCGCACGGCCCGCGTCTGGGACGCGCCGGTGCTGACCGAGGGTGGCGTGGGCCACATGGTCCTGTGGGCACAACTCGTCACCGGCATGGAGCTGGATTCGGACGGCATCATCCATGAATTGAACGTGGATGCCTGGCTCCGCGTCCGCCAGCGCCTGCAAGGCGGTGGTACGCCGACCGCCGATCCCACCGAGGAAGAATAAAACTCACCTGGGGATACCGTGGGGCACGTTTGTAACGTGCCGGGCCAGGAACAAAGCTCACTCCGGCATCGCGCTTGGGATTTTGGCCAGGGCACGCGCCAGCGGACAGGTCGTGGCGTCAATCGCGTTTCCCGCCCGGTAGGCCCACAGCAGTTTTCGGGACTGTTCCGCCAGCATTCGCCGCACTTCCCGCCGTTTGCCCTTGATGCGTGGGATGACCATGCCGTCATAGCCGGTAGTGGCGTGACGTAGCCAGGCGATGACGGCAGCCTCCGCCCGGCGTTCGATCGGAATACGTTTGGTTCGCGCCACGGTGCCGCTGCCGACTGGTGTCGCGTGCTCGGTCACCACCTTGGCCAGGCGTTCGGCGACATCGGCGTGAGCAAGAGCAAAGTCCAGGAAGGTCCGCACCGCCGCGTGGAAGTCCTCGACGTAGCCGGCCTGCTGCACCTCCCGCCGACGGACGGCCGCCACCTGCTTCTTGGCGTATCCAGGCGTTGCGCGCTCGGCCTCCAGCTCCGCGCGCACTTGCTCGACGATGGCAGCCGACGCCCACACGCCGCGAGAGAAGGTCTTCCGGCCGCGTTTCTCCTGCACCGTCCAGGTCGGGCCGGCCGCCTTGACGCGACGGGTCAACGTGGCATCGCCCGGCGGCAGCAGCACCCAGTCTGCCGGAGGGTGCAAGACTTCGCCGGATGGGGTGCGGACGGTGCCGCCGTTGGGGCCGGGACCAACAATCCGTGTCTGATCTGGCATTCTTTCTCCTCGTACCCAAGCTCCGGCTTGGCGGAACAGAACGCAGCTAGTGGAGACACGGCCGCAAGGCTGGACGTCTGGCCGCCACACGGCGCGCTTCATGTAGTTCCGAGGGAGATCCTGTTGCACGGAAGTCTGGCGACTTCCGCTACACGATGCGCTTCAAGTCATGTAGCGGAACTCGCCAGAGTTCCGAGCGACATCCTGTTGCACGGAAGTCTGGCGACTTCCGCTACACGATGCGATAGCCCATTTTGCAATTTTTTCACAGGCTCCAGAGCTTGGGTACGAGGGTTCACACACCGCGCTCGCCAGGTCTTGTTGAGAGTTCTACTCTGCTCCGAACAATGCTCGAATCCGCTTCTTGTACGTCTCGTTCGGTTCGGTCCACTCGACTTTCACCTTGGGCAGCTCCTTCTGCAGGCGATCTACATCTGCTTTCGGCATCTCGATGCCTTCGAGCGTCAGCTTCTTGAGTGCAGGCAGTTCCTTGAGCTTCTGGAGAGCCGCAAAGGTGAAGCGAGCTTCGGCGAGTTGCAGCGATTCGAGGGATTTCAACTCGGCGACGATAGCGATGGTTTCATCGGTCGGGCACGCGGGCGGCTTGTAAGTGAGACGCTGGCCCAGGTGCAGATTTTTGAGATTGGGTAGTTCTTTCAGCATCTTGACGCCGTCCTGCGTCGCCCCCGCGTGCCAGGTGCGAAACTCCGTGAGCTTGGTCAGCTTGGCGACCGCTCTCATGCCTTCGTCATTGAAGGCGAGGGAGCCGGCGACGGTCAGTTGTTGCAAGCGCGGCAATTCCGCGAGGTGCGCCAGGCCCGCGCCGGAGAACGATGCGCCGGGATGGAACATCTTCAGGTTGCGCAAGTTTCTGAGCTGTGCCAGCGGTTTCAGGCCATCGTCCGTGATCTGCGCCAGATTGGTCTGCAAGTATTCCAGCTCACCCAGCTCCGCGAGCAGCGCCAACCGTTCGTTGGTGAGGCCATTGTTCACGTCCAGGGTCTTGAGGCATGTCAATCGACCGATCTGTTTGAAGTCCGCGTCGGTCAGCTTGGTGCCGTCCTTGACAGCAACCCCAGTCACGGCGCCTTTCGTCTCGGTGACCGCGACTCCCTTCTCCTTCAGATGCTTGCCGATCTCCGCATCGTCGGCGCGGGCGGCATTCTTCATGACCTGCATGCTGATGGCGGAGGGATGTTTGGGAGAGCGATAGACCTGCTGCCGCGCCGATTGAAAGTCCTCGTCCCTGGCTTCGAAGATGTTGGGGACGTACTTCTGCGGATTGCGGTCGATCAGCGGGAACCAGGTGCTCTGGACCTGCACCATGATCTTGTGTCCCTTGCGGAAGCAGTGGTGGCTCCAGTGCAGGTCGATGGTGTACTCGTTCACCTCGCCCGGCGCGACCGCCTCGGGCTTCTCGAAGCTCTTGCGGAACCGCGCGCGCATCGGTTCACCGCTGATGAGCAGCTGATAGCCGCCCATGTTCGGGGCTTTCTCCACCTTCTCCGGGTAGACGTCGATCAGGCGGACGATCCAGTCGCAGTCGGTGCCGCTGGTGGCGCCGAAGAGGTGGGCCGTCAACGAGCCCGCCACGGTCACGTCTTCCTCCAGTGGTTCGGTCTCGTAGGTCAGCACGTCGGGACGATGCTGCGTGAATCGCTGGTCTTCCACCATCCACACCTGCCATTCCGCGCCGGGGTAGGTCGGCGTGACGGGACGCGGACGATACGGCACCGGCTTGGCGGGATCGGACACGTACTCGTCAAACGCGGACGTGGCTTCCGCCGGTGCGTTGAAGGCAAGCTTGCCGTTCGGGTGGAAGTAGAGCTTGCGAGTGGCGACATCCTTCGGCGGCCAGCGTTCGTGCGAGACCCACTGGTTGCTGCCGGTCTGGAACATCAGCGCTTCGGGTGTTTTCTCGCCCTTGTCCTTGAGATGGCGAGCGAAGAACGCCGCCTGCACCCGCGAACGGAAGTGCTTGCCCGTGTCGCTGTCGAACGCGATCTTGCCGAGCTTGTCGCCTGGCCCCGACTGCCAGCCGCCATGATTCCAGGGGCCGACCACCAGGAAATTCTGATCGTTCTTGTCGTGGGCTTCCAGCAGTTCGTAGGTCTTGAGCGGACCGTAGAAGTCCTCCTGATCGAACCAGCCGGCGACGTGCAGCGTGGGCACCGAGACGCGCTTCAGGTACGGCGCCGATGCCTGCTTCTTCCAGAAGTCGTCATAGTTAGGATGGGTGACGAAGTCGTTCCACGTCGGCATTTTGCCCTTGAAGTACTTGGGATTGACGTTCGACAGCGCTCCAAGCTTCAGATACCACTCAAACGTGTCGTGGCGGTCGAACTTGAAGTTGGTGTTGCCCTTGTCCGTCTCCATCATGGCGACGTACTCGAAGCCGTAACTGAGGCGAAAGGCGCCATTGTGATGGAAGTCGTCGCCGAGGAACATGTCGGCGGGCGGCGCTTGCGGCGACGCAGCCTTCAACGCGGGGTGAGGATCGAGCAGTGCCATCACCGTCAGCCAGCCCGGGTAGCTGACGCCCAACATGCCGACGCGGCCATTGTTGTTCGGCACGCTCTTGAGGAGCCAGTCGATGGTGTCGTTCGTGTCGGTGCTTTCGTCGATGGCCTTGGCGTCCTTCGGATCGCGCGGCGGGCGCATCATCACGAATTGTCCATCCGACTTGTGTCGGCCGCGGATGTCCTGAAAGACGAAGATGTAGCCTTCGTCGGCCAAGTCCTTCAAGTATTCCTTGAGCGCTTTCGGCCCGCGCGACTCGACCCCGTAGGGCGTGCGGATCATGACGAACGGGAGCGGCCCCTTCTGCTCCTTTGGTGCATAGACGATGGTGTGCAGCTTCACCCCGTCGCGCATCGGGACCATTTCGGCCGTTCGCGTGAAGCGCTTGGCGAACTCCTCGACGTCCTTCGGCGTGACGTCTTGCGCCGGGACCATGGCGCGAAAGAGGAGAACGAGCAACCCGCCCGTCCCCAGCGCTCGCATCGTCATTGGGCCACCGCGTTTCATCGCAAACCTCTCGTCGTCGATCAATGGTTGCCGGGTACAATACGGCCGTGCGGTTTCAGTATCCCCTCAATCGATCTCTCCGGCCAGCAAGATTGCCGCGAGATCGTCGTTCATCGATCACCCCATGACGTTTACTGTCGCATCGTACAACATCCTGGCCGACGGCTACATCAACGCGGCGTGGTATCCGGGCATCGACCCTCAGTTCCTCGACCCCGCGCACCGGCACCCGGCGCTGCTCGCCCGGATTGCGCAACTGGCTGCGGACGTGGTGTGCCTGCAGGAAATCGAAAGCGACGTGTACTGGCTGCTCGCGGAGCATCTGGCATCCCGCGGTTACGAAGGGAAATACGCCGGCAAGGGAGCCGGCAAGGCCGACGGCTGCGCCACCTTCGCGAGGGTGGCCGCGGTGCCATTTCGCACGGTCCGTATCCTTCACTACGCCGACGGCAGCGGCACGCAGCCGCATTCCGGCAACGTCGCCCTGGTCACGGCGGTCGAGCAAGCAGGACGGCAAGTGGCCATCGCCAACACCCACTTGAAATGGGACCCACCTGGAACGCCGCCAGCAAAACAACTCGGCTTGCGGCAGATGCGCGAGCTCCTCGATGCGCGAGCAGGCCTGGCCCCTGGCTGTGCAAGCTGGATCATCTGCGGAGATCTGAACGTCACGGCGCAGAGCTCGGTGGTCCAGGCGCTGCAGACCGCGGACCTTGCCGATGCCTACGGCGGGCGGCCTGAGCTGGCGAGTTGCGTCGCCAACGGCAAGGCGAAGCGCATCGACTATCTTTTCCATACTGCCGATTTGCGAGCGCGGCCCATGGACGTGCCTGCGATCCACGATCAGACGCTGCTTCCTTCGCGGAAGGAGCCGTCCGACCATTTGCCGATCACCGCGGAGTTCGACTGGAATTTGGAAACGTGATGGCGACCTGTCACTTTTCGCGCGTGAACCAGTACGCCAGGGCGATCAACAGGCCCTGGAGCGGCAATCGAGCCCACAAGACCGGCGGCGGAATCGTTGGGTACAGCTCGGCGTTCCACGCCATGTGCACGTTGGCGGGGAAAACAGCGACCAGCAGTGCGATCAATGCCCACGCGGCCAGCATTGTCCACCGTGGAATCAGCAGCAGCACGCCAAGAACGACCTCGGCCGCTCCGCTGACGGCGACGAGGGCGCGGTGCCAGGGGAGATAGGGCGGCATGATCTTCACGTAGAAGTCCGGTTGCACGAAATGGTTGATGCCCGCCAGCACGAAGAGAATGCCGAATGCCCATCTTGCCACTGATTTATACTGCAGGTGGGCCAATTTGATACCTGGCAAGGTGGGCCAGACACTCTTGTCTGGCCGGCACAAGAGTGTCTGGCCCACCGAACACAGTCGGTGCCCAGTTCCGATTCAGCGCTCAGCTGCGTGCGTGGCGGGAGTGACGGGTTCAGCAGTCGCGTTGGCGACCGGCGGGCTGTTCAGTTGCGCGACCAGGGCGGCAAGTTCATCGGCCAGGATCTTCAAGGTGCGCTCATTCTGCGGCACGGTCAGGTGCCAGGTATCGTCCACGCAGTGGTTTGCCTCGCAACGCCGCGTGCAACTGCCCAGGCACGGCCCCTTGGAGATAATGTTGACCAGCCGGCGGACGTTTGCCGGGCGGTCATCGAGGTTCTGGCAGAACGAATGTGGATCGATGAACACCAGCAAGTCGATGGGGATGCCGTCGTTGACCAGTTCGTGGGCGATGGAGTGGACGACGCCGCCGCCAATGCTGTATCCGATGAGGACAAAGTGGCCTTGCGGGTCTTCGCCGTGGATGCGGCGGATCTGCTCGATGAAGTCCCACTTGTAATACTGGCAGGCCATGGGAGGACGCTCGAAGCCCAACCCTTCGACGTACCTGTCGATGTCCTTCATGCTGCCGTAAAGATGCGGCACAAGGGTCAGTCCGTTGACGACGAAGATGTGAATGTGATCCCGGCAGCACTTCGGGACCGCCTGGCAAGATTCGTGCGTTTGCACGGCCGGCGGTGTTTGCGGTCGCGAGCAGCTCATGCAGCCGCTGGCCGACCAAACCATCGCCAAGACCACGCTCAGGCTCAATTCCTTCCGCCGTCCGAGGCACCGCATGATCGATGGACTCCTTCCTGATTCGCCTCCGACGCGTCGTGCCCGGGGACACCGGTTCCACTATTGTCGGCTGGACGTTGCGATGCAGTGAGTCGAAGCGCCGTTGGGGGAATTGTTCATGTCGCGGCAGCCTGCGCTGCCGTGCAGGGAGTCAGAAGACGTGCGCGACGCTGCCGATTGTAGGGCGCCTGCCATGGCTCCGGCGCCGAGGTTGCGGGCTGGCGGAGCGAAACGCTCGAGTTGCCCGAGTCGATTTGCACCAATGGTTCGCTTGTGAAGCCGAGCACGGGCTACTTCGCCCGCAGTCACGCAATCAATTCGCGGATCGGGTGGCCATTCTCGATCAGGTGGAAGGGACGACGCAGGCCGTCGAGGAAGCTGACGGAATGTCCGTCGATGCCGAGGTGATGATAGACCGTGGCCACCACGTCCTGCGGGCTGAGCGGCCGATCGACGATATACTCGCCCTTGGCGCTGCTTCGGCCGATCACCTGTCCCATCTTCATGCGGCCGCCACCGATCAGAACGCTGAACGTGTTGCCCCAGTGATCGCGGCCGGCGTCCTTGTTCATTCGCGGCGTCCGGCCAAACTCGCCCATTGCGACGATCAGGGTCTTTTCGTAGAGACCGCGCTGGATGAGATCTTCCACCAGCGTGCCGATGGCGCAATCCAGGGCCGGGATCAGCTTTCGCGCGCCTTCCTCGGTCTTCAACTGCGGCGGCGTGCCGTGGTGGTCCCATGGAACGCAGTTGACCGTGACGAACGTCACGCCTGCCTCGACGAGACGCCGGGCCAGCAAAGCGCTCTGCCCGAAGGTATGGCGCCCAAACCGATCGCGTACGGCGGCCGGTTCCGCACCGATGTCAAATGCGGTGGCGACGCGCTTGCTGGTGAGCAGCTCGAAGGCTCGTTGATAGTGCTCGCCCATGTCCGCGGCCCGGCTGCTGCCGGCGCGCTGGACCTTTTCGATCAGACCGAGCACCTCGCGGCGGCTCTCCAGGCGATCGAACGACATGTCGCCCGGCAACGCCAGGTTCTTGACGCGGAACTCCGCTGCATTCGGGTCGGATTCGCAGATGAACGGGTTAGAACCACCCCCAAGATAAGCCGCGTAGTGAAAGAAGTTGTCCGTGCCGCCGCGGAGGTGCGGGATGGCGGCGTAGGGCGGCATGCCGGGCTGGTTGGGACCGCGCAACTTGGCAACGGCACTGCCCATCGCCGGTCGACGCTGCACCTGGAAATCCGGCGAGTTGAAGGCAGGGCCTTCGAAGCCGGTCAACATCCAGTGATTGGCCTTGGTGTGGTCGCCCGAACCGTGATTTACCGTGCGCAGGACCGCCAATTTGTCCAGGACGCGCGCCTGGTGAGGCATCAGCTCACTGAATTGCACGCCGGGCAAGCGGGTGTCGATGGCGCCGAACGGCCCTCGATATTCCGCGGGAGCATCGGGCTTCGGGTCCCAGGTTTCCATGTGGCCGGGACCGCCGCTGCACCAGAAGAGGATGACGCTGGTGTCGCGTGCAACTGGCGCTGCCCGGGCCGAACGCAGCCGAAGCACGTCTGCCAATGCCAGACCACCCAGGCCCAGCACGCCGGCCTGGAGAAAACTACGGCGCGTGACATCCTGGCGATTGCGCGGTGTGGCGCCCGAGATCTTGAACATGCGACTTGCCCTCTGGTCGTCGGTGAGACGGCGGCGGGTCGATGCGTTGGCGAGGCGGAAAGCTGGTTGGCAAGGGATCGCTTCCCCCTGGTGAAGCGATCCTGCGGAGGTCGATCAACTGCCAGGGTAACGGTGGGTGGGGCGTACGGCAAGTAAAAATCGCCCCGGAATCGTGGACGGGGTGGCAAATTATCCTGGCACCTTCAGCTCCGCCCGTGCTGTTCCGAATCGGACGGGTCGGCGTCCGATCCTGTCTCAGGGGCTTACTTCCCAAGCTGAAGAGCCAGTGAATCAATTGCAAGACGAGCTGTCGCGCGCCGTGTAGCGGAAGTCGCCAGACTTCCGTGCGACTGGCTGAAACCGTGTAGCGGAAGTCGCCAGACTTCCGTGCGACTGGAAGCGATTCGGAACTCTGGCGAGTTCCGCTACACGAAGCGCTGGCGGCGTTCTGCTCCGAGAAGCCGAAGCCTCTCGGTCGGTCATTCGCAGGCTGAAGCCTGCGGCTGCGGAAGTGGGCGAAGAATCGGCCCTTGTTGCCACATCTCGTGGCCCACGTTGCGGCCCAAAGCAGCACGTCAATCTTTCTCGTCCTTCAAGTGCGGGAAGAAGAACGCGGCACGGACCGGCGGCGGCATCGGCGACTTGGGCCCGCGCACGGAGCGCCAAATTACCTCGTTGAAGAGCAGATCGTCCGCGGCGTCCTCCTTGCTCAGGTCGAATTCCTCCGAGAGCTTGGCGCCCCACGCGCTGGGCTGATTGGTCTCCTTGATGTCCACGTTGGCCGCCACGTGCTGGTACGGCGTCAGGTCCGGCTTGGCCTGAAAACTGTGGTACATCGGCCGCGCGGCGGCGTCGAACTGGCTCATCGGCTGCAGACCGAGGATCAACTCCATCGTCCGCAGCATGCTGCTGGTGGAGTAGAACGATGAATCGACGTGCTTGCGTTTGGTGTAGGGACTGATCACGAGCGCGACGGTGCGGTGGGCGTCGACGTGATCGGAGCCGTTCTGGGCATCGTCCTCGACCACGAAGATGGCCGTTTCCTTCCAGAACTTGCTCTTGCTGACTGCCTCCACCACCCGGCCGAGCGCCAGGTCGTTATCGCCCAGGTAGGCGGTCGGCGTCGGCTTTCCGACGCGCGTGCCCGCGGTGTGGTCGTTGGGCAGGCGGAGGATCGAAAGCCGCGGCATGCCGCCCTCCTTTTCGAACCGGCGCAGCTCCGCGATGAAGCGGTCGGCACGGAGTTGGTCGGGCGTGTCGAGGTCGTAGCCGCGGAAGCCCGGATCGAAGTGCTCGCCCTCCAGCGCCTTGACGCGCGGCTTGCCCGGC
Source organism: Gemmataceae bacterium (assembly GCA_019752375.1). Lineage (GTDB taxonomy): Bacteria > Planctomycetota > Planctomycetia > Gemmatales > Gemmataceae > JAIEMG01. The sequence continues at coordinate 5,346 of JAIEMG010000119.1, read as the reverse complement.
TCCTTCGGGTCTTTCGGCGTGGCAATCCACTCTCCATAGCTGCGGTAACTGACCTTGGCCTCCGCACAGCGGTCCCAGAGGTAGCCGCCGGCGGGGCGAGCGATCGCGTCTTTCTCGCCCTCGGATGGGTAGAAGCCCAGCTTCTTCAACGGACTGCCGCGATAGCTCAGCGGCCAGATCTTTTCCACGAAATCGGTGCAGTAAGCGCCCATCGACCATTCATGCCCGTCGGCCGATACCTCGCCCTCGCAGTAGAAATTGTCGAGCAGCACGAACTCGCGGGCCAGCTTGTGATGGTTGGGCGTGACTTTCTCGGGGAAAATGCACAAATTCGGATCGCCGTTGCCTTCCTTCATGTCGCCGAAGACCTGATCGTAGGTGCGGTTTTCCTTGATGACGTAGATGCAATACTTGATCGGGCTGGCCTCGCCAACCTTGGCCGGGATGGGATTGTCCGCGGGCCGTTCCGCCGTCACGCCGGCGTCCGCGCGAAGGGGGCTGCACAGGTAGGCAGCGCGGCTGTAGCCGGCCATCTGCTCCGGCGAGGGTAGGTCGATGATTCCCAGGGTGCCGCGATAGAGGCTGCCGATGTACTGGCGGGTCGTCATGTTCGGCGGTAAAAGCGGGTTGGGGCCTTGCACGTTGGCGCGCGGCGACGTGCCCTGGCCGTTGGCGATGTACAACCGGTGGTCCACCGGGTTGTAGCGCACCGACGTGGGATAGCGGCCGACCGGAATGAAACCCAGCGGTTTCGACTTGCCGGCCTCGGCCGTGTTGAAGACCGCCAGGTTGTTGGCGTCGGCGTTGGCGACGAAGAGCATCTCGCCGTTGGGCGTCAGGGCGATGCTATTGGGCGTGTTGCCGTTGGGCGCTTTTGGATGAAGCGCGCAGTTGATCGTTTCCAGCCCCTTGCCGGTGGCGGCGTCGAAGACGCTGACGCGCGTCGAGTTGGCGCAAGCAACATAGAGGACGTCGCCCTTGGGTGAGAGGACCATCTCCGTCGGGTGCTTCTCCGTCGGCCAGGAGGCAGTCACTTGCTTCTTTTCCAGGTCGATGACCGCGACGGCGGCGTCTTTCCAGAGGCTCACGAACAGGCGCTTGCCCTCCCGGTCCGGCAGGCACGCCAGGGGATAGCTGTCCTTGGCAACGGCGACGGTGCTTCGCTTCTCCGGCGCATCCAGCGGTACCATGGCGACGGCGCTGCCCCAGGGGCCCGCGGCAAACAGCGTGCTCCCCTTGGCATCGACCGCCAACCCACCGACCACAAACGTATCCTTGGCATCGGCGACGGCGATCTCCCGATGGCGCGCCAGCAGACCGTTGTTGAAGTCATAGGCATGGACGACCTCGAACTCCCCGCCGCTGGCGAAGAGCGTCTTGCCGTCTGGCGCGAACGTCAAGCCATGGAACGCCTGGTCCATCCGCACCCGGCAGGTGACCTTTTGCCGCTTGGTATCGACGATGATCACTTCGTGTTCGCTGTACCCGGCGTGCAGCGCGGCGATCCAGAGGCCCCTGGGATGCACTGCCAGGTTGACGGGAAAATCGCCCAGCTCGATCTGGCGGCCGACAGGACGCAGCGACCACTGATTCGGCAAGAGGATGGCGCCGCTGGCCTGCACCCCCGGCAGTTGCCGCGGCAGGGCAGCCGCCTGCTTGGGCGGGCGTTCCTGGTCCGGTTTGTCGTCAAAGGTGGCGAATAGAGATGTGCCGGCGCCGATGATCAGGACAATGACGAGCAGCGACAGTCGATGCATGGCGGCTCCTCCACGATCAGGCGATGGAGGACCATTTTAGCAAGTCCGGAAGGACTTCGCGGCAGGAGAACCGTCCGGGATATGCGAGCCGGGTTCGTCGGCGCGACGGTGGCGAGCCACCGTCGCGCGAAGGAAGGTCCGAACGACAGGTCGAACTCACTTCGCCTGCTTCTGAACCTTTTTGCCGGCCTCTTGCATCTTCTCGCCCGCTTTCTGGGCGGTTTCTTTCACTGCATCGCTGGCCTTTTCGGTCGCTTGCTTGGCCTTGCTGGCCGCGCTGTCGATCCCGTCCTTGACCTTGTTCTTGAACTCTGCCATGGGAGTGCCTCCTGAAAAAGGAATCTGTAATTGGAGTGATTTTAGAAGCAATTGACGTGCCAATCGGGGCCGCGGCAGGGCTGGCTGCGCTTCGGCGATGGTGCCTTGGTGGCTGCCGAGGTACACGCCAAGACACGGAATCAAGGAGATGACCGTTCCAGCAGGCGCACCTCTCGCCGAAGGTTGCGCCGTGCCCGCGCTTCGGTCGCCTGATAGGTCGGCGTGCGATAGATGTGCGGCCGCTCGAGGAATTTCTTCAGCACGGCGCTGCGGCCCGCGCGATAGGCGTCTTCCAGTACCCAAGCATACTCGCAACGAATCGCCTGTGCATATCGGTCGTACATCGCCGGTGACGCGCCAAGGATGCCCAGGTCGGCATCGATCAGGATCTGGCCATCAATGTCGCCTTCCCCGGCGTCGTGATGCTTCGTCTTGAGAATGAGCTCGCGCACCACCGCAATCGTGTCCTTGGTCACACCGAGCTTCTTCAGCCCGGCCGCCGCCACGACGGCACTGCGTTCCTCATTGTCCGCCGCGCGCGGATCGTAGATGGCGTCGTGAAAGTACACGGCCAACAGCAACGCCGAGTGATCGCGCGGCCGAACCGTTTCACACAACGCGTCCACGGCTTGCAGGACGTGGCCAATATGCTCGATCGTGTGATAGTGCCGCTGCGGCTCGGCATAGCGGGCGCTGAGCTGGTCAAATGCCTTCAAAGCCGCAGTGGGTTTCGCGCCGAGGCCGGCAAGGAGACCCAGCCAGCGGTCGCGAAGCCAGCCAGGATCATCACTGGGCCGTTTGCGGGCCATGCCGTGGTTCATTTCTTCCGTTGACTGCTCGCGGCGCCGCTCAGACAATCACCGTTTCGCGATACAACTCGAACGCCGCCTGCCAGGCGTCCGCAAGATTTTCGGAGCGCGGTTCACTGACCACCGTGTCGGGACCATCCGCGCTCTGCTTGAGCACGGCCACCCAGCGGCCGTTGTCGGTCTGGCGAATGGTGATGAACGTCTCGCCCAGGTTGGGCGCCGTGATCCGGTAGGTGTTTTCGCCCGCGGGCTCGAGCTTGGCCTGACGCTGCTTGAACCAAAAGGGCGGCACGGGTGGTGACATGACAGGAATCTCGCAGGGAATGGCAGATTTGGAGCTAACCATAGGGAAATGCCGGCGAAAGCCAAGCCATCGCCGCATGGTCCAGTCGTCCGGAGAGAGGTAATCGCATGGGGCCGTTCTTCTACCCGATCATCAGCATTTCCGTGCTGGCGTTCATGGGCCTGCTCCTGTGGGCGGCCCAGCGCGAGAGGCCCGTGGCCGACCCGGTCGCCGGCACCGTGCGGATCCGTCACAGCATGGTGTTCCGCTGGTTCTCGTACTTCATGGCATTCGTGCCGCCGCTGGGCATTACCGTGCTCCTGTTCTTCAACCCGCCCCGGAAGGACGGCGACGTCTTCGCCATCGTCTTCCTGTACCTCCTGTTCGGCGGCCTGAGCGCGCCGCTGCTGTGGGAATCGCTGTGCTTTTCGGTAGTCCTGTCGTCGGAAGGGCTCGATTGCCGCTCGCCCTGGCGTGGGCGACGTTTCATCCCGTGGAATGAGGTGCAGGAACTGTCCTACGGTGCCGTCAACTCGTGGTTCATCATCCGCACCCGGGCAGGCGACCGCTTTCGCGTCTCGATCTTGGTGCCGGGACTGAAACTGCTTCTGGAACAGTTCGAGCAGCGCTTGCCGAGTAAAGCAATGGAGGGAGCGCGGTTGGGGTACACACGCATTGGGCGGCCGTTTCCCGAACGGAACAGGGGCGAGATGGAGCAGGAATACTGGGACCGCGGTCCGGATTGCGGGCGGCAGCCGTAGGTGCGTCAAGCGTACTCGCGCGGACGCACCGGACCCTGCAAGATCGTCTCGTGTCTGGGAATGAAAGGCAGCGTTACTGTCTTCCTGAGGGTGTAGTGAGGCAACGGGGGCGGGTAACGGCGACCGATCGCTCCTGTCTGCAGGCGAGGGAAGCGAAGCTGGAAGAATGTGTTCACGTAGAGTCTGCCGCTCACTTCCTGCACCAGCGAAACCGCTGCCAGCCCCGGTTCCCGACCGCAAAAAGGACGACCCTCGACACTGCCGCAGCAGTGTCGAGGGGCACCTTGCGTCACGGACTTCGCTTACTTCGCAAACGAGGCCGGAAGCTTCAACGTGGCGTCGGTCCGGGCGACGGTGGACTGAGGCGTCACGTCGTAGCCCGCCGACAGGGTCCCGATGGAGCCGCAGCAGCTCTTGTAGCCGCAGTGCGACCGGCAGCAGGAGTTGTGGCACGGCTTATAGCAGCAGGAGCTGTAGCAGGGCGTGTAGCACTGCTGGTAGCACGGCTGATAGCTGGTTTGGTAGCACGGCTGGTAGCAGTAGTCGGTGCACGGCTGGTAGCAGGAGCTGTAGCAGCCATAGTTGTAGCAGTTGTTGTAGCCGCAATAGCTCTTGCAGATGTTGTAGCAACCCTTGCCGCCGCTGTAGCAGCCGTAACCCTTGCCGCCACTAAAGCTTCCCTTGCCGCCGCTGCCTTTACCGCTCAGCTCGGCCTCGGTCTTCGTGGTTTCGAACTTGAGGGTCAACTTCCCCGCATTCGCCGCCGCCGGGGGCGTCGTGGCCTTCAGTGCCGGCTTTGCCTTTTCGTCCGCCCGCACGGTGCCCGCCACCGAGAACAGGGCCACCACCATCGCCAGAACCAGAATTCGCTTCATCGGAATCTCCTCGCTGCGTTTGCAGCTCTCAGTTCAGAAGTGTTTGTTCTCGACTTGCCGAAGGGGCTCGCCAATCTGTTACACCTCCACGTTCGCTGCGGGCAGCGAGTGTGACAGCGTTCCGCCAAAAAATTTGGCGAAGTGCCGAGCGGGAAGGCTGATGGACGGCGCTCACGATCTGCTGAAAACCCCAGACCAGGCCAGCCGGTTCGCCGGGGAAGTGGCGGAGTGGGGCTGTTCGGTGGGCATGCGCCTGAATTGTAGCGAGGGAATGACGGCTCGGCTGTCGATGAACAGCTCCCGTCGGCAGACTATGGAGAACCCCGACCGTAACCGCTGGACCTGTCGCCCAATCAGATGCGCAGCGGCGAGGCCGGGAAGATCCCGGAATGGTAGCGGTGCAAACGCGCTGGTGAAATGAAAAACCCAAGCCTGCGGTCGCGGGCGATTTGCCGGCCGCTGTCGTCGGGCCCGGGGCTCCCAACCCGGACCAGGCCCCCGCCACCCGGCGGGCATGACCCCCCGTCAAACCCGGGGGCGCCC
>JAIEMG010000250.1 GCA_019752375.1 Gemmataceae bacterium | reverse complement strand
CGGCTGCGAGGGACAAGAGGCGGGCGGGATCCACCACCTGAAGGTGGTGGCAGACGGGGAGCCGGCTGAAGCCGGCAGGCAGACCAGCGCAAACGCGATCGGCAACTGGGTTTACAGGTGCCAGGAAAACTTGCCACACCCCATTCGAGATTGTTGACATTTTTGCCTGACAGCGTCCCTCCAATCGGGTATGTTCGACGCTTGCGGGTCGGGGTCTGCTTCCCTCCTGCACCTGCCGCCAACCCTCCTGCCTCCTTCTCCACCTTCCGGAGGAACCCGATGAGCGTCTCATCGAACGTCGAGCCGCTTGCGTCATCCCACTCGATCACTCGCCGTCGCCTGTTGCAGGCGGGCGGCATGGGCATGTTGAGCCTGGGCCTGCCGGGACTGGTCGCTGCCCGCGTGGATGGCACGGCGGGCCGCCCGGCCGGGGCACGCGAGAAGTCGTGCATTTTCATCCTTCTTTGTGGCGGCCCCAGCCATCTCGATACATGGGACTTGAAGCCGGATGCGCCCGCGGAAATCCGTGGGCCGTACCATCCGATCGCGACGGCCGTGCCCGGCATGCGCATCAGCGAGCTACACACCCGCCTGGCGAAGCTCACCCGGCATTTCACGCTGATCCGGTCGATGTCGCACCCCGGCAACATCAGCAACCACTTCGATGCGATGCACAACAGCCTGAGCGGCGCGGCGGGCGCTCCCGCGGATTCTCCCTACCTGGGCTCCGTGCTGGCCAAGATTCGGCCGAGTCAGCGGAACGTCGCTTCGTATGTCTGGTTGATCAAGTGCGTCGGCGATCCTGTCTTCTGCGCTCCGAACATCGGCACCGGCGGAATCCTGGGCGCCCCGTATGCCCCGCTGTTCGTCGGCGCCGCGGACAACCATCCCGCCATGCCCGGTTTCAAGCCGCCGGACGTGTTCGCATCGACCGACACCTCGGAGGAGCGCATCCAGGCGCGTCGCCGCTTGCTGGACAACCTGGACCCCGCCGAGATGAGCAACGAGGGCCAGCGCGTCACGAGGGAATGGCAGGACCTGCATCGGCAAGCATTCGATCTGGCAACGGCGCGGGAAGCCAAGCAAGCGTTCAATCTGGAACGCGAATCCCCGATCGTGCGCGATCGCTATGGCCGCCATGCGCTGGGACAGAACCTGCTGCTGGCACGTCGTCTTGTCGAATCGGGCGTCGGCTTCGTCACCGTCAATGGCTGGACGGGACCTTCGCCGGGACAGCAGGGCGGCGGCCCGCCGAGCTCGAGTTGGGACATGCACGGCGGTGAGATGGGCATGGGCAACGCCTTCGGCACCGGTTCGTATGGGATGGGCTGGTGCTTGCCGCGGCTGGATGAAGCACTGTCGGCGCTCCTTAACGATCTGCACGACCGCGGTCTGCTCGACAGCACACTGGTCGTGGTGGCGGGTGAGTTCGGCCGCACGCCGCGAATCAACCAGCTGTCCGGTGCGACACCGGGCCGCCAGCACTGGCCGGCCTGCTACTCGGCCATCCTTGCGGGCGCCGGCATCCGCGGCGGCACGGTTTACGGTGCCTCCGACAAGATTGGCGCGTACGTCAAGGACCGGCCGGTCCGGCCGCAGGACCTCGGCGCCACGATCTACCACGCCCTGGGAGTGCCGCTCGATCGCAAGCTGAGCAAGGACGGCGTGTCGCGGCCCGTGACGACTGGGCAGCCGCTCCTGGATCTGTTCGCTTGATGAGCCACCGCCATCGTTCCGATCAAGCCACAATGCCCGTCAATCATGGATTGGCGGGCATTGTGGCTTGATGTCCACCCACGCGGGCGTCCTTCCCCTTACGCGTTAGCTGGGCGCGAGGTAAGTTAACCAATGAACGAATTTTGCGAGCCTGCCACAGAGGGAACGCACGATGGTTAGTGGCCGAAAGACGGACCTGGAGCGTCGGCGCCGCGTCGTCGAGCTCTATGAGCAGGGGCTGTCGCCCGCGGAAATTGCCCGCCAGGTCGGCATGTCCGACCAGGGCGTGCGCTACACGCTCAACGCGGTCCAGAAGGAAAAGGCCCGCTCGGTCAGCTGCCGGCGCTGCAAGGTCGCCATCAACCCGACAGGCGCGTTGCCGCGCAACCACGGCCGCGCGCTCTGCCTCGCCTGCCTGGCCAAGACCCCCGAGGCTTCCTTCGGCGATCGGCTTCTCTCGCTTCGGCTGGCGCATGGACTGACGGTGATGGATCTGGCGCGCCGGGCAGAAGTGGATGCCGGAGCGCTCTACGAGTACGAGACGGACAAGCACGAGCCGACCTGGCAGCCGCTGGTTCGGCTGGTGCGCGTGCTGGGGCAGGAGCTTGTCGTGTTTGGCGAAGGCCAGCGCTGACGGCACCAACATGCAATTCCCCTTCCCTCCCTGGTCAGCACCGCCAAGATTGACAGGCCGGCTCGGCTCACACTCCCAGGCACCGTCGGTGCGAAGGCGGGCTTGGCCGCGGCGCGGCAAAACCATTGCTCTCCCTCCGAGCCAGGGTTACAGTCACTTACGTGTCTCGACGATCTGGCCCGTCGACAGCGAATCTTGCCAAAGGCAGTTCATGCAAGTCATCTGCCCTCACTGCCAACATACCGCGGAGCTGGTCGGCCACCGGTCCGGCACGGAAATCCTGTGTCAGGGATGCGGATCCAGTTTTCAAATGGAGGAAGCGGAAACGCAGGCGCTGGGACGACAGCAGCTCGGCAAATTCGAGTTGCTCGACCGTCTGGGGGCCGGTGCGTTTGGCACCGTCTTCAAGGCACGCGATCCGGAGTTGGACCGCCTGGTCGCCATCAAGGTGCCCCGCGGCGGCCACCTGACCGGCAGTGTCGAACTGGATCGGTTTGCCCGCGAGGCACGCAGCGTTGCCCAACTCCGGCATGTCGCCATCGTGCCGATTCACGAAGTCGGACAGATCGACGGGGTGCCCTATCTCGTCAGCGAGTTCGTGCCGGGCGTCACGCTCGCGGACATGCTCTCGGCGCAACGGCCGAGTACCGACGAAGCGGCCGGGTGGCTGGCGACCGTGGCCGATGCTCTGCACTACGCGCACGAGCGCGGCGTGGTCCATCGCGACGTCAAGCCCTCGAACATCATGCTCGACGACCAGGGGCAGCCGCGCCTGATGGACTTCGGACTGGCCAAGCGCGCTGCCGAGGAAGCGACCATGACGGCCGACGGCCAAGTGCTCGGCACGCCGGCCTACATGAGCCCCGAGCAGGCCCGCGGCGAGGCTCATGGCGTCGATGGCCGCACCGACGTCTACAGCCTGGGCGTCATCCTTTACCTGATGCTGACAGGCGAGCTGCCCTTTCGCGGTACGGTGCGGATGTTGCTGCACCAGGTGCTGCACGAGGAGCCGCGGCCGCCGCGCGCGCTCAACGACAAGGTGCCGCGCGACCTGGAGACCATCTGCCTGAAGGCCATGGCCAAGGAGCCGAACGATCGTTACCCGAGCGCCGCTGCGTTTGCCGACGACCTGCGCCGCTACCTTCACGGCGACCCGGTGCATGCCCGGCCGCTGGGCGCGCTCCGCCGTGGGTGGCGCTGGTGCCGCCGCCGTCCCGTGCCGGCAGCGCTCACGGCAGCGTTGATCGTCACTTTCGTGCTGGGTTTGAGCGGCATCCTCTGGAAATGGCAAGAGTCCGAGAGCAATCTGCGCGACTCGATCGACAATTACAACGCCATGAAGGAGCAGGAGCGGCAGGCGCGCGAGCACAAGGAACGGGCCGAGGAGCACCTGCTCCAGTTTCGCAAGCGCTCCTATCTCGCGGACATTGCCCTCGCCTATCAGGCCTGGGGAAACGGGCGAATAACACGCACGCACGATCTCCTCGAACTGCAACGCCCGCCCGCCGACCAGTCCGACCTGCGCGGCTTCGAGTGGTTCGGCCTGTGGCGGCTGGCGCACCAGGAGCAACGCACGCTGCTCGACCACGAAGCACGCGTGAAGCGCGTGGTTTTCTCGTCGGACAGCCAGCGCCTGTTTACCGCTTCGCACAAGCAGCTCAAGGTGTGGGACGTGAACGCCGGCAAGGAGACGGCAACCTGGCGCGCGCATCAGGCGGACATTCAGAGCCTGGCCCTGTCGCCCGACGGCAAGACGCTGGCCAGCGGCGGGGCAACCTGGCAAGGCTTTGGCGCGGGGGAGGTCATTCTCTGGGACACGGCGACCGGCACGCACCGCACGTTGGATCTGAAGACCGCGCCGGACGGTCGCCACGCCCTGCAATCGCAGGTCTATTCGGTGGCAATCTCCGCCGACAACGTCCTGGTGGCCGCCGGCCACCGCACCGGCAGCATCACCTTGTGGGATCGCAAGCGTGGCGAGTATCTCCATGCCCTGCACCCCAAGGGCGTCGGATCGGCCGTCGCTCACCTCGCTTTCGCGCCCAATGGGAAGCTGCTGGTGTCCGTGGACCTGAATGGCCAGTTGTTCGTCTGGGACCTGGCCAAGGCAGCGGTCCGCCACACGCTTCCAACCCTCACCAGTTCCGGAACCTTCTTCGCTCTGTCGCCCGACGGCAAGACCCTGGTTGCACCCCATGCGCAGGCCAGGCTGCTCCTGGCCTGGGATACTGAGACCGGCATGGAACTCGGGTCTTTTGCGTTCGACTTTGAAAATATCGCCGTGCCGGACCCGGTGTCGGCCGTGTTTTCAGCCGATGGGCGCACCCTGGCCCTCGCCCGCGGTCGGGCCGAGGAAGCGGGGTACCTGGAGTTGTTCGACGTGGCCTCGCGCGAGTTGATTGGCACCCTCAAGGGGCACAAGGGCGGCGTTTCCGCGGTCGCCTTTGCGCCGGACGGCCGCACAGTGGCCAGCGGCGGCGAGGATTGTACGGTCAAGCTGTGGGACGTGGCCGCCGTGAAGCAGCGACCCGCATTGCCGGCGCATGCCGACAGCATCGGGGCAGTGGCCTTTACCGGAGACGGCAAGACGTTCGCAACGGCCAGCCACGACCGCACCATCAAACTTTGGGACGCGGGGACCACCGAACTGCTGGCGACCCTCGAGGGCCATCGCACTCCGATTCAGGCGTTCGCCGTGTCTGCCGACGGCAAGTGGTTGGCATCAGCCTCGCAAGAGCATCGGGTCTCTCTTTGGGACGTCGCCGCGCGAAAGCAGCGTCCGACCAGCATCCCCACGACCGACAGCGTGTATGCCCTGGCCTTTGCGCCGGATAGCACGACGGTCGCCGTTGCGCACGGCAAAACGGTGATCCTGCACGATCCCACGACCGCGCAACCCACAGGAACCCTGCAAGGTCATGGAGAGCTCGTCTATGCCCTGGCCTACAGCAGTGACGGCACCCGTCTCCTCAGCGCATCGTTCGACGGCACGGGCAAGCTCTGGGATGTCGGGACCGCCAAGCTGCTGCGGACGCTGGCACGCAACGGGACGCCGCTCTGCAGTGTGGCCATCGCCGCCAACGGCACGACCGCGGCCCTTGGCGATCGCGCCGGCGAAATTGCCATCTGGGACCTGGGCGCCGAGAAGCAGCCCGTCGTACTGCGGGGGCACGGCAATCGCGTCAGCGCGCTAGCGTTCATGCCCGATGGCAAGACGCTGGTCTCCGGCAGCTGGGATTCGACGGTCCGCGGTTGGAGCATGCCCGACGGCAAGGAAATCGCCCGGCTGCGCGGCCACCAGGGCAGCGTTGGCGCTGTCGCGGTTTCCCCCACCGACGGCCGCACTGCTATCTCCGTCGGCTACGAGCGTCATATTCGCCTCTGGGATTTGCCGACCCAGCGTTTGAAGGGCATTGCGGGCACGTCCAAGGTTTTCTGGCTCGGGTTCGCGCGGGACGGAAATACCCTGGCGGTGGGCAGCCAGAACTCCCTGCGGCTGCGAAACCTGCAGACCGGTCAAACCCGGACCATCGTTCAGGGACTGGATGGCGAGGTTCATTACGCCATGTCGGCCGACGGCAAAACCCTGGCGACGGCCGAAGGCTCGCACGAGGGCGCTGATCCGCGTGAAGGCCCCCGGCCGCTTGCCCGCGAAATCAAGGTCTGGGATGCCGACCACGGGGAACCGCGGGCCACGTTTCCATCGCACACCACGCTGGCGCTGGCCTTTTCGCCCGATGGACAAACCCTGGCGTCCGCCGAAAGAGATTTTGGTCTGTCGGCCCCAGGCCTCGTACGGCTCCGGGACGTGGCTTCCGGGAAGGAACGCCGCGTTCTCCGGGGCTATGAGTGGCCTGCCACCGCGCTGGCCTTTGCACCCGACGGCAAGACGCTGGCCAGCAGCCACCGCACCATTTGGGGCAACATTCCCGGAGATGTGCGTCTGTGGGACGTGGAGTCCGGCAAGGAGCTGGCCGTGCTGACGGGCTACCATGTTCCACCGAACGCCGTGGCCTTCTCTCCGGATGGCGGGACCCTTGCGACTGCCGCCAGCGATGGCAACCTGCGTTTATGGGACGTTGCCAGCCGACAGGAACGCGGCCGCTTGCAAGGGCACACATCGACCGCTGTTGCCGTGGTCTTCTCCCCGGATGGCAAACGCCTGGCAAGCGCCGGACAGGACCGCACCCTGAGGTTATGGGATGTGGAAAGCCAGCGCGAGGTCGCGGTGTTGCCGCACGCGGCGGGACCGGTCCGCGCCGTGGCCTTCTCCCCGGACGGCCAGACGCTCGCCGTTGGCCGCGATTCGCATGTGCCGGGCGAAGCCTTATTCCTGTGGCGTATCGCCACGCGAGCCGAGACCGATGCGGGGTCTGGCATGCCGTGACCTTGCGTGGCTGCCGGAGTGCTTGAGCCAAGGATGCGTAATATGGGGCTGGCGCGTCGGGCTCCCTTTGCCCGATTCTTGCGCCGGCTGCGGCATGTCGTTGCGTCGGCATCACTTCCCCAGTATCCTGGCAGCGTTCGCCTCTCGCACAGGAGTGCCGATGCTGCCGCGAAAGATCACCTGGGGCTTGGTGCTGACGGGGACGCTCGTCGGAATCTGGTTCTTCTCCGGCTTGCATGCTCTGTTGCTCAGCCAGGCGCCTTCCAGCGGGGCCTCCGCGGCGGGAATGCCCGATCTGAAGTCCGTTGTCGGCACTTCGTCGTGCTCCGGTCGTGCTTGTCATGGCGGCATCGAGCCCGTTGCAGGCTCCAATGGCCTGCCTGGCGAATACACGACTTACATCCTCAAGGACCCCCATGCTCTGAAGGCGTTCGCCGTTCTGAACACGGACCGCTCGCGGATCATGGTGCGCAATCTGCGCCATCTGCCGGAAATCCAGGACGCCCAACCTCAGAAGGACGCGTTATGCCTTAGCTGTCACGGCCAGGGTGCGGAGCCATCCAGTCAGCGACAATGGCTTGATGACGGCTTCGGCTGCGAAAGCTGCCACGGAGCCTCGCGAAAGTGGCTGGAACCGCACACCAGCGTGAACTGGAAGCACCGTACGGCAGAGGACAAGCAGGCGCTTGGATTCGTGCCGCTCACGTCGATGTCCGACCGCGCCCGCGCCTGCACGCAATGCCACGTCGGCACCGGGGAACGGCAAGTCGATCACGATTTGATCGCCGCGGGCCATCCGCGCTTGAATTTCGAGTTCAGCACCTACCTGGCGAACCTGCCGCGCCACTGGCAGCCGGACAAGGACAAGGACCTTGCCAGCGCCTGGTGGGCCGGCCAGAGTGCCTCGGCCGGCGCGGCCCTGGAGCTACTCGCCTACCGCGCGGACGCCAGGAACAAGCGCCCGTGGCCGGAGTTCGCGGAGTACGATTGCTTCGCCTGCCATCACGATTTGAAAGCGGACAGCACGCGCATCAAGCGCGGCTACCCCGACCGCGTGCCCGGTACCCTGCCCTGGAGCGCCTGGTATACGACGATGCCGCTGGCACTGATCGACCAGACCTTCATCGTGAACACTCAGACGGTCCACAACGACTTCGCCCGGCTACGCGGCCTGATGCAGCAACCTTATCCAAACCGCGAAAAGGTCGCACAGGAAGCGCACGCCCTCGCGAAATTCGAGCTGGCGATGGGCAAGGGCAAGAGCGAAGGCATCGTCCTGAATCTGCACAAGCACATTCCGGACGCGATCGACAAGGATGGCCGTTTCTTTGTCAAGAAAGGCGATGCCACACTCGTTGCCGACTGGGACGTGGCAGCTCAGATGGCCCTGGCCATCCGCGCGGAATACGAGGCCCGTGCGACGCAAGACCCGAAGAAACGCGATCCCGAAGCGGAGAAGGCGATCGCCGCCCTCTTCGAGCTGTTGCAGTTTCCCGTGAAGACCGGCAAGGAACCGATGCAGTTCGACAGTCCGCCGAATTTCGATCCCAAGGAGTTCGTGATTCGACTGCAAGCCGCGTGCAAGGCCGTCGCGCCGTAGTCGCCACAAGACCAGCTTTTCTGACAGCGCGGCCACTGAATTCTCACCAATTGAACTACTCTGGCCGCAGAGTGCGCGACCGGCTAAACTCCCCGCGCGGAACCGGCGATATTGCCCTCCGGCAACCGTCGTCCTTCTCCATTCTCACTTGCGGGACCGAGTCATGGTCGCAACATCCTCTCCGACACGCCGCATGCACTTCCCTTGGAGCGTTCCGTCGGTAAGAGGCGCAGGCCATCAGGGCTTGAGGGTCTGGGAACGCCTGGCAATCGGCGCATTTCTGATCGCGATGGTGGCATTCGGCGTGCTGGTCGTCATTCGCTCGGCGTTCTTGAGCCGTCCGCTGACTGACCTGGGCTGCTTTCTCCACGCGGCATGGGCGGTGCGGACGGACAACGACATCTATGCCGTCACGTTCAATGACTGGTACTACAACTACCCGCCCCTGCTCGCCATCCTGATGGTGCCGCTCGCTTTGCCGGCGGCGGGACAGGACGGCAGCGGCATGCTGTCGCTGGCCTGGTCGGCGGGCATCTGGTACGCCGTGAGCGTACTGCTGCTCTTTGTCGGCGTACACCAGCTGGCGGCCGCCCTGGAAGCGAAGTCAAGCGACCCGCCGGAGCCAGGGTCGCGCCGCTGGTGGGCATTGCGGACCTTGCCCATCTTCGCGTGCCTGGTGCCCATCGGCAGCTCGCTGGGGCACGGGCAGAGCAACCTCCTGATGTTGGCGCTGGCTTGTGCAATGATTGCCGCCGTGTTGCGCGGGCAGCGCTTTCAGGACGGCATGTGGATGGCGGGGCTGGCCTGTATCAAGATCTTTCCCGTGTACATGCTGGTCTACCCGGTCTGGCGCCGCGACGGCCGCTGCCTCGCTGGTTGTATTGCGGGTCTGTTGCTGGGCCTGGTAGCGATTCCCGCGGCGGTGTTTGGCCCGGCGCAAGCCTGGGCTTATAACCGGAAGGTCATTGAAGTCGTGGTGCTTCCCGCCCTTCCCGCCCTTCCCGCTCTCGACAAGGGCGGGGACCAGACGCGGGCGGACACGCTGCACGAAGTCACCGCGACCGACACGCAGTCGTTCATGGCGATGATCCACAACACCCGCTATCTCGACCCCCGGACGCGGCCGGACCAGGTCGAACCACTCGTGCGTCGTGTGCATTAGCTGATTTCAGGCGTCTTGACGCTCGCGACGCTGCTGGCCGTGGGCTGGCGTCGCGAGACCGCCGCCACGCGCGAGGCGCTGGCCCTGGGCATGCTGTTGGTCATCATGATGATGACGAGCCCGGTCTGCCACCTGCACTATTTTCCGTGGCTGATTCCACTGATCTCGGCCATCGTCTGGTTTCGGTGGGAGCGCGGAGCATCCCTGTACCTTGGCGTCGGCGGCGCGGCGCTGATCGCTCTGAACAATGTCCTTCACAGCCTGGCGCACATGCGGCACCTGGACCGCTGGCTTTGGCTGCGCGACATGGGGTTCTGCAGCTACCCGGGACTGGCCCTGTGGACGGTCGGACTGGTCCTGCTGATCCGCGAGCGACACGCCTTGGGGGCTGAACGTCTTGACGATGCGGTCATTTCCCCGGCAGGTCCCATACCGAATTAAATGGATTGGGGTCCTCAACCAGCGCATTGACCGCCCGAGCCATTAGTACAAGCGCTGGCCCGTCGTCGGGGAATTCTTCCAGGTGCTTGCCCAGGGTCGTCGTCGCCTCGCGGAACAAGCCGCTCTCGAACGCCACCAGCGCTCTCTCGTAATTTGTCTGGAATTGCAGGGCATCGCTGGAATCGGACGGCCGCAACTCGAACAGCGTCACCGGCTGGATGATGTGCACCACGCGCACCTGACAGAGGCGGCGTGCCGTGAACGAGGCGTCGAGTCGCGCCCGCGTCGCTTCGGTGACCAGGAAGCGCGTCTTCAAATACTTGGTCGCGCCCTCCACGCGGCTGGCGAGGTTCACGGTCGGCCCCAGCGGCCCGTATTTGAACTTGCGCTGGCTGCCCGTGTTCCCCACGCGCGCGGTCCCGGTGTTAATCCCGATGCCGAGCCCCATTTTCTCGCCCAGGCGAGCCTCCCACCGGGCGTTGATCCTCGGAATCCGCTGGAGCATGTCCAGCGCGGCGCGGCAGGCCAGCAGTGCATGCTGCGGTTGCGCCTCGGGAGCGCCCCACATTGCCATCAGTTCGTCGCCGATGTAATCGACCAGGACGCCTTGGTGGCTGAGCACGGATTCGGACAGTTCCCCCATCACGTCGCCGATCCACTCGAACGTACCCGCCGGGCCAAGCCGGCCGCTGACACGACTGAAGCCGCGAATGTCGGCGAAGAGGATGCTGACCTCCGCATCACGGCCTTCGAGCAGGTCTGGATGCGCGGCGAGCTGACGCGTCAGTTCCGGCGTGAAGAATTGCTCGAACTGCACGCGTGCCGTCAGGGCGGCCTGTTCCTGTTCGATACGGGCGAGCCCCGCTGCCACACCGGTGGCCAGCAACTCGACAAGCATTGCTTCCAGGCGCGAGATTGGCTTGGTCGCGTGGCCGCCATGCCGGCGGTCGCCGTAAAGGGCGCCGATGACGGCACCATTGCGATCCAGGATCGGCGCGGCCACCACTGCCTTGACGTCCACGAGGCTGTGCTCCGCCTCGGTGCTGGTAGGCACGTCCCAGAACGTGCGCTTCGCTTCCAGCAGTTTGTTGAGGATTCGTCCGCTGGGGCGCCAGTTGTCTTGGATGGGATTGCGGGACTCGACCGCTTGCACTCTCCACGAATCTTGCGTGCGCAGCAGGACTCGACCGCTGTCCATGCCCACGAGATCGACCACGGCGCGGGCAGCCTTGGGAAAGAAGTCGGTCGTGGCCGCGGCACTTTGCAGCACGCTCATCGCCGCCTGGAACCAAGGAACCAGCGATTCAATCTCGCTGTTTGCGTGTGGAGGCAGAATGGTCAGGAGCGAGCTCGCTACCGGCGCCTGCCAGCCCGGCGCTCGTGTGGATTCCATGAGGCTTTGCAGCGGGGAGCTTTCGGATTCCTGGGACTCGACTGCCTGAATGCGCACCGTGCGTTTGCCGATGGCCAGGACCAGGGGCAACGGCATCTCACGCGTACCGCCGGGCCGGAGCTCGCTGCCGTCGGGGAATTGAATCGGGAAGCTGCGGCCCACGTTCTTGAGCATGGCACGGCCGGTCGAGACTGGATCGATCTGGAGGTGGTGCCGGGAGATGGCGCTCTCGTCCAGACGAGCAATCACAATGCGCCAGCGGTCGGCTTCCTTGCGCGCGACGTAGGGCAGGCGCTCGGCACTGCGGGCGGCCTCGCTTGGGTTCGGCAGTTCCTTCTCGCTCTGGCGTCCGAGCTCAAGCGGGCCGTCCACGTCGGTGGTGTAGACGAGTTGCTTGTTGTCGAAGACCTTGACTTGCCACTGCACAATCACGGGAACGCTCCAGGGTCATTTCTCGATTTTCACAACGCGATGATTGTAACTATCGACGATGTAGATGACGCCCGACGGATGGACCGTAACACCGTGCGGCCGGCTCAGCTCTGCCTTCTCGGGCGGTCCATCCAGCCCCGCACTCCCTTTCTTGGCCGTACCCGCCACGCGCACAATCGTTCCATTTCCCGGCAGGTAGCGGCGCACCAGGTGGCTCTCCGCGTCCGCGATCAGCACGCTGCCATCCTTGTCGACACACAGATGCTTCGGCCCATTGAGGGTCGCCTTGAGCGCGTCGCCACCGTCGCCGGTGGCACCCGCCTTGCCCGTGCCCACCACGGTGCGAATCTTGCCGTCCGTGCCGACGACCCGCAAGGCATGCCCGCCACGCTCCAGGACATAGACATTCCCCTTCGCATCCACGGCCACGGCGCGCGGATCGACAAGCGGTGCTTCGCGAGCGACGGCGCCGTCTTCCGGCACGCCGCCCTTCCCGTTGCCCGCAACGGTGCTGACAACCCCGGTATCGAGTTGAACGACGCGGACTCGCTTGTTATCGAGATCAGCCAGGTAGAGCTTCTCGCCTTTGGGATCGAGTGACACGCAGTAGATGCCGCCGAAGTGGGCCTTAACCGCCGGGCCGCCATCGCCGCTGAAGCCCTTCTGGCCGCTACCAGCGACAGTCGAGACGTCCCCGGTCTTGGCGTCGATCTTGCGGACCTTCTGGTTCCACGTGTCGGCGAGGTAGATGTCGCCGTTGGGCGCGACGGCCAGGTTGTGCAGGCCGTTGAAGCGAGCTTTCGCCGCGGGACCGCCGTCGCCGGTATCGCCTTTCTTGCCGTCGCCGGCGAACACGGCGAGCACGCCCTTGCTATCCACCTTGAGGACGCGACCGCCGGCCAGTTCGACGAAGTACATATTGCCGGACTTGTCGAAATCGACGCCAAACGGCTCGATAAGCTTGCATTCGGCGGCCGGCTTGCCCTGCTCCGCCGCGCCGGTACCCGCGACCAGCACCAGCTTGTCCGCACGGGCTGAAGCGAGCGCGACGAGACACGCCATCATTGCCGAACCAAAAAAGCGCATGACCGCTCTCCTGACCTTCGTCTGCCGGCGAGCTGATACCCGTTGGACCGCGCTCAAGCCGTCTCGCCAGCTTACATCCTGGCAAGGCGGCTCACCAGTGAATGTTGCGGCCGTAGGGTGCGCCGGGTGCGGCAAAATTTCCCGCCAGACTTGGCGGGCGCATCCTCGAGTTCGCTTGGCAGGCTTCAGCCGAATGGCACGTGGTTAAGAAGAAACGCCGCCGCCACACGTTGGTTTTCGCACCGAAGGTGACGCCGGGCAAGTACACGCTGCACGAGCACTGGGGCATCGGCACGACGCACCCGTGCTTCTTCTGCCGCGGCGCATCGGCCGAGTTTGCTCCGCAACCGCAGTATTACTCGGACAACTACTGGTTCCAGGCGTTCAAGCCATTCAGCGGCACCGCAACCAAGGACTTCGGCTTCCAGGTGACCATCAAGTTGGTGCCGGAAGCCGCAGTGCCTCAGCCGGTGAAGGAAGAGGGGAAGGAGAAGGAATGATGCTTGAATTGTCAAACACAAAGCGGGAAAGGGCAGCAGGTGCCCGTGGCCGGCGCCAGTATCCTCTGTCTTGCCCCGCTTTCCCGTTCGCTTCCTCCTTCTCCCTACTACCCCATTTCGCCGCGTTCGGTTTGTTTCCCGATCAAGGTTCAAAACGCCGACAACCGATGGAACTGTGCAGAACCCCACGGTTGCCTCGTCCCCGAGGCTTGGAGGAACTCTCATGGTAGGCCATCCTCGTCATTCCTTGCGCCGTTTGCCGCGCTGGCAGCGCATCGCCTGGCGTCTGTGTCTGGCGGGGCTGCCGACGTTTGGCTCCGGCTGTGTCGACGGTTCGCCGGTCGCGCACTGGTTTCTGCCGCCGACGGCGCCGGTCATCGTTCAGGCCGCCGCGGAAGCTGCGGAGGTGCTGCCGGCCCCGCACGAGGACTCGCCGCTGATCCTCACGCAGGCACCGGAACTGATTCCCGCGCCGGTATCGCAAGCGCCAACAGCGGCCAAAGGAGCAAGCGCGCCGGTCGCAGCGCCCAAGCTGGTGCCGATCAGCCTCGATGCGATCCTGCACTGGAACGACGGGCAGAACTATCGGGTCGCGCAGGCGCACGCCAAGGTGGGCGAGTCCGAGGCGCGATCGGACATTGCCTGCAAGTGCATTCCGGTCCACTGTCCGCCGCCGGGACAGCCGGGCGCGGGCGACCATGGCGGCGCTGCGTACAAGAAGTTCGCCGCCGAACGCCGGCTGCTCGAGGACCGGATTGAACTGGCCCGACTTTCGTCGGAGACCCTGCTGGACGCCGCATCAACGTACATCGATCTGCTGACGGCTACTAGCGGCAAGACGATTGCGCAAGGATTGGAAAAGGATCTGCAAGACGTGCTCGGTCGCGCCCGCAAGCTGGCCGAGACCGAGCCGGGTGCCAAGGTCGAAGTCGCGCGGGTCATGGCTGACGTCGAGGCGCGGCGCGCCAATGTCGCCAAGTTTGAAGGACAGATCATCGCTGCATCCGCCAAGTTGATCTACTTGCTGGGCCTGGATCCATGCAGCCAGC
This sequence comes from Gemmataceae bacterium, assembly GCA_019752375.1. Classification (GTDB taxonomy): domain Bacteria; phylum Planctomycetota; class Planctomycetia; order Gemmatales; family Gemmataceae; genus JAIEMG01. The sequence continues at coordinate 9,845 of JAIEMG010000250.1, read as the reverse complement.
TCGTGCCCGCCGACGCGGCCCTGGTGCCGTTCGAGCTGATCGATGTTAACCGGCCCACGTGCGAGCTGGTGGCGCAAGCGTTGGCGCATGGTCCGGGCATTCAGGAAATGGAAGCGCTGGTCAACCTTGTCGAGGACGCCCTGGCGCGTTCCGAGGGGGGCCTGGGCAACCTGCTCAACTGCCGAACACGCTGCGAGCGCGAACGCATTGCCGAGGCCCAGCGCGCCCAGGTCCACCTGGCCTATGACGACCTCCGCGCCAAGCTGACCGCAGGCGTTCAGGAATCGCAAGAAACGGCAATCCGGGGCCGGCAGGAAATCCGTCACTCGCGGGAGCAGGTCACTCACGCCGGCGACGCCCGCGACCTGAGCCGGCGGCGCCTGGACAACAATGTCATGGGCAGCTCGCCGAGCGAAGTCCTTCTCGGCCAGCAATCGCTTTCTCTCGCGAACATCAATTACCTGGGGGCCGTGCGCGACTACAACAAGGCCCAGCTGCGGCTTTTGATTCTGACCGGCCATCATTGCGGGCGGCCGGTTGTTTCTGCTGGGAATGGGCTGCCCGCGCCAATGGTTGAGCCGAAGAAGAACAAGGACCAGAAGAATTGATCTATTGCCGACCGTCAGGTCTGCCGGTGTGGACTATTCCGGCAGACCTGACGGTCTGCCGCCACCCTGGCTGCGGCTTGGCTGCGTTAGCACTCGCATATCCGGACGGTCAAGCGGCCCCTCGCATCAGGCACAGTTTCTGTCGGCGCGACAGCGCCTTGATGGCCAACTCGCGTCGCAGCGCCTGGCTTCGGTCGGCAACGACTTCCTGGTAAACAAGCCGGGTGGGCCGACGGCTGCGGGTGTAGCGGGCGGCCTTTCCGTCGTTGTGCTGCCGACACCGGCGCGAAAGATCGTTGGTGATGCCCGTGTAGAGGGTGCCGTCGGCACATCGCAGGATGTAGACGAACCACGCGCTATTCTTGCTTTCGCTCACGGGGCGGCCTCCCTGCACTCAGCGTCTGTGCGAAAAGGGGTCAGGCACCGTTGCCGGAACGGCCCGGAGGGTGCTGCGCACAACGGTGCCTGACCCCTTTTCGGACAGACGCTCAGGTCCGCATGTCGAAAACAATCGACGAGATGGTCATTGACCATGCCGATGGCCTGCATGAACGCATAGCAGATCGTTGAGCCGACGAAGTTGAAGCCTCGCCGCTTCAGGTCTTTGCTCAGTGCATCCGATTCCGGCGTATTCGCGGGGACCTCGGTCATCGCCTGCCTGGCATTTTGCTTGGGCTGTCCCTCGACGAAGCGCCAGACATAGGCGTCGAAGCTGCCGAACTCCTTTTGCACGGCCAGGAATGCCTGGGCATTCTGGACGGCTGCGGCGATCTTCAGGCGGTTGCGGACGATCCCGTCGTTGGCCAGCAACGTCGTTAGTTTCTTGTCGCGGTAGCGCGCCACCAAGACCGGATCGAATTGGTCAAAGGCCTCCCGATAGGTGGCGCGCTTCTTCAGGATCGTCTCCCAGCTCAGGCCCGCCTGCGCGCCTTCGAGGATGAGAAACTCAAAGAGGGTGCGGTCGTCGTGGACCGGTACGCCCCATTCGTTATCGTGGTACGCAATGGCGAGCTCGCTCTTCGCCCAGGCACATCGTTGCTGGTTCATCCGCCGACCCGCTTGACCTTGAAGCCCATGCTCTCCAGTTCCGCGACGAGGCGGTCCCGTTGATCGCCCTGGATTTCGATACGGCCGTCCTTGACCGTGCCGCCAGTGCCGCAGCGTTGCTTGAGCTTGGCGGCCAAGTCCCGGATGCCGGCGTCATCCAGTGTCAGATCGAAGACGGTGGTGACGCCCTTGCCGCGCCGGCCCTTGGTCTCCCGGCCTACCCGTGCCAGGAGTTTCTCCTTCACCTTTTCCGCGCTTTTGGGGGAAGCGTTCTCGACCGGCGATGACAACGGACCGTCCATCCGCTTCTTGCCGCCGCCCATCAGGCGGGCAATCAGGTCCATCACTTCCCGCTCGATCTCGGGAAACACGCCATCGGCGTCCTCGACATGCCAGTATTCAACGCGGTCGCCCCAGGTCGGGAACCGTTCGGCAAGGAGCGGACGGTGCTCTGTCTCTTTCAAGGCGACCACCCAGTGGGACGTTTCGAAGTCGTCCGCCAGCGCGGCCTGTGGAAAGCGGGTCAGCATTTCACCCTGGATGCCGCGGACTTGCAGGGTCTGAACGGCGGACAGCGCCATCGGGCCGATGTTGTTGACGCCCCGTTCCAAAGCCAGGCCGCGCGAGGAGGACGTCCAGGGCAAACCCATTTTGCCGGCCACCGCGTTGAACAGGCATTCGGCAAAGCGACTGCGGTAGTAGTTGCCCGTGCAGAGGAACAGCACCCTTTTTCCCTTGGCGTGGGCCATGTCTTGTCTCCTCATCCTTGGCGGCGAATGGATAGTACGATGGAAAGGGCCCTTCGCTCAACACCGAATGGGCGCCCCTTCGATCCATCCGTTGCCCGGTGATCGCTGGAGGGCCCCACGGGCGCTGGTATCATCGTCCTGGCTTCGACCGCCCATGGAGGAATTCCCTTGGCAGACGCGGCGCCGAATTCTCTCTGGTATTCTTGGCGGCATCGGCTGCTGACCGCCTTGTTGATCGTCACCGTCTTTGTTCGGCCGCTGGTCGTGAGCGGCTTTGCCACCGGCATGCTGTCGGAACTCTTCGGTGGGCTGGTATTGCTGACCTTCGCGACGGTCTGCTGGGGCCGGCGCGCGCTGTTGATCGGCGGCGCTCTGCTGGTGCTCACCCTGGCCGTCGCGATGGCCCTGCCCTTTGCCTGGGACCTCCTTTCCGACGGGGCGCGGCGATTCGTCGCGGGCGGCAGCTTGGTGTTGGCGGTTGCCTATCTCGGCTTCATCTGTGGCATGATCCTGCGCGAAGTGCTGCAGGGGCTGGAAGTGACGCTCGACAACGTCTTCGGCGCCGTGTGCGTCTATCTGATCAGCGGCGTCATCTGGGCCGACGTGTACTTGCTCGTCTTCCTGATCGATCCCACGGCATTCAAGATCGACGGCACAAATATGCTCATCATTGCGGATGCACCCGCGACGATTTATGCCTACATGGGCATCTTCGATTACTTCAGCTTCTCGACACTGACGGCGCTGGGCTTTGGCGACATTTTGCCCGTGTCGCCCCTGACACGAACCATGGCCTGGATGGAAGCGGCGACGGGACTGCTCTACGTTGCCGTGATTCTAGCCCGGCTCGTCTGCCTGGAAACGGCTCGCCTGATGTCTGAGAAGCAGAGTGCTCATGACCAATCGGAGAAACATTCCTAGACCGATCGTTGCTTTTCGCTTTTCCCTTACGCCGCGAGTGAGTTTAAGGGCATCCACGGCATGATGCGCCCTCCTTCGCATTGTGCTCGACGTTTCGGCACGGAGTTTGCTTTCCACTTTCCCATCGCTGAGCTTCGCCGAAGCGGTCCTATCAGACCCGGTGAGGCGATTACAGAGAAACTTTGCCGGTAATGGCATCACCTCTGCATGGTGATGACAAAAACTCTCCGCCACGTTTGTGGGCGTGAGCGGTTCGACCATAGCGCGTGTCCAACGGTTTCTTTTCTCGAAGGAGTCTCGTGATGTTGCGACTGGCGGTGGTATTCCTGGTAATCGCTCTGATTGCGGCCCTGTTCGGCTTTGGCGGCGTCGCCTCCATGTCGTGGGATGGAGCTCGCATCCTGTTCTTCGTCTTCATCGTCCTGGCAGTGATTTCCGCTATCGGCGGTGTGTTCAATCGACCACCTGCCTGACGGCCGGCGGGTCCTATCTTTCCAACCGAATCCCAGAGGACGGCTTCCCATGAAAACCTTCGCTTCAGGTCTGATGGTGGTGACACTGGTCGGTCTCACCGGCTGCGGCTCGCACGGCACCCCGGGCGGTCCGGGCGTGTCGAGCGGTTCGAGCAAGCCGATGGTCGGCAGCGGTGATAACACATTCAGCCTCGATCCGCCCAATACGGCCACAACCGTGAAACAGGGTGAAGCCCGCAACGTCGTCATCGGAATCAAGCGCGGCAAGAACTTCAACGAGGACGTCGCGATCAAGGTCGACGGCCTGCCGAAGGGCGTGACGATCGAACCGGCCGCTCCCGTGATCAAGCACGGCGACAAGGAAGCGAGCATTTCGGTCAAGGCGGCGGAAGACGCTGCACTGGGTGACTTCACCGTCAAGTTGGTGGGCCACCCGAGCAAGGGCGCTGATGCCACCAATGACGTCAAGATCACCGTGGAAAAGAAGTAGCTCCAACCCGTCGACCCGGCGCCGGCGCCCTGCGCCGCCGGGTTGGCGGGCCATGTACACACAACGGAGGACACTGCCATGTTTTCATTGATTGGTTGGTTGATTGCAGGGTTGATCGTCGGTGCGCTCGCCCGGTTGATTTACCCCGGCCGACAGCCGATGGGCATGTTCATGACGATGATGCTGGGTGTCGTCGGCGCACTGCTCGGCGGATTCGCGTCCTGGGCCATCTGGGGGCCGCCGAACGAGCCATTCTCCCAGCATGCGTGGCCGGGCTATTTGATGTCCATCGTCGGCGCCCTGATCGTGCTGGCGGTCTATCTCGGCATGACGAAGCGGGAATCGATCTGACACACCACGTTCGCAACGGGGCTGGAACGACAGAGAAACGGCATCGCATGCGACGAAACACCCCGGCCCGCAGTCGTCACGGTAACGACTGCGGGCCGGGGTGTTGTGGTTTCTGTAGCCGCAGGATTCAGCCTGCGGAATAGCATCGCGGCGTCGGCAACCTCACTCCGCAGGATGAAGCCTGCGGCTACGGACCTGCACGATGAATCGTGCTTTCAAGATCGCTGTACAATTAGCGTCCCGAGAGCTCGGCCCGGGCGCCGTTGGATTCCAGCGGTCCCTTGAGGAACTGGGCGAATTCTGCTTCGCTGTTGATCTTGCCTTCGACGTACTTGCCGACCACTTCGATCTTGCCGTCGGATTTCGGCCAGAGGATCACATACAACGGCAGTTGCTCGGTACTGAACGCGGCCCTTTGGAACCACAGGTTGGCTGCCGCGTCATCGCGTTGCCGAGCCGTATTGCTCCCAAAGCGCGAGCGCAATGTCGTGGGATAGAACTTGTCCGGAACCTTATCCGTGTACATCTGCGCGAGCAAATAGTGCTGAAACAGGCCGCGGATCTCCGGTTTGATGAACACGCTTTTCTCATTGATCTTGCAGTTGGTGCAAGTTTCGCCCGTGAAATCGACGAACACGTACTTCGGTTTGCCCGTCTTCAACGCGTCGGCACGGGCCTCGTCGATGACCTTTTTCAGGTTGCCGCTCCAGGCCAGTTCGCCTTTGGACTCGGTGGGTTCCGGCAGCAAGAACGAATCGACCCAGGCATAGATCGTGCCATTGGGCCGTTGCGCCTCACCGTCGGCCCCGGCCTTGAATTGGGCCGGCAGCAAGTAAAGCGCCAGGCTGACAAAGGCCAGGCCGAACAGCATGCGGATGACGCCGATGTTCTCCAGCGGCGTGTCGTGCGGCAAGCGGTAGAAATTGAGCAAGTACATTCCCGTCAGAACGGACATGGCGATCCAGATGCCCAGCACGAGGTCGAAGGTAAAGAACACCGGCTTCGGCAACAGCACCAATTCGCCGGCCCGGAAGAATTTGAGTGCCGCAGCCAGCTCGAGGAAGCCCATGACGACCTTGACGCTGTTCAGCCAGGAACCGCTCTTGGGCATCTTCTTGAGCAGGTTGGGGAACAGTGCCAGCACGAAGAAGGGCGCCGCGAATGTGAACGCGAAGGCGAAGCCGCCCAGCAGGCGATGGGCAAAGGTGATGCTGGAGTCGGTCGAGGTGCCGCCGAAGCCGCCCAGAAATGGCGCCACGCAGGCGAAGCTGATGATGGTGAACGTCAGCGCCATGAAGATCGTGCCCACGAGGCCGCCCTGGCCTTCACGCGATGAAGTGAACCGCGCCAGGCCGGAAGGCAGCTCGATCTCGTACATGCCGAAAAGCGACAGGGCAAAGAAGACGAACAAGGCGCCAAGGCCGAAATTCATGATCGGACTGACGCTCAGCCAGCGGAACAGCGATAGCAACGCCACCGCGGCAATGGTGAGCACAACGACGATGGTGCCGCAATAGACCGACGCCATGGTGATGGGTTTGAAGTGCTGCTTCTCCGATTGCTTCAAGAAGAAGCTGACGGTGATTGGAATCATCGGGAACACGCACGGCGTGACGAGCGAGACGGCGCCCCAGAAGACGCCGGTGAGCATGAACGCGAGCAGGCCCGCCATGCCAGCGTTCTTGTTGTCAACCGGTTGCGACTGCAACTCCTTCAAGACCGCTTCCAGGCCCGCCTTGTGCTCCGCGGCACTGTCGGCCATGCCAAGCGTCGTTTTGGACTCTGTGGGCGCGGGCGCCGAGCTGCTTTCCTCACGGTCCGTCCCAACCGGCATGCCCGCCGGGGTGGGGACAACTACGATCGCCGGTTGCTTCTCCTTCAATCGCGCTTCCACTTCAGCGGAAGGAGAAACCGGTGGGCTGGTCGAGACATTCACCAAGGCGTGGAGTTGGTAATCCTCCCAGTTGCAACCCTTGTCATTGCAGACCTGAGCACGGATGGCGAACTGCACCGTCTTTGGCCCCGGCGGCGCGTCGGGCGGAATCAGCAAGTCCACCGACCAGGCGAACGGGTGCTCGAACTCCAGCCAGGTGCCCGACTCCGAAATCTTCGTGTCCACGAAGGTGGGCTTGGATTCGACGATGGGCCAGAGCGGCTTAAGTCCAGCCGTTTCGGTGAATTTCAGAGTACTCAGACCCACCGACTTTTGACTGATCGTTCGTTGCGTGATCGGATAGGTGTGGTAGCCCGCTTTCGGCACACCGGTGATGGCGATCGAAATCACTTCGCCGCGTTTGAACTCTCGCATCGTTACGTCTGTTTTGTTCAGCGGCGAGAACGGGTCCTCCGCGAGCACGTCAACCTTGAAAGTAATCAATGAGCCTTGCTTTTGCTTCTCCTGGGCATCGGCATTCAAACCGAGAAACAAGAGTGCCCCGGCAAGAAAGGCAATCCGTGCGGAAAAGGATGATTGTGTGTTCATATCCGTCACCTTACCAGGATGGCGCGATCCGGAAAGACCGTTCCCAGGTCTGCGCTTCTCAGGCGAGCGGCAAAAACTGCTCCCGGCGAGCGTCGAGGCGTCAGCCCGACGTGTTTTTGGAGCAGCCTACGTCAGGCTTGTGTCCACGTCGTGTTAAAGCCGCCGTGCACGTCGGGCTGACGCCTCGACGCTCGCCGGGGAAATTGTTCACTGCTACTCGCCATACTATCTATCGGTGGGGTGGGACAAGAAACTTCCCCTCGTTCCCACGCAGCAAGCGCGGGAACGAGGGGACGCTGATGGCTCAGCTTCCGGTCTTGAGCTTGGGCGTCTCGACACCGCTCAGTTTGAGCGTGCTGACCGCCTTGGTCTTGAGATCGACCACGCGAATGCGATGGGCGTTCGTATCGGCGACGTAGAGTTTGCCGTTGGCGATCGTCAGGCCGGCGGGTTCGTTGAACATCGATCCCGTGAACCAGCCGCCCGAAGTGCCGAGGAATGTCTGCGTTGTCTTCTTGACGGGGTCGATGACCTTCAACTTGCTGTTGTAGGTATCGGTGACGTACAGTTTGCCTTCGTGATAAAGCACGCCAAGTGCGTGCTGAAGGCGTGCGGTGTCTTCGTCGCCGTCCACGTCGCCGAAGTCGAACAGGCCCTTGCCAACGAGCGTCTTCACGACGCCCTTCAGGTTTAACGGCACCGACCGGATAGCGCTGACTTCGCTATCCGCGACGTAAATGTGCTTGCCATCAGTGGTCAGGCCGCTGGGTTGGGCAAACTCGGCGAAGCGCAGGGAGCCGTCCTTGATGTTTTCGCGGCCGTTGCCGGCGTAGCGCGACAGGTCGTTCTTCTTCAGGTCGAGTACCCAGAGCTGATGGTGGCCCGCCATGGCGATGTAGAGGTCGTCGCCGATCAGGCACAGGTCCCAGGGGCTGTTCAGGCCAATCTCCAGGCCGGGACCGCCGCCGGTGCGGTCGTCGCCCTGCTTGCCGGTACCGGCAATCGTCTTGACAGTACGAGCCTTGAGGTCCAGTTCCCGGATCAGATGGTTCTTGCGGTCGGCCACGTAGACCTTGTCGCCGCGAACGGCGAGCCCTTGTGGATCATTGAACGTCGCCTTGTCGAACGAACCATCGGCCTTGCCCGATTCGCCAGTACCGACCACGTCAATCTTCTTGCCGTTCAAGTCGGTGATGACGATTCGATGGTGCGTGCTGTCGGCAATGAACAACCGGTCGGCCTTCTCCTCGGCCAGCACCTTGCCGGGGAAGAAAAGCGGGCTCTCGCGCCTGTCGCGTTCCAGGGCGAAAACGAGCGGCTTCTCGTTCAGCGTCTTCTTGTCCTTGTGGATCTTGATGAGCTTGGTGATGGCGCGATCGAGCAGGTCGTAGTTGCCTTCACCGGAGACGCGGCCGACGAAGTTGCCTTCCGGATCGATCACGCACAGGGTCGGCCAGGAGTGGACGTCGTAGTTCTTCCAGATCTCCATGTTGGCGTCGTTGACGACCGGATGCGCGATCTCGTAGCGAAGGATGGCCTTGCGGATGCTCTCGGTTTCCTTTTCGTTCTCGAACTTGGCGCTGTGGACGCCGATGACGACCAGCTCCTTGCCGTATTTCTTTTCCAGCTTCTCGAGGTCCGGCATGATGTGGATGCAGTTGATGCAGCACAGCGTCCAGAAGTCGAGGATGACGATCTTGCCCTTGAGGTCCTTGAGCTTGATCGGCTTGTCGGTGTTGAGCCAGGCGACGCCGCCGTCCAGTTCCGGCGCCTTGACGTCGGGGTCTTTTTCCTTGTCCTTGTTCTTCTTGGCGTCCTGCGCCACGGCCTGGCCGGGTTCGGCCTGCGTTGGTTTCGGGTTCGGCGCCGTGTAGTGGGCAGCCGCCAGGACGGCGATGGCCACCACCAGCGGCAGGCTGAACGCGATGAACCAGCGATAACCTGACGGAATGCGGGACGCGGACGGAAGCATGCTCATTGCGATGTCTCCTGCGGCGACAGGGAAGACGGTACGACGGCGCCTCTTCCAAACAAGGTTCCTATTCTACGCAGGCAGGAGGGTTGGAAGAAGGAGAAAGACGCGCAGGTCGCTGGTGGGTGAGAACGCGGCATTTCAAAGCCGGGTGCCTGTGGGGCGAATTTCCCTATAGCAGACTGCGAACCACTCCGCGGGAGACCGACCATGTCGCGCAATGAGGACGTCGACCAGCTCAAGCTTCTTTCGATCTTCTACTACGTGGTCGGCGGGTTGATCGGGCTGTTCTCTTGCTTTCCGCTCCTGTACGTCTTCATCGGCATCATGATCATCGGCGAATCGAGCAGGATGAGCAGCGGCCGGGGCGATCCACCGCCCGCGCTCTTTGGCGGCTTCTTCGTCGTCCTCGGTCTCGCCTTTTTCACGCTGGGCTGGACACTTGCCATTTGCGCCCTGTTCACCGGGCGATTTCTATCGCAGCACCGCCGCTATATCTTCTGCCTGGTCGTGGCCTGCTTGCTCTGCCTCCAGATGCCGTTTGGCACCATTCTCGGCGTGTTCACGATCATTGTCCTTCAGCGCCAGTCCGTGAAAGAGTTGTTCCAGGAATCGCAGGACGGGTACGTCGACCGTTCGCCGCGCCGCGGCGGCGTGGAGTGATTCCGAATCTGACCTCTGCAAAATGCTGAAATCCGTGGCGGCAGACCTCCAGGTCTGCCGGTGTCATGCATACCGGCAGACCTGGAGGT
>JAIEMG010000201.1 GCA_019752375.1 Gemmataceae bacterium | reverse complement strand
CGGCCGGCACAGCCGGCCCTACAAGCCTGAATTCTTGTAGGGCCGGCTGTGCCGGCCGCAACCGTACGGTACCGCAATGCGCGGTTTTCTACAGAGCAGGTCAGGCACAATTGCCGGAACGGCCCGAAGGGGGCTGCGCACCACGGTGCCTGCCCTCTTTTGGAACAGACTCTTAGACTTCACCATAAGGGGAAAAGTTCAACGGCGGGACAAAAAAGTCCGTCACCCGAGCAGTGCAGCCGCCACGGCCGGGTTGGAACCAAAGTGCAGATGGGCGTAGCCAGCCCAGAGCCGACCGGAGACAAAGCCATCGGGCCGGGAGTCGCGTCCGCCTTCGAGTTCCGCCACATGTTCCAGCGATTCCAGAAGTTCCAGCCGCGAGTAATGGAATTCGTGCCCGCGAACCACGATACCCGCAGGACCAAGGGGTGAAGGCCGCAAGGTTCGAAGCGTGACATAGCCGAGCGCGGCCCGACGCGACTGCATGATCGTTCGAGCCGGCAGCAGGTCGAGCATGGGAAATCCCCGCCCTGATGCGTCCACGAGCTCGCGACAGGCGTACATCAGCCCCCCGCACTCCGCATAGATAGTGCCGCCCTTGGCATGGAATGCCCGCAGGCTCTGTCGCATTGCATCATTGGCAGCCAGCGTTGCTGCATGCAACTCGGGATACCCGCCGCCCAGGTAAGCTACGTCAGTACCAGCGGGCAAGGAACTATCCGTGAGTGGCGAGAAGGGCACGATTTCGCCCCCCGCCCGTTCGAGCAGTTCGAGGTTCTCCGGATAGTAGAAGCAAAACGCCGCGTCGCGCGCCACGGCGACACGGCGACGGGTGCGGTTGAATGATCGCCCGGTCTCGGGTGACCGCAAAGACTGCCCCCAAACCGCACCAGTAAGCGAGAGTGGCCCGGAGAGCTCGAGCAAGCGATCGAGGTCGACGGATTCACCCAGCGCTCTGCCGAGGGCCTCGACTTGGACCGGAGGCGCGTCTTGAGCCGTCACCAGGCCCAGGTGCCGCTCGGGAATGCGCCATTCCTCGCGGCGCGGCAGCCAGCCCAGCGGCACGACCTTGGTATGGCGGCGAATGGCAGGCTCCAGGTACTCGTAGTGCTTCGCACCCGCAACTCGATTGCAGATCGCGCCCGCCACATGGATTTCCGGATCGAGCTCGCTGAATCCTTTGACCACCGCCGCCACCGACGCCGCCATGCCGCCGGCATCCACGACCAGCACGACCGGGGCACCGAGCAGCTTCGCGATGTGCGCCGTGCTGCCACGTGGATCATTGGCACTGCGGCCGTCAAACAGTCCCATGACGCCTTCGATGACCGCGATATCGGCATCGGCCGTCGCAAGGGCGAACGTGGAGCGAACGGTGTCCTCGTCAAGCATCCAGGTATCCAGGTTGCGCGAGACGCGGCCGCAGCTCGCCGTGTGATGCCCCGGGTCAATGAAGTCGGGACCAACCTTGAAGGGCTGGACGACCAGACTCCGCTGGCGCAGGGCTGCCATGAGCGCTAGCGCGATAGTGGTCTTGCCGACGCCGCTGTGGGTGCCGGCGACCAGGATTGAGCGTCCAGTTCGCTTCGTCAGAGAATTACTCCTCCTCGTTTTGCCCGCGTCGAAATCGATGCGTGTAGCTCGCGTCATAGAGGCGGCTATCCTGCACCTTCTCCGCCTCCAGCATTGGGCCGACAAGGATCAGCGCGGTCAGATGAATTTTCGCCGCCTTCATTTGATCGCCCAGGGTCGCCAGCGTGCAGTGCATGATCACCTGATCGGGCCACGAAACGCCGTACGCAACCACCACCGGAGCTTCGGGCCCATACGAGGGCGTCAGCGCCTCGACCACGGCGGGTACCTGTGCGGCGCTGAGGAACAGCACCAGTCCCACGCGATGGCGGGCCAGGTCGGCGAGCGATTCGTTGCCGGGCAAGCCGGTGCGGCCAGGCGCTCGTGTCAGGATAATGGTCTGGTTCGCGCCGGCGGGCGTCAGTTCCAGCTTGAGTGCGGCAGCGGCTGCGGTGAAGGATGAGACGCCGGGCACCACTTCATGGGGGATGTTCCGCTCGTCCAGGCGCCGCATCTGTTCCGCGATGGCTCCGTAGATGGTCGGATCGCCGCTGTGGACGCGGGCCACATCCTGGCCGGCCGCGTGGGCGGCGGTCATGTGAGCCACGATCTGATCGAGGTGGAGCGGTGCGGTATCGATGACCAGGGCGTTTGGCGGCGCGCAAGCCACCACGGCAGCGGGCACCAGGGAGCCTGCGTAGAGACAAACTGGGCAGCGTTCAATCAGCTTGCGACCTTTGATGGTCAGCAGGTCCGGATCGCCGGGGCCGGCGCCGATAAAGTAAACGGTCATGCGTCCTCCCGGCGGGCCAGGGCCATGGTGATGCGCTCGCGTCGTTCCTTGCCCATGAGCAGCCGGGACGAACCGGAAGCGAGCAGTGCGGCGGGTTCCGCCACGCCCCAGATGCCCAGCTTCTCTTTCACCTTGGTGCTTGGGGTGGGCAGGTCGGGCACGCTACCCAGTTCTTCCAGTGAAAAGCTCCGCAGCGGCACGCCGCGCCTAACTGCAAACTCGATCAGGCCGGGCTCGTCCGCCTTGATGGTCGCCGTGGCCACCACTCCCAGGCTAAGGGGAGAGACGCCCTGCGCGCGGCAGACCGCTTCGAACATGGCGTCGATGTTCGAACCGGGAACGCCACGCCGGCAACCGACGCCCAGGACCAGCGTGGGCGGTCGATACACGACGGCTGGAGGGATCGCGGCGATCGGAAGTTGGCGGTCGCTGATGACAAGCATGCCGGCCCACGGGCCTTCGTTCGGCCAGGACTCGATAGGTTGAAAGGACGCGGGCCACTTATCAGACCAGTCGCGCCGGCCTGCGTCCTGGTAAACGCCGATCGGTTCGCCCCGAACCAGCGCGGCCGAGACGCGCGTCAGTGCTTCACTTGCCTCGATCTTCCAGTTCCACGGCTTGCCGATTAGGTCCAGCGACGGCAGTCCGAGCGCATCGCTCGCCGTGGTGATGACCGGCACGGCGCCAAGGGCGTTCGCCACCTGCTCGGCCAGGGCATTGGCACCGCCGACGTGTCCGCCCAGCACGCTGATGGCGAACCGACCTGCTTCATCGACCACCACCACTGGTGGATCGACCTGCTTCGCCCGCGCCACGGGGCCCAGGATGCGGACGACGATCCCCAGCGCCATGATGCAGACCAGCGGACGACCGGTGCCGAACAGGTCCGTGAGCGCTTTCCGCAACTCCCCCCGCGGAACGATCACGTCGCCACGGCCCAGGGCCTGAACGATGCGCGCGCCCAATTCCTGGCCGCACGGCGTCAGGGCGACGATGGCGAGTTCAGGCACGTGCCGCCTCCGGCTTATCCGCGCTGACGATGAACACGCCGCGTTGCGGTTTCAAGCCCGTCAGGCCCGCCAGTGCGTCGCTGCGGGCGACATGTACCTCCGTGACTTCCACCGGCCAGCTTAGGTCGCGCAAGCGTTGCAGGGCGAGCATCAGGTTTTCGAGCGTGACGAAATTGGCCACCAGCCGTCCACCGTCGTGCAGACGCTGTGCTACGAGGTTCAGGATGGCGGATAGGTGCTCGCCGGAGCCGCCGATGAACACCAGGCGCGGTCGTTCCGTCTCGGCTTGCAGCGCATGCGGTGCCGTGCTCTCGATGATGCGAATATTGAGAGCGTCGAAGCGCTCGCGATTCCGGCGCAGAAACGTCAACCGAGCGGGATCGCGCTCCACGGCCAGCACCTCGACCTGCGGCCGAAGGACGGCCAGTTCAACCGACACCGTTCCGAGCCCCGCACCGATGTCCCAGCAGACGTCGCCTGGCTGCAGGGCACGGCACAGCTTCGCCAGGACGACGGAACGCACTTCCTGGCGCGTCATGATCTCACGGGCATCGTCGGGGCGCTCGAATGCGTCGTCGGGCACTCCAGGGGTCAGCGCACGCAGGCGTTGCCGTTTGGCCTGCTCGACGGCAACCAGGGTGCGCCGCAGGATGAGGTAGTTGAGCGGAGCGAACGGCCGCTTTCGCAATTCCTCCAGCGTCAACCACGCCGTGACCCCCTCGCGCGGCGTGCCGAGGTTCTCCGCGACCAGGCCCTGGTAGTCGTCCGCGCCGTGCCGCAGGAAGAACTCGGCAATGGATGCCGGCGCAGCGCCGTCCTGGGTGAACAATCCGATCAGAGGTCGGCCCAAGAGAGGCAACAGCGTCGGGTGCAGTGGCCGACCGTGGACGCTGGCAAGCGCGGCGCTTTCCCACGGCATCTCGGCACGCGCAAACGCCAGCTGCATGCTGCTCAACGTGGGTGCAAAATCGAGTTTGCCCGGTCCCAGGCACTCCGCCAGGAACGTGCCGATGCCAAAAAACAATGGATCGCCGGAGGCGAGCACCACGCACGACTGTTGTGGCATGCGGACTTGCAACTCGGCCACCAAGGCGTCGAGATTGCTCTTGATGACGAAACGCTGTGCTTTGGCGGTGGGAAAATGATTCAGGTGCCGCTCGCCGCCCGCGAGAAAATCCGCGGTCTGAATGCGCTCCCGCAACTCCGGCCGGAGGCTACTCGGTCCCTCTGCCCCCATCCCGATCACTTGAATTCGCACGCTCATGAACCGATCCATCCATGCTCAGGTTGCGGGCCATTGAGCCTGGCCGAGAACGCGGCCATCGAAATCGAACAGGACCACTTCCACTTCGAGACCGGCTTTCGCGGCCGCTGCACAATGCACGGCCGCTTGTTCGCACAGTCGAGTATAGAAGCAGGGGAAGCCCGCCGCTTCCACGAGTTCTTGCACGTGGCGAGCCGTGTTGGCCTGGGCAATGGAGTCAACCAAGTCGTCCGGTGCCGCCAACTCCCGCGCCACCTGGGAGAGGAACGCGCAATCGACCTGGTTGCCGGCCACGTGCGTCTGCAGCTTCCCGGCCGCGATCTTCGACAACTTGCCGATCATGCAGCAGATCGAGACGCGAGGCAATCCTCGTTCCGCCGCCCGCTGCATGCACGCACCGGTGAAGATTCCCATTTCCACGAACGCCATCTCGGGCAGCCGAGGATAGCGGGCCTGAGCAAACTTCTCCGTACGTCCACCGGTGCTGAGGACGATGTGTTCCACGCTATTGGCCGCAGCCACGTCGATGGCCTGGTACACTGATGCACGCCACGCCGCGGTGGACATGGCGCGGACGATTCCGGTCGTCCCCAGGATGGAAATACCGCCGATGATGCCGATGCGGGCATTGAACGTACGCCGCGCCAGTTCTTCGCCATTGGGCACGCTGATGGTTGCTTCGATCCCGGGATGGGGACTTTCGCTGCCAATCACCTCTGCAATCGCCTGGCGGATCATCCGTTGCGGCACCGGGTTGATGGCTGGGCTGCCGACGGGCAGTTCCAGCCCACGCTGGGTCACGACGCCGACACCCAGTCCGCCCTTGATGTGGATGCCGGGCTCCGGGACCTGACGCACCCGGGCGCAGATTTCGGCGCCGTGCGTCACGTCGGGATCGTCCCCGGCATCCTTGATCACACCGCATCGAGCCAATTCGGATTCATATTCAACCGTGTTGATCCGAATTTCGAGGATGCGCGGGATCGGCAGTTGAATCGACACGCATTCGGGCACTTCGCGGTCGAGCAGGAGGAGACAGGCGGCTTTCGCGGCGGCAGCGGCGGCGGTGCCGGTGGTGAAGCCCTCGCGCCGGCCTTGCGGGTTGCGCGGCGGCACCGTGTGGCCTCGGACGATCCGGAACGGCGCGCGGGACATCGAGGTTTATCCCGTCTGGTCCAGGCTGCGAAGCAGAAAAGAACGCAGCTCGCCGACCCAGTCGATGAGGTGCCGCCATTCGACCGGGCCGTCGCACCACCACTGGGTACGCACAAACGGTGACACTTCGTACGTCTCCAGCCCGAAGAACTCACCGTCGACCCCGATGGGACACGAGATGCCGAGCAACGGCACCGCCAGGTCGCCCCCGATGGCCAGCCGCGAAGTCAGCAAGTCCGACGCAAGCGCTGCATCGCGCAGCCGAATCGTGGGCTGAGAGCTGCTACGGACAGCGACGGGATCGAAAATGCGATTGCGGTCCGCCTCTTGGTCCCAGGCCACCTCCCGCACCATCGGCACCGAGTTCGGCAGCGCTTTTTTCCCCGGCAGAAGGATGGTCCAGGTCGTCTGGACGCCAACCGCGGGGAAGCGCCAGAGGCGCAGGAAGGACCCGTAGCGGCGGATGGGTTCGCGGGGCTCCAGGTCCTTGGGATGCTCGAGGACGCGCTGGGCTCGCGATTCCAGTTCCGCCCAGGTTTCTTCCGTCATGCCCGCCCGCTCCATTCGACCAGGGCATTGATCGCGGCAGCAGTGGCCGCCGATCCGCCTTTGCGTCCCACACATGTAAGGTACGGCACCGTTGTCTGTGCCAGCAAGCGCGCTTTCGCTTCCTCCACGCCGACAAAACCGACCGGCATGCTGATGAGTGCCGCGGGGCGCCAGCCCTCCTCGATCAGACGCAGCGCTTCCACCAGTGCGGTGGGAGCGTTGCCGATCGCGACGATTGCCTGCGGGTGATGCCGGGCCGCCAGCCGGATGCCGGCGGCCGATCGCGTAATTTCCTCGGCCTCTGCCAGCGTCGTCGCTTCCGCATCATTCAGGTGACAGGCGATGGCGACCGTTGCGGCACAGCTTGCCCGGATGCCCTGAAGCAGCATTTCCGTATCGGTGACGATGATTGCGCCTTGCCGGCGGAGCGCATCTCGAAACGCCGTGTCAAAGTCCGGACTGTGACGGACGAGCTCCGCGAAGTCGAAATCGGCGCTGGCGTGAATCATGCGTCGGATGACGGCACGCTTCCATGCCGGGTCATCTCTCGGCCCCAGTTCACGGTCGATGATGGTAAAGCTCTCCTCCATGATTGCGCGGCCCAACTGATTGGCGAGCGGGGGGCTCACGCCCCTGGCGAGCGGGGGGCTCACGCCCCTGGCGAGCGGGGGGCGTGAGCCCCCTGAGGCTGGCAAAACCTCAGGGGGCTCACGCCCCCCGCTCGCCGGATAGCCGCGTGGCGTCACCATGCGGCCATTCACGCGCCGCGTCTGGCTGTTGCCGACGATGAGCGTGGTTTCCATACCGATGCCGTCGGTCGACAGCTCCGCCAGCGTGGTGTGCCAGACTCTTGTCCCCTCTCGATAGGCGCGATCCGCCAGGCCGACGGGCGTCTGCGGCGAGCGGTGGCGGGACAGGATTTGTTTCGCACGCGGCAACTGCCAGGTGCGTCGCTGACTGAGCGGGTTGTAGATCGCCAGTACAAAATCGCCCGCCGCGGCTGCCTCCAGACGCTGCTCGATCACGCTCCAGGGCGTCAGCAGGTCGCTCAAGCTAATACACGCAAAGTCGTGTCCAAGCGGGGCTCCGAGCAAGGATGCCGCCGCGACGGCGGCGGTTACCCCGGGGACCACTTCGATCTCCAGTTCCGCTGCCGATGCGGCGCTCTCGAACAGCAGACTGGCCATGCCGTAGACGCCGGCATCGCCCGAGGAAACCAGGGCCACGCGCCGGCCCTGGCCCGCGAATTCCAGAGATTGCCGGGCGCGCTCCGCCTCCGCACCGATGGGACTGCCACACATTTCGGCACGCAAATGGAGTGGTGCCAGCGCATTCAGGTACGCATCGTAACCAACGACGACGTCCGCAGAACGAAGCGCGGCCTGCGCCTGCCGCGTCATCAGCCGCGCATCGCCAGGTCCCAGGCCAATAATGGATACCTGACCTGCTTTGCAGGCGCGATCGGCGACCAATTGTTTTGCCGATTTCGGTCGGGTGCGGACCAGGACCAATGAGAAATAGCAATTTCGAGCGGCCGCGGTCTGCAGGTCCGTCGTCGTCCATTCCTGCGCGGTCCCAAGGTTTTCGACATAAACCGCCTCGCGCTGCGGGGCGCGTTGGCTCAGAGTCTGTGTCAATTCGGGCAGCACATGCGGCGGCTTGAGGAAACAGACGCTGGGAAAGCGTTCGATCCACTGATGCAGCTCGCCAGCGTGGTATCCGGCCGGGACCACGGCAAACGGTTGGTCCTTCTGGGCGAGCGGCCAGCGCACGCGAGCGGCCGCGGCGTTGATGGAACTGATTCCGGGGACGACTTCAATTGGTATTTCAGGATGCAGTTCTTCGAGTAGTTGCCAGACCTGGGCTGCACTGCTGTAAAGCGTCGGATCGCCCTCCGTGACGAACGCCACGTCGCGGCCTGCGTGGCAGTCGGACGCCATCTGCTCCACGGCAGCGCGATAGTGTGTGCGCCAGTCCGAGTTGCTGACGGCGCTCATGGCTTCGGTAAGCACGATGCGGCAGACCTGCTCCGGGCGCAGGTGTGGTTCGATGATCTCGAACGCCCGGCCACGTCGCGGTTCCGGCCCGGCGTGATAGATCACGGCGACGGCTTGCACCAGGCGTAGTGCTTTGAGGGTAAGCAACTCCGGATCGCCCGGCCCAACGCCGATGGCCCAGAATCGACCTGTACTTGTCGGCGTCGTCATGGCTTCCGATGGTGCCTGTCGCGGGATCGTTTCTATTATCTTGCGTTGGCGCGGCCCCGTGGCAAGATGAAGCGGCCTGCAAGGCGCAAACCGTGATACCTGCAAGGAGACATCACGTCATGAAACGCATCGTGTCGCTCCTGGTCCTGATGCTGCTCGTTCTGCCTTCCGGCGCGGCGGACGAGGCCAAGGCGAACACGTTGACGGCCAAGGAAGTCGCCGACGGCTGGCTGCTGCTCTTCGACGGCGAGTCGACGTTCGGCTGGAAGATCGACGGCGACGCCGAGGTCAAGGATGGAAACCTCGTCCTGGGCGGCGAACGCGAGACTGCCGCGACGTTCACCACCCGGTTCGGCGAGATAGACTTGCGCTTCCAGTACAGCGGGGATGACGCGAGGAAGGTCAAGGTCTATCCACTGGCCGAGAAGGCCGATTCCGGATTTGCCCTGATGGCGGATGCAGGCAACAAACAGTGGGTACAGGCCGACTACCGCGTGCGGAAAAAGAATGGCGTGTCAGGCACCTTCAAGACCGTGGGCGGGGACGTGGGAGCAGGATTCGCCGCCGCGGAATCGGGGCAAGACGCCTTTCCCAAGCTGCAAACGGCGGTCAAGCTGGTCGTGCCCAAGGGCGTTCGCCTGAGCCTGCGCGACGTCCGCGTGCATCCGCAGGACCTGCAGTCGATCTTCAATGGCAAGGACCTTTCCGGCTGGAAGGAGCACGCGGGCAAGAAGTCCGTCTTCAGCGTCACGAAGGAAGGCTGGATCAACATCAAGAACGGCCCCGGCGATCTGCAGACCGAAGGCCAGTGGGATGATTTCGTGCTGCAGCTGGAGTGCATCAGCAACGGCAAGGGCCTCAATAGCGGCGTCTTCTTCCGCTGCCGGCCGGGCGAGTATCAGCAGGGGTACGAAGCCCAGATCCACAATGGCTTCACCGAACAGCCGATGCGTGAATACACGCTGCAGACCTTCGATCCCGAATCGGGCAAGGTCATCGACACAAAGAAGGTGAAGTACACCGCGACCGACTTCGGCACCGGCGCCGTCTACAACCGCCAGCCGGCCCGCAAGCAGGTGAGCAAGGACAACGAGTGGTTCACGATGACGGTCGTCGCCCAGGGCCGCCACGTCGCCACCTGGGTGAACGGCGTCCAGGTCGTGGACTGGACCGACACCCGGCCGGTGAAGGACAACGCACGCCAGGGCGCTCGGCTGGAGAAAGGCCCGATCAGCTTGCAGGGCCACGACCCGACCACGGACCTGAGTTTTCGCAACTTCCGGATTGCGGAGCTGCCGAGGGCGGCGGAGAAGAAGTGAGCCCGCGAGTCAGCGATGGTTGAGCGCTCTGGAGAGTTCACCGAACTTCGGCGAGTTGCGTAAAGTGCCGGGGACTTTTCTGCCGAAATAAACCCTGGCGATCGAACATGGCTGCGACGGACAGGCAAGTGCCGGGGCCTGGGCTGTGGCGATCGACGACCCGAACTCTCCCACGAAACATCGCTGCACCATCCGGGCGACGTAGACGACCACCGGTTGCGCTCGTCGGGCCCGCTTTAAGGAGAATCCGACCATGACCAGTGCCAAGCAGATACTGATTGCGCTTGTTGTCGCCACGCTCGGAATCTGGGGTTGCGCCAAAAACCCGGGCGCCGGATCCGCGAGCTACACCGAGCGGATCAAGGTCCTGGAAGCCCGCAACAGCAAGCTCGAGGATGACTTCCGTTCCGCCGCCACCACCCGCGACCAGGTGCGCAAGAAGCTTGCCACGGCGGAGGAGCAACAGGAGAAGCTGCGCCAGGAGCTGGCGCAACAACTCCAGTCTGTTTCCAAGGACCGCGAGGAGCTACGTCAGCAGTTGACGCTGCGGACGGGTGAACGCGATGCCCTGGCGGTCCAGTACGACGTCTTCCGCAAGAGCATTCGCGAGTTGCTTGGCCAGGCCGACGCCGCCCTGAATCGCCCGGCCGATCATCCGGTCACCCAGGCAGAAGTGGTGCTGCCGGGAAAATCGTGAAACCCGTTACGCATCGATGAAACCGAGCGAGGCCGCTGATTCAGGTTGAATCAGCGGCCTCGCTCGGTGAACGCGCGCTCAGGGCTGCGAAGGGATGATCTCCACCACCGCCTTGCGCTTCATCTCATCGACGATCCGGCGGTATTCGCGTTCCATGACCACGTTTTGGAGCTTCCGCTTCACCTGCGTCTGGATCTTGTCATCGAAGGGAACCAGGCCGGCATATTCGCGCTCCACCAGACGGATCACGTGGAAGCCGGTCGACAGTTCCAGGATGGGCGCCACTTCGCCTTCCCGCATCCGGAACAGGTACGATTCCGCTTCCGCTGGCTGAATCTCGCCCCGGCGCTGGCCAATGCCGGCGCCCTGAGTCGACCGCGACAATCCGTCGTCATATTCCATGGCCAGCTTGGCGAAGTCGTCGCCCGCCCGCGCCCGCCGGGCGAGCTCTTCCGCGAACCGGCGCGCGGCCTCGTGGTTGGGATGCTTGCTGGCGTCGATGAAGATGTCCTGCCACTTCACGCGATCCTCGGCCTGAAACTCGCCGGGGTGATCGTCGTAGTACTGGCGAAAATCCTTGTGGCCGAGCTTCTCGATCTGCGGGAAGACCCGGTGCCGCATGTACTCCATCGCCATGAAGCGTCGTTCGCTCTCCCGCTGCATGCCCTCGATCGTCACGCCCTGCTTGATGAGCAACTCCTTGAACTCCTCATCACTCTCGCACTTGAAGCCCTGCTCCGCCGCATTCTCCCGCATGCGTCGCAATTGCTTCTCGAATTCCTTTCCGGCGACTTCCTTCAGCTTGTCCCACGATTGCCGCCGCTGGCCCAGCCGGGCCTCGGCCTCGGACATGATGAGCTCGCGCTCGACCAGGGTCTCGAGCTCTCGACGAATGATCTCCTCCCGACGCGCCGATCGCTCCGGCTCTTGCAGCTGGTTGATCCGGCCGATATGGGGCGCGATGGCCTGGTCCAGCTCATTCTGCATGATCGGCCGGCCATTCACGGTCGCAAGCACTCGACTGGCTGCGCGGCCTTGGATGGCAGGCATTTGCGTCGACGAATCGGCGGGCGGCACGGCGGCAGCCGCGGGCTCGGTGCCCGTCTCACTCTCCGGCTTCTGCGAGCGCGTCGCCGACGGCTTTTCGTTCTCGACGCCGGCCCCCTGCGCTGCCCGCGCGTGCTGCGCGGAGGGCAAAGTGAGCGGCGCGGCGCAGCCGCCGGCAATGACAAAGAGCGCGGCAAGTGTAAGACGATGCCCGTTCATGCGTGGCCCCTCTGTCGGCACCAACGGCGGAAGAGAATGGAAGGCCGCGGACTATAGCCTTCACGCAGGCAAACGCAAGAGGACTTTGAGGCACGCATAAAGGGCCGCGGGCTCGGCCTCCGTAGGTGCGACGCGAAGATAGGCAGACTGTGCATCCACGATACGCAAGCGCCCGTCGCTGCGGTCCGCGACCTTCTTGATGTGTCGCGGATTGCGGTACGTCAGGACGACATCCACGGCGGCGTCCCCGGCCTGCGTTTCCAGCCGGATATTGGTCACTTGCCAACGAGTCGCCAGCAGCCGCAATTCAGCCAGGCGCAGCATCCATTCCGTCGGCTCTGGCACTTTGCCGTACCGGTCGCGCAGCTCCTGGCGAAAGTCTTGCAAGCGATCCATCCGCCGCACGCGGGCCAGCCGGCGATAGACTTCGATGCGCTGCCGCTGCCCGGTGACGTAGTCGTGCGGCAGGTACGCGGTCCACGGCAGGTCGAGATTGACCTCGAGCGGCTGTCGCGGTGCCTGGTTCTTGAGTTGACGGACCGCGTTCTCCAGCAGCTGGCAATACATCTCATAGCCGACTGCGGCAATGTGCCCCGACTGCTGGGTGCCCAGAATGTTGCCGGCCCCGCGGATCTCCAGGTCGCGCAGCGCGATCTTGAAGCCGGCGCCCAGGGCAGTGAACTCCTCGATGGCTTTGAGCCGACGCCCGGCCGTCGGCGTCACGCCGCGTTCGGGGTCGAGCAGCAGATAGGCGTACGCTCGGTGCTTGTACCGGCCGACGCGCCCGCGCAGCTGGTGCAGGTCCGCCAGGCCATACGTGTCGGCCTGGTTGATGAAGATCGTGTTGGCGTTGGGAATGTCCAGGCCGCTCTCAATGATGGTTGTCGCCACGAGGATATCGCTGTCGCGGCGAACGAACTGGAGCATCGCCGCTTCCAGCTCGCCTTCTCCCATCTGGCCGTGCGCGATCGTGACGCGTGCTTCCGGAACGATGCTGCGCAGCCGGTCCGCGACCGCCTGGATGTTGTGAACGCGGTTGTGGACGAAGTAAATCTGTCCTTCGCGATTCAACTCGCGCACGATGGCGTGGCGGATCATTTGCGAATCGAAGCGGGCAATGCGCGTCTCGATGGCCAGGCGATCCGGCGGCGGCGTCTCCAGGCTGCTGATGTCGCGGATGCCGAGCAGCGACAGGTGCAGCGTGCGCGGAATGGGCGTCGCCGTCAGCGTCAGCACGTCCACCGTTTGTCGGAGCGCCTTCAGACGTTCCTTGTGCTCGACGCCAAAGCGTTGCTCCTCGTCGATGATGACCAGCCCGAGTTCCTTGAACTTCACGTCGGTCGACACCAGGCGATGCGTGCCGATAATGACGTCGACGCCGCCCTGGTTCACTCGCTCGATGATGCGCCGCTGCTCACCGGCGGAGCGAAAGCGGCTGATGCCATCCACGACAAACGGATACTCGGCCATGCGCTGGCTGAACGTGCGAAAGTGCTGCTCGGCGAGTACGGTGGTCGGTACGAGCACCGCGACCTGTCGACCGTTGTCGATCGTCTTGAACGCGGCCCGGATGGCCAGCTCCGTCTTGCCGTAGCCGACGTCGCCGCAGATCAGCCGGTCCATCGGCCGCGCCCGTTCCATGTCGCGCTTGATCTCGATGAGCGTGCTGAGCTGGTCGGGCGTCTCCTGGTAGGGGAAGGCGCCCTCGAACTCGCGCTGCCAGTCCGAATCCGGCGGGCAGGCGATGCCGGGACGGGATTCGCGCATGGCCTGCAGCTGAACCATCTCGCTGGCAAGATCGAACACCGCGGCTTGCACACGGTCCTTACGGCTCTGCCAGCTGGTGCCGCCCAGCTTCGACAGCTCCGGATCGGTCTTGCTGCCGCCGACGTATTTCTGCACCAGGTCGATCTTGGAGGCCGGCACGTAGACACGAACGCCGTCGCGGAACTCCAGGCTAAGATGCTCCTCGGCATGGCCGTGTTTGTCCAGCATCTCCATGCCACGATAGCGGGCGATGCCGTGGCTGACGTGGACCACCAGGTCGCCTTCGGCCAGGTCGAGAAAACTGTCAATGGCCCGCGACTCGATGCGGCGACGGGGCTCAACGGTGCGGGAGTCTTCGCGCTGGAACAGCTCGTGATCGCCCAGCACGACAACGCCGGTATCGACCATGCGGAAGCCGGCGCCCACGTGGCCAATGACCAGCTCGATGTGGGCCTCCCGGTCCGATGATGGTGCGTTCTCGGTGAGCAGCACCTGGCCCAGGCGTTTGCATTCCGCGTCGTTGTGGCAGGCGATCAGCACGCGGTCGCCGGCCGCAGCAGTGTTCAGCTCCTCGCGCAGCTTCGCCAGGTTACCGCTGAAGCGCTCGACCGACTCGATGCGCAGATGGCACGTCGTCTCCACCGTGGAGCTGGGTAAGCCGGAGACATGGACGCTCGGCAAGCGCTGCAAGCGAGACAACGTCTCTTGCACCGGGAAGACCGAATTGCGATCAGCGACGCGTTCCAGGTAGTGCTTGCCTTGTTCGAGCAAATCGTTGGGCTCGACTAGAACCGCCCACGAACCGCCGGGTGGAAGAAAGTCGCAGAGGTGGCCCCGAACCGCCGCATCGGCTTTGCGGGCCGGCTGCGCGGAGAGTACAGCGGTTCCGGTCAGGTCGGTGAACTCCATCTGGCCGAGGCTGCGCTGAGTCTGGGGAGAGAACTGGCGGATCGATTCGAGCTCGTCGCCGAAGAATTCCAGGCGATAGGGCGCCTCGGCATCGGGGGAGTAAACATCGAGAATGCCGCCGCGCCGGCTGAACTCGCCGGGCAATTCCACGGCATCGGTGCGCCGGAAGCCGTGGTCGACGAGCCAAACGGCCAGCTCGTCCGGCTCAAGACTGGTGCCCGCCCGCACCTGGCGCCGCTGGCTGACGAGCTGCGCCCGATCCGGCACCGGCTGCATGAGGGCCTGAAAGGTGGCGAGCACGAAACGCGGAGGGGCCGGGCCTTCGAGTTGCCGCAGGATCCGGAGGCGCTGTCCCGCCACCTCATCGACAATTCCGTTTTCACCCGGCACCCCGTCCCAGGCGGGGAACAGCGCCGGTCGCACCCCTGCGAAGCTGTGGATGTCATTGCCCCAGCGATCGATGTCGCGTGGATGAGCAATGGCAACGAGCAACGTGCGCGGCACCTGGAGGCCCAGCGCACTGGTGACGAGCGCCGTGGACGAACCCCAAGCGCCGTCGATGCTGCCGCTACGTCCATTCTGCAGCGCTGCAACGACCGGATGGAAACCCTCGGCCCGCTGCACGAGGCGAGTCAGGTCCGCGAGCGTCGCCACCGGTTCGGATCGGGTTGGGGCAGGTGCTTTTCTCATCACCGGGTATTCTATCGGTTCCGCTGCACTCGCTGGAGGTGAGTTGGCGCTCGGCCGCTACGCTTTCTGGGTTATCGACAGATTGAACCACAGCACACGACCGATCAGGGATACTGCAAGTTGTTGAAGCACGAATCGGTTTGCTACACTAAGGAGGGCTGCGCTGCCATTAGTTCTCGCATTGAGCCGCGCGGTCTTCAGGGGAACCCGGAAATGGAGGTGGAACATGGCTGCGGTTGGAACCACTTCCATTGACAAAACGCCTGGCGTGTGCGGCGGCGATGCTCGCGTCCGCAACACCCGGATTCCAGTCTGGTTGCTCGTCCTGCACCGCAAGCTTGGCCGCTCTGACGCGGAGGTGCTCGACAGTTATCCCACGTTGACCCAGGCTGACCTGGATGCGGTCTGGGACTACTACCGTGATCACCCCGTGGAAGTGGAACAGACAATCTGGGTGAACGACACCGCGGCGAACGTGCCCGAGGGATCATCCGTGCCGGCCGCAGTCATCGTCGCCGGGCGACTGCTTGGGCTGGCCGATGCCACGATACGGGAAGCGTTCGATCCGCCGCTCACTCCGGAAGAGGTCGCCGCAGCCTGGGCCGAGTATCGGGCTGACCCACGCCGCATGGCCCGCGAGGTGGCTGCCGTTCGGCAGGCGGGGTGACCCGTGCCAACTTTGCTGGCCGACGAGAATTTCGAGGACGAAGTCGTCGACGCCCTGGCCGCACTCGGGCACGATGTGGTGACCGCACGCGCAGAAGGGCTGACCAACACGCAGGACCCGGTCGTGCTTGCCCACGCGACCGCCGAGGCGCGCATCCTCCTTACTCATGACCGCGATTACCAGAAGCTTCACAAGGCCGGTGTCCGCCACGCCGGTATTGTCTATGCCTCATTCGATGCTGACTTTGCAGCACTTGCCGCACGCATCGACGCGGCGCTGGCCGCGACGCCGGTTGCGGTGGGACAGTTGATCCGGGTCATCCGACCAAGCCCTCGCTCGCCACATGTGCCCTGACGGCCAAGAGGAGCCCCGGTTTTGAGACTGGTTTGCCGCAGGCGCACGATCCTAACTCGTGACGGCGCCCTCCGACGCCGACCGCACCGTGCGTGCATACTTCGCCAGCACGCCGCGCTTTTCGCGTAGCTCCGGTTTCTTCCATCCCTCGCGCCGCTTGGCCAGCTCGGCATCGCTGACGTCGAGCACGACCTTCTTCGCCTCGGCGTCGATCGTGATCTTGTCGCCCTCCTTGACCAATGCGATCGTGCCACCCACCCAAGCCTCGGGAGAAACGTGGCCGACGACCAGCCCATGAGTGCCGCCGGAGAAACGCCCGTCGGTGATGAGGCCGATGACCTCGCCCAGGCCCTGTCCCATCAGAGCTGCCGTCACGGACAGCATCTCGCGCATGCCGGGACCGCCGACGGGGCCTTCGCCACGAATAACGACCACGTCGCCCGGCTTGATTGCACGCTGTTCAATCGCGTGGAAACAGGCTTCTTCGCCGTCGAAGACGCGGGCCGGGCCGGTGATCTTCGTGCTCTTGAGCCCAGCGATCTTGCAAACGGCGCCTTCCGGCGCCAGGTTGCCGTGCAGGATGACGAGGTGTCCGGACTGGTGCAGCGGTTTTTCCAGCGGCAACACCACTGTCTGTGCCTTGTTCTGGTAGACGCTGGGAACTGCCTTCAGGTTCTCGGCGAGCGGTTGGCCGGTGACAGTCATGCAATCGCCATGCAGGAAGCCGGCGTCCAGCAGCGCGCGTAAGACGCAGGCACTGCCGCCGGCCATGTAGAGGTCGTGCATGACGTACTTGCCGCCCGGCTTGAGATCGGCGAGGTGCGGCACCTTGGCGCCGACGCGATCGAAGTCGGCCAGCGTCCATTCGACCTCGGCCTCGCGGGCGATCGCCATCAGGTGCAGCACTGCATTGGTCGAACCGCCCAGTGCCAGGACGAACGTGTACGCGTTCTCCAGCGACTTGCGTGTGATGATGTCGCGCGGCCGGATGTTCTTGTGGACCAGGTTCACCAGCGCCACGCCGGCCTGGAACGTCTCGCGTTCCTTGGCGGCGCTGACGGCCGGGTTGCTGGCGTCGAAGGGCAACGACATTCCCATCGCTTCAATGGCGCTGGACATGGTGTTGGCCGTGTACATGCCGCCGCAGCTCCCGGCGCCGGGACACGATTCGCATTCGATCTTGTGGACGCCCTTCGCATCGAGCTTGCCCGCCTGGAACTGACCCACGGCCTCGAAGATGCTCACGATGTCCAGCGCTTCGCCATGCCCGCCGACGCCGGGCAGGATGCTGCCGCCGTAGACGAAGATGCTAGGGACATTCAGCCGGGCCATCGCCATCACGCAGCCGGGCATGTTTTTATCGCAGCCGCCGACGGCAAGAATACCGTCGTGATTCATGCCGCCGGCGACCACTTCGATCGAATCGGCGATCACTTCGCGCGACACCAGGCTGTAGCGCATGCCCTGGTGGCCCATCATGATGCCGTCCGAAGCGGTCGGTGCGCCGAAAGTCTGCGGCACTCCGCCGCCGGCGCGAATGCCCTCCACGGCCTTGCGGACCAGGCGATCGAGGTGGGCGTTGCACGGCGTGATATCGCTGTACAGGTTCGCCACGCCGATCATCGGTCGGTCGAAGTCTTCGTCCATGAAGCCGACGGCGCGAAGCATGGCGCGGTTGGGGGCGCGGCCCATGCCGCCGGTGGTCGTCAGGCTCTTGCGATTGGCGTCGGTGTTCATGAAGAATAGACTCCGCCGAGGGATCCTGGTTTGTGGGCAATGTTGGCACGGGGGTTCTCATAGCGTATCCTGAAATCTCTCGACGGCAATTACTGACTGTCGACTTCCAAGGGACCATCCGATGGCTACCGCAGACCTACCAAAGCCGGTGCCGACCGAGCCCCCCCACTTCCGGACCCTGGCCGACGTTCAGGACCATTTGGGCGGTGTGCCCGCGCACCGGATTCGAGTTTCCCCGTCGCCCGGATATGCGACGGAAAAGGACTTACTGGAGGTTCACGACAAGGAAAGCCGCATTTGCGAATTGATCGATGGCATCCTCGTGGAGAAGGACATGGCCACTTACGAGGCGTTCCTCGCGGGCGTTTTGCTCTACTTCATTCAGATTTACCTGGAAGAGAACGATCTCGGAGTGGCCCTGCCCGGCGACGGCTGGCTGCGCCTGCCCTCGGGACGTGTCCGTGCCCCGGATGTTTCATTCATCTCGTGGAAACGGATGCCGAACCGCCGGTTTCCGGAGGATGCCATTGCTTCGTTGGTTCCCGACCTGGCAGTGGAGGTCCTTTCCCCGGGCAACACCGAGGGTGAGATGGAAAAGAAGTTGGCGGATTATTTCGACTCGGGTGGGAAGTTGGTGTGGATCACCGACCCGTCGGACAGAACGGTGCGCGTCTACACCAGTCCGCGTCGCTCCGTCTTGCTCACTGAAGAGGACACGCTCGACGGCAAAAAAGTCCTCCCTGGTTTCACCTTGCCGATCAAGAAGTGGTTCGCACGCGCCAGTCGTCGTCCGCGCCAATAGCTCTCTTGCTCCGCTTGTAGCCGTTGAGGTACTCTAACCCTCCCAGGTTACCGCCTTCGTCCCCGCACAAGGATGCACTGCCATGCTCAAGGATGAGAGCACTCCAGCCACCCTTCCGTCCAGTGAAACCTCTCCCGATAATTCGCGCCCGCGCACGCGTGGCATCGCGGTCGGTGATCTGCTCGGCCGCTGCCTGCTGACCGAGGCGCTTGGCCGCGGCGGATCGTGCCTGGTCTTCCGCGCGCTGCACCAGCCGCTCAATATCCCGGTGGCCGTGAAGGTGCTCCAGCTCGGCGCCGGCGTTGCGCACTGGCGCGACTACGAGCAGCTGCGATCCGAGGCCCGGTTGCTGGCCCAGCTTGCGCATCCGCACATTGTCCGCATCCTCGATTTCGAGGACGACCCGGTGTCTCCGTACCTTGTCCTCGAATGCGTCGAGGGCCCCAGCCTGAACGACCTGATCCAGCAGAGCGGCCGACTCAGCCTCGAACGCGCTTGCCAGGTGGTGATGCAGGTTGCC
The DNA here is from genome assembly GCA_019752375.1 of Gemmataceae bacterium. Classification (GTDB taxonomy): domain Bacteria; phylum Planctomycetota; class Planctomycetia; order Gemmatales; family Gemmataceae; genus JAIEMG01. Next base: position 4,969 of record JAIEMG010000201.1, on the reverse strand, counting down.
GATGCACTTGGTGCCCTCTGGCAGATCGGTGCCGTGCATCGCGATGTGAAGCCCGGCAATATCCTGCTGACGCGCGACGGCAGCGCCAAGCTGGCCGACTTCGGGCAGGCGGTCTTTGTGGAGGAACAGGAGATTGCAGCCGACGAAGCCGCGCCGCGCGATGAGCTGTCCGGGACCGCAGCCTATCTGGCGCCCGAGCAGTTCCTCGCGCCCAGCAGCGTCGATCACCGGTCGGATATTTACGCCCTGGGCGGCACGTTCTACCATGCCGTGACGGGCCAGTTGCCATTCAGCGGTCGTTCGCGCATGGAAGTGATGCGCAAGCACGCCACCGAGCTGCCGCCGCCAGCGCATGAGCTGGTGCCGGAGCTCGGCACGCGCGTTTCCGACGTCATTCGCACGATGATGGCGCGCCACGCTGACGACCGCTACCAGAACCTGGAGGAGGTGCACCGTGCTCTTGAGAGCCTGAGCGCTGTGGGCGACGAAGTCGCGCTCCCCGACGCCACGCCATTGCCGCAACCGGCCGCCCGCCGCCGGCGTTCGTTCTGGAATACCCTGATTCCGCCGCTTACTCCAACCGCTGCCGCACCTGCCAACGACGAATGGCTCGAGGTGGTCAAGCGCAGCCTGAATGCCGCGGCGCGAAAGAAGGGATGACGGTCCCCGCACGGCGCATACAACAGCGAAGGCGATGTCGATTAAGGGGGATCCACTCATGCCTGCCGTGCAAGCCGAAGCCGTCAGCCCCAACGCCGGTACCACGCTACCGCTCACCCAGATCGATCATTGCTCGGTCATCATCACCGACGTGGCCCGCAGCCGGCACTTCTACCGCGACCTGCTTGGCCTGCGCGAGATCCCCAAGCCGAAGACCTTCGACTTCGTCGCCTTATGGTTCGAGATTGGCAACCAGCAGCTCCACCTGCTCCAGAAGGACGAGCCCGACACGATCAGCCCGCGCCACTTCGCGCTGCGGGTGACCGATGCGCAACAAGCGCGAACGTACTTCCGCGAGCGGGGCGTGTCGATGGAGGAGACCACGCCGATCCATGGCGCCGACCGCTTCTTCGTCCGCGACCCGGACGGCAACCGGATCGAGATCATTCAGTGGCAGCGGCCTTACGATGCGGCGGCGAATGCGCCGATCCAGCATTGATTCCGGTGCCAACGAGATGTTCTTTCGCGTTGCAATGTCGACCCGCCCATCCGTGCGATTATTGACACCCGAAGGCTATGTCGGGATATGAGTTACGTCGCTCGATCTTGGCGTGGCCCAATTTACTTGTTCGCGATGCCGTGCGGGATGACCACGCCGGTGGCCCCACTGGGGAAGTCATGGTCGAAGGCTTTGAACGCTTGCTGGGTCCACACCCGGCGTTTGCGATACAGGTAGTCCAGGCGTTCTTTCGCCTTGGTGTCGACGGAAAAAACCGGGGTGCCCGCAGCAAGGTACCCGGCCTTCCGTTCGGCGATGCGTTGGAACTGTGCGTCGCGGTCCGGATGCGCGCCTCCTTCAAGGACCTTCTCAACGACTGACCGGCCGCTTCCAACTCAAACCGCCTTGACGAGGGCAGCCCACTCTGCTATCGAGCCGGCACGGTTTGAGATCGGTGAAAGCGGAGGTCATGGCAGCATGGCGGCATCCTATCAGACCCCGCGGAATCTGGCCGCCGTCAAGCAGCGGCTGGCATTCCTCGACGTGGCTCGAGCCGTAGCTGCACTGCTCGTCTTTGCCGAGCACATCCTGGACCGTGTCATTCCTGGTTACCGCTTATGGACAGCCACCCACTTTTATCCCGGCAGGATTGGTGTGCTGATCTTTCTCGTGGTGAGCGGCTTCATCATTCCCGTCAGCCTGGAGCAAGGCGGGTCCAACGCCCGGTTCTGGGTTCGTCGTTTCTTTCGGCTATTTCCACTCTACTGGCTGACGATCCTGATTGCGTACCTCCTTTCGCGCAGCGGCGCCTACGAAGCATTTGAGCCTCGGGTCTGGCTGCTCAATCTCACGATGCTGCAGGGAATGTTCAAGTGTCCTCACGTTGTGGGGTTATTCTGGACTCTGCAGCTGGAACTGGTGATCTATGTCGCCTGCTCGGTGCTGTTCGCACTCCGCCTGTTGAATCGGCCAGTATGGATCGCGGGCTTGATACTGGTCGGATTCACCGGGCTTGGAACGATCAGACCACTCCTGACGAATCAGCCCTTCGACGTCGGGGGGCAGCGTTGGCTCTACTTTGCACCAGTCATCGGATTGGTTGCCCAACGCTACTGGGCAGGACGACTCGGACGCGGCCCGCTCGCAGCGGTGGTCCTGGGACAATTCCTGGTGATCGGGAGCGTATGGACCATCAACAGTGCGCTCTTTCCGGGAGCGGTTTCTGAGCGCGTTCTCGACGAAACGGCCTGGACGTGGGGACTCGCCTACGCCTGTTTTTTCGGCCTGCTGGCGATCCGGCAGTGGCGCATGCCCGCGCCGGCAGCCTGGATGGGACGTATCAGCTATTCGGTGTATCTGCTCCATCCTCTTGTCCTTGCCGTCGCTTTTTCGAGCGGTTGGACGGGATGGCTCGTGATGCTCATGGCGTTCGCCGCTACCCTGCTGCTCGCACAGGTGACATTTCGATTGGTGGAAAAGCCCGGCATCACGCTCGGTCGGATCGTCGAAGATCGCTGGCTGCCGGCCCCTGTGCCACCGCAACCCGCCCGCCCGGCACTTCGTCAAGCTGCCTGACCATTGCCTCGAAGCGGTGGCACCCTAGGCGTCGGACTCCCGGGCTGCCTCAATCTCCGCAATGTACTGCCATTCCCGTTCGATTTCGACCTTGGCCTTCCATTATTCGGCGGGTGTTCCACCGTCGCTTTTGAAGCGAGCGCTGCCGTGGAGACAAAGAATTTCGTAATGGTTAGCACCCCGACAGTGTGTGGCAGCAAGCCGCCGCTATCCAGGGAATGGGCGCGCAAGCCAACCGCTTGTGCTGCACCGGTAGCACAAGCTGCTGGCTGCTGTCACCACGCTTGCTAATACGCCAATCCTTAGTCGGCATCCAGAAATAACTTCGTAGGACGGATTTCCAATCCGTCCGTATTTGCCCGGACGGATTGGAAATCCGTCCTACGAAATAATTCTTGGATGCCCGCTTAGTCTTTCTTCGGCGCGGGCGGCGGCGGCACAGGCTTGGGCGCTTCCTTCGACACCGGCGGTGGAGGAACCAGCTTGGGTGCCGGTTCCGGTTTGGGTGCGGGACGCGGCTTGGGATCCGGATGAGGTGCCGGTTCCGACTTGGGTGGCCCGTGCGGCGCCGGCTTTGGTTCGGGATGCGGCGCCAGTTCCGGCTTGGGCGTCGGTTTCGGTTCTGCTTTTGGCGCCGGCTCGGGTTTAGGGGCCGGCTTTGGATCCTGCTTTGGTGCTGGCTCTTTCTTCGGTTCCGGTTTGGGTTTCGGTTCCGGCTCGGGTTTGGGAACCGGCTTCGGCTCCTGCTTGGGTGCGGGCTCCTTCTTGGGTTCTGGCTTCGGCGCCGCTTTCGGCTCCTTTTTGGGGTCCGCCTTCGGTTCCTTCTTCGGTTCCGGTTTCGGCTCGGGCTGCGGTTCGGGCTTCTTCGGGTCGGTTTTCGGCATCGGTTCCGGTTGCCGAACGCCAGGCTTCGCGGGGAGGACCGACGGCTTGACAGGCTCATCCTTGGGCACGGGCTTCTCTTCATGCTTCGGCGGCGCGGGGGCGGGTGGCGGTGGCTTCAGGCCGGCGACGGGCACATCGCCCTTGGTGGGCTGCGGCGGCTTCGCCGTCTGGAATTTGGCGACCCGCGGTTTGTCGCTGTCCTTGAGCGGCGTCGCATCTTCCGTCCGCAGGTGTGATTCCGCCTTCTGTCGTTCCAGATGCGCCTTGCGATAGTCCTGGGCCACCTGCCGCTCCTGGGCCAGGCGCTGCTCCGGAATTCTTTGCAATGCGAGAGACGTTCGCTTCGCCTGGTTCAACGGTGCCGCGATGGTGATGTTCTGGACGATGTTCTCGACATTGGTGGTCTTTGATTTTTGGAAGTTCTGGATCAACGTGTTCTGTTCGACGAGCGTATGCGCCGGCCGCGGATAGGTGCCGGCCTGGCGTTGCGTGTAGACGGCGCGCAGGGGTTTCTCCCAGTCATGGCTGCGGTACTCCCAGCGGTAGTAGCTGAAGAGAGGATCGTTGCTGTATCGCGACACCCGATAGTCGATCCACGGGGTATAGCCCTGCCGTCGATGGCCGGCATCGAAGTAATCGCCAAAATAGTACTGGCACTGGTGCGGTCCCACGAAGAGCGAGCGCACGAGGGCACCATTGTTGATCACGCAGCGCGGTTGATACGCCCAGCGCGGTTCTTCGAGGACCTGGGCGGCTATCGTGACCGGCGCGTAAAGAACTCCTCGGCTTCGCAAGGCATAGTCCCAGCGGCCTTCGCAGAAAAGATATCCCAGCGGCGACCATCGGTAACAAGCGGGCATCCAGACGTATCCGGGCTGGTAGTTCAGCCAGAAGCCGGGCCGCCACCAGTAACGGGTCTCCCGGTAGATCCAGCAGCCGGGCACGTAGTTGCTGTCCGCACCTGGCGCCGGCGTGGACGGACCGGCATCAATGGTGGGTGGCGGGGTCGGAAGATACTGAAGTTCGGTCACCCCCGCATCGGTCCACAGGCCGGGAACCCATTGCCAGCCGTCTTCCTGCTGCGCCCAGTAACCGGGCACCCATTGCTTGCCGGGTGGGAAGTTGCGCCAGAAGCCGCTTACCCAGAGGAAGGCGGCAGCCTCTTCGTCCCAGGCCCAGTAGCCGCCCACCCACTGGATGTTGCTGCCCTGGGGCTTCTCGTCGGGCGGCAACTCGTTGACCGGTTCCGGCGGCTTTTTCGGCACAATCGGCGAAGGATCCGCGCAAGAATAACTTGTGCAATTCCTGTAGGACGGATTTCCAATCCGTCCGGTTTTCTCTGGACGGATT
>JAIEMG010000377.1 GCA_019752375.1 Gemmataceae bacterium | reverse complement strand
CATCCGGTTTCAGGCCCCGCATGAATCACCAAGGCCCCCTAATTTCATGGGAAAACTCTCCGGATAGACTCTCAGTCCCAACAGGAGTCCGATCGACGACGAGGCTCAGAGTCAATCCAATACCGCTGAAAAGAACCGCGATCAGCAGGATCCCGGGCACCAGCCGCCGCCATTGGAGTTCGGACATGAAGCACCTTTGAGAAGGGTCTCTCCCTGTCAGACGGGGTGACCGTCCCGAAAGTTTGTCACACGGCTCAACTCCTGCAGTCCCTGGACGACCACTTCCAGGGACTCCTGGACCCACTTCACCAGTACATCGACGCCTTCCGGCTCCTTGGCGCAGCACGGACAGGGACGGGCGTCCTGAATCGTCCGGGTTTAATTCCGTTACACCGACTGCCTCTTGATCCCGACTGCCACGACTGGCAGAGTAGGCGGACATCGTCTCCCGTCTCCGACCTGTCTCCGGCGACGGTGGTTCATCGAGCGACGGAAGTGAGGGAGTTGCTGTGACCGAAGCCGAGTGGAACGCTTGCGCCGCCCTGCAGCCGATTCCGGGGATTTCACCTGTTCGCCTGGAGCCACGCTGTGAAGATCTTCTTGTCCTTTCTACCGTGGATCGCGTTCAGCGCGCTGGCGAACGGGGAGTCCCTCCGAGTCGCCGCGCCCGTGGCCTTTGCCCTCTGCATGGTCACCCTTGTTCCCGATCTGCTGCGCCGACGCCTGCGTATCCTCGACCTTGCAACGGTGGGCTTTTTTCTGGCCGTGACCGCCGCCGCCCTGCTCTGGCCTGAACTGGAGTCGTGGAAGGAGTGGGCGTCCACGGCGGGCAACGCGGTCCTGGCGGCCCTCATCCTGGGCACCAATTTGGCCGGGACGCCTTTCACGCTGGCCTACGCCCGAGAGAGCGCCCCGCCGGAGATGCATGATTCCCCCGGCTTGCGGGCCGTATGCCTGATAATCAGCTGGGCCTGGTTTGTCGCGGTGGCAGTGATGGCGTGCGGATCGTGGCTGGGGCAGGTATGGGAGGAAATGCCAATGTGGCTGCACTGGGCAATCCCCGTCGCCGCAGTCGTCGCCGCCACGCGTTTTACGAGTTGGTATGCAGAACGCGCCCGCCGTGCGGGTTCGGAGCGGGCTCGGAGTGAGTCGAGCGGGAACCCCTGAGCGCCGTAGGGAGATTGGGCCTCGCCCAACCGCTACGTTGGAGATTTTCTCGCAGAAATTGGCAGTTCGTAAACACCATGAAACATCCAGCGACTTGGTGGGACTGGCTGCGGTGGGATTCGCTCCCGTTATGTCCCTCTACGTAACCCAAAAAACCGAGAACACATGGTTCTTGCTGACTGTTGGTCAACGTGGTGACGGAGACCCGCAATCTCTTCATCCCGCCGCGACTCGTAGAACCGGCAGAATTCCCCGACGTCCTTGCTGGAGCAAGAGCCTCGGGTGCGACTTCGCTTCGGCGACGCCCTAACGCCCGACGAGTATCGGGCCCGATTCCCAGCCCTCGCGGCAAATCCCGAGGGGATTCAGACCTGCGTGAACTGAACGCCCCATGAAAATCCGTTGTTAATCCCGGCGCTTGCCGATCGTAATTTGCGGGCGACGAATCGCACGAACCGGCGATTGACCCCGGGTTCCATCGCCCCGATACTGGGGTTCAAAAATGGAGCCCCTCTCCACTCGCGCAGGTGCATCATGAACCGAACTTGCTTGGCAGCCCTCGCCCTGGTCCTCGTCCCGACATTTGCATCCGTTGCCGCAGCGGCCGATGCAGCCAAGCCGCCCAACATCGTCTTTATCCTTGCCGACGATCTCGGCACTTTCGAGCTTGGCTGTTACGGCCAAAAGAAGATCAAGACCCCGAATATCGATCGCCTGGCGGCCGATGGCATCCGCTTCACCAACTTCTACGCCGGCAATGCGGTGTGCGCGCCATCGCGCTGCGTCCTGATGACCGGCAAGCATCCCGGCCATGCGTTCATTCGCACCAACGTCTCGGTCAAGCCGGAAGGGCAGCAGCCGATCCCGGCCGATTCCATCACCATCGCCAAGCTGCTCAAAGCCAAGGGCTACGCCACGGGAGCCACCGGCAAATGGGGGCTGGGACCGGTCGGCTCCACGGGCGACCCGAACAAGCAGGGATTCGACCTCTTCTTCGGCTACAACTGCCAGGGCCACGCCCACAGCTACTATCCGACATATCTCTGGCGCAACGACAAGCAGGTGATGATCGAGGGCAACGACGGCAAGACCGGCAAGACGTACTCGCACGACCTGATCGAGGCCGAAGCGCTGACCTTTCTCAAGGATAACAAGGACAAGCCGTTCTTCCTATTCGTGCCGTTCACCGTCCCGCACATGGCCATGCAGGTGCCGGAGGATTCGCTCAAGGAATACCTCGGCAAGTGGGACGACCCGCCGTACAAGGGCGGCAAGGGCTACGTGCCGCACGACACACCGCGCGCTGCCTATGCCGCGATGGTCACGCGCATGGACCGCAGTGTCGGTCGCATCATGGAGCAGCTCAAGAAGCTCGGTCTGGACGACAACACGATCGTCATGTTCTCCAGCGACAACGGCCCCGGCGACAACTACGGCGGCATCGACTCGATCTTCTTCGAGTCCGCCGGTCCGTTCCGTGGCTACAAGGGCAGCCTCTATGAAGGCGGCATCCGCGTGCCATTCATCGCCCGCTGGCCGGGACACATCAAGCCCGGCACCTCCGACACGCCGCTGATGTTTTGCGACATCCTGCCGACGCTTTGCGCCCTGACCGGTGCGCCGATCCCCAGAGACATCGATGGCCTCAGCTTTCTGCCAACGCTTCTGGGCAAGGGCGAGCAGATGAAGCACGACTATCTCTACTGGGAGTTCCCCAGCTACGGCGGCTGGCAAGCGGTGCGTCTTGGCAACTGGAAGGGAGTCCGCAAGAACTTGCAGAAGGAACTGACGCCACTCGAGCTTTACAACCTGGCCGACGACCCTGGCGAGAAGACCGACCTTGCCTCCAGGCATCCGGACCTGGTGAAGAAGATCGCGAAGATCATGGCGGACAATCATACGCCCTCGGAATTGTTCCCGATCAAGTCGCTCGACAAGTAGTGGGGCGAGAAATCGTCGACGAGGATTTCATCGATGCGCTGGTTCCTTCTGTCTTGCGCCCTGGTCGTGGTTGGCTGCGGTTCACCGCCGGTCGGAGTCGTCGAATCGTCGAACGTGGAAAACGCGCAGCCGCCGGTAAGCGCTGGCCCAAGTGACTGGCCCGGCTTCCTCGGTCCGTTCGGCAATGGCACTTCGTCCGAGAAGCTCAAGGCGCCCTGGCCGAACGAGGGATTGCGCCTCGTCTGGCAGGCGCCCATTGGCGAGGGCTACGGCGGGCCGGTCATCAGCCGGGGCAAGCTGTTCCTGTTCGATCGCATTCAAAATCAGGCTCGCTTGCGCTGTATGGAGAGCACCACGGGCAAGCCGCTCTGGCAGTTCGAGTACCCCAGCCAGTACGAGGACAATTACGGTTACGAAGGCGGCCCCCGCTGCTGCCCGGTCGTCGACAACGACCGCGTTTACATCTTCGGGGCCGAGGGAATGCTGCACTGCGTTCGCGCGGAGGACGGCAAGGAAGTCTGGAAGCGGGACACGCAGAAAGAGTTCAACGTCCGGCAGAACTTCTTCGGCGTCGCCAGCACGCCCGTGGTTGAAGGCGACCTGCTCATCGTGCCCGTCGGTGGCAGCCCGGCGGGCAGTGAAGACAAGTCCTTCGGCGAACTGACGGGCAATGGCAGCGGCATCGTGGCTTTTGACAAGCGGACGGGCGCGATCCGGTGGAAGGCGACCGACGAGCTGGCCAGTTGCGCCAGTCCGACGCTGGCGACGATCGACGGCCGGCGCTGGTGTTTCGTCCTGGCCCGCGGCGGCCTGGTTGGGCTGGACCCGGCCAACGGCAAGATCGATTTCCACTTCCCGTGGCGGGCGAAGGACCTGGAAAGCGTCAACGCCAGCAATCCGGTCGTCGTCGGCGATCACGTCTTCATCACCGAATGCTACGGCCCCGGCAGCGCCCTGTTAAAGGTAAAACCGGGCAGCTATGAGGAAGTCTGGACCGATGCCGCCAAGGGCCGCGACAAGGCCATGCAGTGCCACTGGAACACGCCCATCTATTGCGACGGCTACGTCTACGGATCCAGTGGCCGGGACAGCAGCAGCGCCCAGTTGCGCTGCGTCGAACTGTCCACCGGCAAGGTCATGTGGAGCGTCCGCGGGCTCAGCCGCGCTTCCCTGCTGATGGTGGACGGTCACTTCATCTGTCTGGGCGAGTACGGCGAGCTGGTCTTGCTAAAAGTGAACCCGCAGCGTTACGAAGAAGTGTCGCGCATGGAACTGGGCCATCGCGCCAAGCCGAAAGGTCTGCTCACCCATCCCTGCTGGGCAGCGCCGGTGCTGTCGCACGGGCTGCTTTATCTGCGCGGCAAGGGCAGGCTCCTTTGCCTGGAAATGGGCTGATGCTACGCGGGACGCAAACCGTAATCGAAAATGACCTCCACGACCTTCGTCCGATCCGCGGCGAGCGAAGTCGATTGAGCGTTGAGTTGATCCGCGAATGCGATCAACTCGTTCACGGCCAGGCCGAGATAGCGAGTGCCCGCCATCGGCGCGAACAACTCCGCCGCCCGCCTCGCGTGGTTGTGTACGCCGCGCGGCTCGCCTTCACGGACCTTGACGCCCGCCGCGGCCAGCTTGATCAGGCCCTTGAGGAAGTCCGCCATCGGACCGGTACGACCGCAGGCATGCCAGAGGCTTTCCCACGCCTCGTGCGCTTCCCAGTAGTAGCCGCAGTTGAACAAATCGATGCCATACAGGTACGGGACACAGGAACGCCAGTCTTCCGGGTCCGGCGACGCCGGTCGCGGTGCTTCGATGCCGAAGCCGTGGCCTTGCGGATCGCGGATCGGGTGTGGATACGGGCCGCCGGGGACGTAGGCGTAGGGCGGGAAAGGCATGTCGGGCGCCAGACGGGCGTCGCGCTCGGAGGGGGAAGTCATGAGCGGTCTCCAGCGCAATCGGCAGCGGTTGACAGCGGCGCGCAATCCACCTACGATTGTCAACAATTCACACGTCATTGACCAGCGCCAAGCAGGAAACCCATCGTGACAGCACGCGGCTTGATTCGTGGACTCCGCGAACAGATTGCCAACCAGCTTCGCGACGACATCCTCTCCGGTCGTTTCGAGGCCGGCGCCCGCCTTTCGGAAACGATGCTGGCCGATCGCTTCGGCGTCAGCCGCGGACCGATCCGCGAGGCCCTCGTGCAGTTGACGAACGAGGGTATGCTCGTTGGCAAGCCCAACTGCGGCGTCGTGGTCGCCTCCGCCGCGCCGGATTCCATCCGCGAACTCATCGTCCCGATCCGGCGCACGGTGGAGACGTACGCGCTGCGCCAGTTCTTCGACTCCATCACCGACGACGATTTCGCCGCCTGGGAGGAACTCCTCGAACAGATGAAGAAAGCCTGTCAGAAGAAGGATTACAACGCCACCGTGGAGCTGGACGTCGCCTTTCATCGGTCGTTGCTGGTGCGCGCTGGCCAGCCGGACCTGCTGGCGATCTGGCAAACGATCGTGGCGCGGATTCGCATGCACTTTCGTCAGGCGCACATGAAGATGAAGGACCCGATGCGGATCTACGCCGAGCATCGCGCCATCGTGGACGTCTTCCGCAAGGGCGACAAGGAAGCGGCAGTGCGGATGCTGGAAGTGAACATCGAATAGCCGATCCCGATCACTCCGCCAACGGCCTTGCGTACGGCGACGCATCGGTCGATAATGGGTCGGTTGTGTCGGCCCATTTCCGAGAGGTCGCAATGGCACAGGATCCAGCCTTCGAGGCGATGATGGATCGACTGCGCCAGGGTGATGCGGAAGCTGCCAGCGAGATCTTCCGCAATTTCGCGCACCGCTTGATCGCCCTGGCTCGCAGCCGACTGAACGCGCGTCTGCTCCGCAAAGTAGACCCCGAAGACGTCATGCAGTCCGTCTTCAAGAGCTTCTTCCGGCACCACGCCAAGGAAGAGTTCGACTTGAAGAGCTGGGACAGTCTCTGGGCCTTACTCACGGCGATCACGTTGCGCAAGTGCGGGCACCAGTTCCGTCATTTCCATGCAGGTTGCCGAAATTTACAACGCGAGGTCCCGCCGCCGTCGGAGGGGTCGTGGGCCGGGTGGGAGGCGCTCGCGCACGATCCAACGCCATCGCATGCCGCCATGTTGACCGAAACGGTTGAACAGTTGTTCCGTGGCTTGGATGCACGCGACCGCGCCATTGTCGAGTTGGGTCTACAGGGCTACAAGGCCTCGCAGATCAGCGAGCAACTAGGACGGGCCGAGCGGACGGTTTACCGGTTGCTGGAACGCATCCGCGACCGGCTCACGCGCATGACTGTGGAGAGTGCTGTGGTCTCGTAGCGTCCCCGCACGATCGGCTGCTTCAGCCTCGCAGCCAATTCCGAGAACCGCGCCTGATGTCCTCCGCCAATTACTCCCTCCGTCACTTGCCGAGCGAGGACTGGATCAAGGTCCACGGCGTTGTGGCGCGCTTCGAGGACGCCTGGCAGGCAGGTCCGCCGCCGTCGATCGATGATTATTTGCGCGACGCCGAGACGGTACGCGAGGTAGTACTGCTCGAGTTGGTGCATGTCGACCTGGAATACCGTCTCAAAGCGAACGAGGCCATACGCGTCGAGCACTACCTGGAGCGTTATCCGCGGCTGACAGCGCATCCGTTGCACGTGTGCGAACTGATCGCCACGGAGTATCGACTGCGCCGTCGTCGTGAATCGGCACTCTCGCCGGACGACGTCCTTTCGCGCTTTCCGCAATACGCCGAGGAACTCGCGCCGCGGTTGGCGCAGGCCGTCGAAGTGTCGCACGACAGCGTGTCTCGCCCCAGCACCATCCACGAACGTCGGCAAGTCCCCTCGTTGCTGCGTCGTTGCGCGGCCGTTGGGCCGCTCCAGGTTTCCGCGTGCGAGATCCTGGGAGAACTGGGCCGCGGCGGCATGGGCATCGTCTATCGCGCGCACGACCGCAAGCGCGACGCCATCGTCGCCTTGAAGACGTTAGCCTGGGTGGACCCTGGCGCTCTGTACCGCTTCAAGCAGGAATTCCGCGCTCTCGCGGACGTCACCCATCGCAACCTGGTTGCCCTGTACGAACTGGTCGCCGAAGGGGAAACCTGGTTCTTCACGATGGAGTACGTGGACGGAGTCGATTTCCGCAGCCACGTTCGACCAGGGGAAGGGCCGGTTCACCTCGAGCGCTTACGCGACGCGCTTCGACAGCTTGCGAACGGACTGGACGCGCTGCACATGGCCGGCAAGCTGCACCGCGACGTCAAGCCATCAAACGTGCTGGTCAGCCGGAAGGGCCGGCTTGTCATCCTGGATTTCGGACTGGCCACAGAGCTGGATCGATCCGGCGAGCACCGGAGCGCAACCCAGGGCACGGTCGGTACCGTCGCGTATATGGCGCCGGAACAGGGAGCGGGGTTGCCCGTCACGCCTGCCAGCGACTGGTACAGCGTCGGCGTGATGCTCTACGAAGCGATAACGGGGCAGCTGCCGTTCCGTGGCGACGCGATTCGGCTGCTGGAAGATAAACGTCAGCGCGATCCGCGGCCGCCGCGCGAGTTAGCGCCGGACCTCCCTGCGGATCTGGGCGCCCTGTGCACGGAATTACTGAGCCGCGATCCAACCGCGCGGCCATCCGGCGCGGAAGTGCTGCGCCGCCTGGGTGGCCCGGCGATTCCGATGGATGTACCGCGGCCTCGTTCGGCCACACTGTTCGTGGGCCGGCAGCAGCATCTCGACGTGCTTCGCGATTCGTACCAGGCAATGACGGAGGGTCGCACGGTTTGCTGTCACATTCAGGGTCGGTCCGGCGCGGGCAAGACAGCACTGGTGCAACGGTTTCTGGACGAGTTGAGCGAACGCGACGCGGTAATCCTGGCCGGCCGTTGTTACGAGCACGAGTCGGTGCCGTACAAGGCACTGGACAGCCTCGTCGATGCATTGAGCCGCTACCTGTCCGACTTGCCGTCGGCCGAAGTTCAGGCCCTCTTACCCCGCGACGTGCAGGCGCTGGCGCGTCTTTTCCCCGTGCTGCGCCGCATCGAGGCTGTGGCCCGTGCTCCGGTCCGCAGCGTCGAAGCACCCAATCCGCAAGAAGTTCGCCGACGTGCCTCCGCGGCATTCCGCGAACTGCTGGGACGTCTCGGCGACCGCCAACCGCTCGTTCTCTTCATCGACGATCTGCAGTGGGGCGACATCGACAGCACCACCCTGATTGCCGACCTGCTGCGGCCGCCCGATGCCCCGGTGCTGCTCTTGCTCGCCAGCTATCGCAGTCATGAAGCGGCCGGCAGTCCCTTCCTGCAAGCGTTTCTGAAGTCGCAGGAGGAGTTGCGGCCTGCCGAGCGGCGCGATGTGACTGTGGAGGCATTGACCCCTGCCGAAGCTCGCGATCTGGCGCTGGCGCTGCTCGGGCGTGCCGATGAGGAGGCGCGGGAGCACGGCGAAGCCATCGCACGCGAGTCGGGTGGCAACGCGTTCTTCGTCTACGAACTGGTGCAGCACCTTCAAGCGGGTGAAGTCGTGAGTGGGGGAGGTGTGACGCCGCGAGTGGTCACGCTGGACGGAGCAATCTGGGATCGCGTCTGCCGTTTGCCGGAGGAGGCGAGGCGGCTGTTGGAAGTGATTGCGATCGCCGGTCGTCCGCTGCGGCAGTCGGACGCCAGTCGCGCGACGGGATCCGTCGCCGATCCCCGCGCGGCCCTTGCCGTGCTTCGCTCGGGCCGGCTGGTTTCCAGCCGCGGACCGGTCGAACGCGAGGAAGTGGAGTCGTACCACGACCGCGTGCGCGAGACGGTCGCTGGGCAGCTGACGCCGGAGGTGCGGACCGACTGCCATCGGCGCCTGGCGCATGCGCTGGAAGCGGACGGACATACCGATCCGGAAGTGCTCGCGGTACATTTCGAGGGCGCCGGCGAGCCGCTGCATGCCAGTCGCTACTTCGCCCAGGCAGCGGGCCAGGCCGCCGAGGCCCTGGCGTTCGACCATGCCGCGGAACTGTATCGTCGTGCGTTGAAGCTGGCGCCGGGGGATGCAATCGAGGAACGGCCGCTGCGGGTAAAGTTGGGCGATGCGCTGGCCAACGCCGGCCGCGGTGCCGACGCCGCCCATGAGTATTTGACTGCGGCGGCCAGGTCGGGAGCATCCGAGGCGCTGGAATTGCGTCGTCGCGCGGCGCTGCAATTTCTTGGCAGCGGCCATGTGGACGAGGGACTACAAACGCTGCGAAACGTGCTCGGTCCCGTCGGACTGAAGCTGCCCGCCACACCACGGCGTGCCTTGCTGTCCCTCCTGCTCCAGCGTGCCAGGCTTTGGCTGCGCGGCTTGCGATTCCGCGAACGGAAAGAGAGCGAAATCCCGGCCGCGGATCTGACGCGCATCGACGTTTGCTGGTCGGTCAGCATTGGCCTGGGCGTGATCGACAACATCCGCGGCGCCGAGATTCAGACCCGGCACCTGTTGCTGGCGCTCGATGCCGGCGAGCCGTTTCGGATCGCCCGTGCCCTGGCCGTCGAGGCGCCGCACACCGGGGCGCCCGGCGGTAGGAGCTGGCAGCGCGCCAGCCGCCTGGTCCACGCCGCCGACGTTCTGGCGGAGCACCTGCAGCATCCCTATGCGTTGGGCATTGTTGCCTTGTCGAAGGGCATCACGGCATATACGGCTCAGCGCTGGAAGGAAGGGCAGCACTTCTGCGATCGCGCCGAAGCGATCTTTCGCGACCGCTGCACGGGCGTGGCGTGGGAGCTGGCCACGGCACATACCTTTGCCTTGTGGTGCCTGGGATACCTGGGCGAGCTGGCCGAGTTGAGCCGCCGCTGTCCTGCCCTGGTGCAGGAGGCGCAAGAACGCGGCGATCTGTATGCACTGACGAACATTCAGACTTTCACGCTGCCACTGACACGGCTGGCAGCGGACGATCCTGAATCCGCGCGTCGCGACGTGAAGCAAGCCCTGAGCCAGTGGTCACAGCAGGGGTATCACATCCAACACTACGCCGCACTCGTGGCCGGCGCGTCGATCGATCTGTATACGGGCGATGCGGCGTCCGCGTGGGAGCGCGGCGACCGGGAAACGGCCGCTTTCACCCGTTCTCTGTTGCCGCGCGTTCAGGTGTTCCGCACACACGTGCAGCAGATGCATGCCTACAGCGCGCTGGCCCGGTTGGCGGCCGCCGTGGACCCGCGACCGCTGCTCCGCGCCGTCCAACGAGGCGCCCGCCGACTGCGTCGTGAGCGCATGCCTTGGTCGGACGCCACTGCCGTCTACCTTCAGGGAGTGCTGGCTGCCAACCGGGGTGATGGGAATGACGCCCATCGTCTTCTAACCAACGCCACCGCGCAATTCGAGGCGATCGACATGCGACTGCACGCGGCCGCCGTCCGCCGACGCCTGGGGGAACTGCTCGGCGGGGGTGAAGGACGCGACCTGATCGCCGTTGCGGACGCGTTCATGGCTGCACAGAACGTCCGCGATCCGTCCCGCATGGCCGCCGTCTACGCGCCCGGGTTTCGTCCGCGATAGCGGGCGACTACTCCTGCACAACTTCTCGGCTTTGGAACGCGCACCCCGCGCTTCGCTTTCGGCACGGCCCAAACTGCACGGTGGCGCCCATCAGGAAGGTGTCCGCGGATGCTTGATTGCGCACCGACGACCCCGGCACGATCACCGTCGGCCCGCGGTAGCTTCCTTCGATGGCATTCTCGAAGCCATGCGCATATGCCGCCGACAGCAGCAGAGCTTCGCTCACGCGCCACGAAGCACCGGCATAGATCACGTGTTCGATGATGGACGGCGCTGACGTGTTGATCGTCGCCTGGGCGTCCGGAACCGGGTTCTGGTTGTAGCTGTAGCCCGCACGCACGGTCAACGAATCGGTCCACTGATACTGCACGCCGGCGAGCACGGCAAAGATCGACCGCCAGCCCAGACCCTGCACGGCGCCGTCCGGACCGAAGCCGGATTGGCGGAAGCCGTCGGTGTTTTCGTAATCCACCCAGCGAAAATCGACGGCGAACAACCAGCGCTCGAGGCCCGAATACGCCACGCCGGCCGATGCGATCAGCGGATAGTCGAGATTGAACGGGACCTTCAGCGGCGCGCCGACCGATGTCTGTGAATTGAAGTAAAACGTCTCCAGCCGCTGCGGGCTCTTGACGGACGCGCCGAGTTGCCAGCCGTCCGGCAAGACATAAAAGATACCTGCCTGCACACCGCCGCCGGCACTGATGCGAGCATGCGCCGAGCGCGGGTAGGCGACGACGCCGCCGGGCAACACGTCGGGGGTTGCTACAAAGTTCGGGTCGATGCGCAGGCTGGCCAGTGTCAGCGTCGGCGAAACACCGATGGCCAGACGATCTGTCAGCCAATACGCCGCCGTCGGCGCCACCTGCATGACCTGCAGTTCGGTATAGAGCGGCCCAACGCCCAGGCCCAGCGGCGGCGGCGCCTGGAGAAACGGGTTCGTCGCGCTGGCCGCGTAATTGACGCCGAATCCGCCGACGGCAAAGATGCCCAGGCCCAGCGACCAGCGCGAATCTTCCGGCTGATAAACCAGTCCGATCGTCGGCAGCGGGTAGATGCCTCCGTCGCTGGTCGACGTGTCGGCAAAGCCCGTCGGTGGAATGCCTGCTCCGAGTGCGTTGGCCGGGACGTTCGACGAGAGCCGGGTAGTTGGGTAAAGCAGTTCCAGGCCGAACTCCAGTTCGGAGCGCTCCAGGCCAGCGATGGACGCCGGGTTCCAGTTGAGCGCGCCGCACGCATCGATCGGCGCCGCGGTCGCAGCACCTGCCATGGAGCGATTGATTGGCCCGACGCCGGACAGGACGATGCCCTGCTGAGCGTGCGAAGCCGAGGCAGTGAGTAAGCCGGCGATGAGTGCGAGGGCTGGCAAGGCCAGGCACGGGCGACACATGATTGGCAACTCCGCTACGCAAGTTTGTGAAGATTGACGGTTCAACCGTTTATTTCGGTTGAATCGATCCTGTGCTGCACGAAATTCCGGCGTGGTTGGCTTCACGTCCCTGTGCTGCACGAAATTCCGGCGTGGTTGGCTTCACGTCAAGCGGCGCTTAGGATCCGCGCAAGAACAACTTGTGCAATTTCTGTAGGACGGATTTCCAATCCGTCCGATTTTCTAGGGACGGATTGGAAATCCGTCCCACGTGCAATTGTTCAACTTATTGTTACGCGGATCCTTAACGAAGGTGTTTAGGCAATTCCATGAGATAGAGCGGTCCCTTGTCGCTGCCGGCGGCGATGTGCTGACCGTCCGGGGCAAAGGCGGCGCAGAGAATACGGCAGGGGAATCGATGGCTGTGCTGTGGCTCCCCGCTGTTTCGGTCCCAGAGCACGACCAGGCCGCTCGTTTCCGCGGACAGCAGTCGTTGACCGGTTGGATCGAAGCTGACGTGATAGATTGCGTCGCTATGTCCCGCCAGGCACGTCGTTTCCTTGCCCGTATCGGCGTCCCACAGTCGAATCGTGCCATCGCCCGAGCCCGACGCGAGCGAACGGCCGTCGGGCGCAAAGGACACACTATAGACGGCTTCGGTATGGCCCGTGAGGGTATGCAAGACTTCGCCACTGAAGTGATCGTGAATGGTGATCGTGCCATCCAGGCCTGCCGTGGCGACTCGGTTGCCGTCGGGCGAGAACGCCAGGGAGTAGAGGGCGCCTCCGTTCGGGCTAAATGATTGGCAAAGTCGGTTGTCACTCCCGTCCCAGATTTTGACGCAGCCGTCCTCGGAGCAGGCGGCCAGCCAGCGACCGTCCGGACTGTAAGCCAGCGCGTACACGCACTTGCCTTCCGACTGCACGACCGCGGCGCTGTCGTCCCGGCGAACAATCATGCCTTCCACGTCGGCAGCGGCTGCTGTCTCGCCGTCGGGCGCCATCGCGACCGCCGTCACCTTGACGCCGTGACCGCGGACCGCGTTCTCGCACCGTCCCGTCGCGGCATTCCAGAACCGGACGGAACCGTCGAAGCTGCCCGTGATCAGGCGTGCGTCCTTGGGATGAAAGGCCACGGCGTACACCGGGGCGAGATGGCCCTTCAGTTCCCGGATCTCGTGGGCGCCGACCGCGCTTATCGCGATAGACGCCGCAAGTACCGACAGAATCGCTTCCAGTCGGGACATCCCATTCCTCCCTGTCTCTATTGGAGCGCGGTAGCCCCGTGCGAGCGGCGGGAGAATCGCGTCTGATCCCTCCTTCGTCAAGACCAAGCCACTACTCGGGAAACGTCACGCCCAGTTCTTGCCAGACGGCCGGCAGAGGTGCCACCACGGTGATGGGTTCGTAGCGAATGGGATGCAAGAAGGTGAGGCTGCGGCCGTGCAAGGCGATGATGCGCTCGCGGGGCAACGCAACCGGCGGGCCGAAGTGCCGGCTTGCCCCATAGATCACGTCGCCGCAGACGGGCCAACCACGCGTTGCGGCCTGCACCCGGATCTGGTGCATTCGCCCCGTCCGAGGTCGGACTTCGAGCAGCGTGAAGTGATTGGCTGTGCTCAGGCGGCGATAGCGCAGGAGCGCGTGACGGGCCATCGGCGTCTCGGCAGTCACACGCTCGGTACGCGCTTCCTCGGCGATCTTGAGCAGCCAGTCTTCCCAGGTTCCCTCCTCGGGCGTCACCTCCCCTTCGAGGACGGCCCAGTAGACCTTTTCTACCTGGTGTTTCTGAAACTGCTCCGCCAGACGCTGGGCGGCCTTGGTGTTACGCGCGAAGAGGACGACGCCGGAGACCGGACGATCGAGACGATGAGGGATGCCGAGATAGACGTTGCCGGCCTTGTGGTAGCGTTCCTTGAGATACGCTTTGACCTGGCTTTCGAGCGTGGGAATGCCCGGCGGGACGCCCTGCGTCAGCAGTGGCGCTGGCTTGGCCACCGCGATGCAGTGGTTGTCTTCATGGAGGATGACGAGCGGGGTGTCCATCAAGCGTAGAGAGCTGTTTCACGAGTCCTGGCGAGCCGGGATTCGACGGAAAGTTATCCATTCGCGGCTTCAGGGATTTCAGGGATGGTCGGCGCCTGCGCTCCGGCCTTGTTGATCTCGCCGCGCAGGTATTCCTTGGCCTTTTCCAGCACGCGATCGACGAACTCCTTTTTTTCCTTGCCGTTCTTGTCCAGCTTGGGCTTCACTGGCGGCGAACCCGGCTTGCCCTGGACGATGTCGCGGTCGCGCCGGTAGACCAGGTAGTCCACGCGCTCTTCGTCCTTGAGGGGCACCTCGAAGCCGGGCGTGGGCTTGACGCCCCATTCGTCGGTGTCCTTGGCGTCGGGGAAGCGGTGGATGTTCTTGCCGCTGGGCCGCCAGTAGCTGGCCGTCGTCAGCTTCACCGCGCTGTTGTCGTTTTCCAGCTTCAGGATGTTCTGCACGCTGCCCTTGCCGTAGCTGCGCTCGCCAATAATGACGGCCCGCTTGTGGTCCTGCAAGCAGGCGGAGACGATCTCGCTGGCGCTGGCGCTGAACTTGTTGACGAGGATGACGAGCGGATAGTCCTTCGCTGGGACCATGAGCCCCTTGTCGGCCGAGGCGTCGTAGATGCGTTCCTTCTGGTTGCGGCCCTTGGTGCTGACAATGCGGCCTTCGGTCAGGAACAGGTTGCTGATCTCGACGGCGCTTTGCAGCAGGCCGCCCGGGTTGTGGCGCAGGTCGAGGACGATGCCCTTCACGCCGTCCTTCTTGAGCTGGTCCAGCGTCCGCTTCAAATCGGCCGTCGTGTTCTCGTTAAAGGCGATCAGACGGATGTAGGCGATCTTGTTTTCCTTGTCGATGATCCAGTCCCATTCCTCGGGATTGTCGGGCATGCGCAGATCGCCCATGACGGTCTGGACATCGATGATGTCGCGGGCCATCTCGATGTCCACCGCTTCCTTGGAGCCCTCGTGGATGACGGTCAGCGTGATCTTCTGTCCCTTGTCGCCCTGGATCAGCTCAACCGCATCGCTGAGACGCAGGTTGTCGGTGGCCTTGCCGTCGATCTTCGTGATGATGTCGCCCGCCCGGATACCGGCCTTGTAGGCCGGGGTGCCCGGCATGGGGCTGATGACCTGGAGCTGTCCAGAACCGCGGTCGGTGCTGATCTGAATGCCGATGCCGCCGAACTTTCCCTTGCTCTGCGTGTTGAACGCCTTGTATTCCTTCGGGTTCATGAAGCTGGAATGCGGATCGAGATGATCGAGTCCGCCGTTGATCATATCCTCGACGAGCTTGCGCTTGGCGTCGGGGTCCAGCTCGCGCACGTAGTTGCGGTCCACTTCGTCGAGCACGTCGACGAGCAGCCGGACCATCTCGTAATCCTTGTCCTTCTCCCGCGGCGGAGCGCTGTAGGAGAGGGTCAAACCGAGCATTGCGACGCACGGAATGCCAATCAGCCAGGCCAGGTTCCAGCGCGACATGGGGAAGATTCCTCCGGCGGTGAGACGTGAAGGTCGGGAGAAGGGACACCGAGGACCGGCAACCTTCAAGCCAAATCCCGAGGGCAGCCGCGCGGAGCGGTCCCTCATGGTTGGCTGAATTATACTGCTGGGCCGGCATCGAAGCGAGGCGAATCAAACGGTGGTAGCAATTCATCGCAATTTGCCGGGCGTCCGCCACGCCTGCCGATTGTACTGCTTGCAACGCTCATATCTTCTCCAGCTTGCGCAGATTTACTTTGACGGAGGTATCGCACTTGCTTTATCTTCGCCGGCATAACCTGTGGAGTTTTCCTTGTGGGAAGATTTTAACACATGTGCGCCGGTCTCCCCGGCCTGACCGACGCGACTCACCGATCAGGGAGGTTTGAGCAAATGTATAGCGTTGTGCTCGCTGCAATGCTGACGACGGCCCCCGCGACCCCTCAGTGGCACCACGGTTGCCATGGCTGCCATGGGTGCTGGAGCAGTTGTCATGGGTGCTACAGCTGCTACGGCTGTTGGGGATGCTACGGCTGTTCTGGCTGCTGGGGCGGATACGGTTGGGGCGGATGGGGCGGCTATTACTACGGCGCTCCGTATGCCGTCGCGACCTATCCCGCTTACTGGGGCGGTTGGGGCGCCTTCGGTTGCGCCGGCGGCGCCTACGCTTGCGTGGGTTGCTATGGCTGCTACGGCTGGGGCGGTGGTTACTACGCGGCTGCTCCGGTGTTGCCTTCCCGGGAGCCTGCCATGCCCGCGGCGGACGCCGTGAAGATGGCGGGCCGCGCCGCGCCGGCCACGGTCGTCGTCCAGGCGCCCGCGGAGGCCAAGGTGTTCGTTGAGGGCCGTGCGGTAGCGCTTGACGCTCGCGGCAGCTTCACCACGCCCAAGCTGGAAGCCGGCGAAGGCTACGTCTACACGATCAAGGTCCAGACGATGCGCGATGGGCGGCCGGTGACCGAAACCAAGGACGTGTCCGTCCGGGCCGGAGAAACGTCGCGCGTTGCTTTCGACAAGCTTGCCGGCAATGCACCTGCCGTGGCGGGAAATGGCGAACCCGCGCCAGCCCGGATCACCGTCAAGCTGCCCGAAAGTGCTCGCCTTTACATCAACGATGTGTTGTGTCCGTTAACCTCGGCGACGCGTAGCTTTGACACGCCGCGTCTCGATCCGGACAAGGACTACACCTACACGTTGCGTGTGGAGCTGGGTCAGGCGAAATCGGAGACGAAGCAGATACGCTTCCGCGCCGGTCAGCCGGTGAACGTGGAATTCGGCGCTGATACACGCACCGCGGGACGTTAGCTGTCAAATTCTGTAGCCGCAGGCTTCAGCCTGCGGAGCTGGCCAGCGCCGCCGCTCGACTCCGCAGGCTGAAGCCTGCGCCTACAGAAATTGTGGGGCCCTGCTCGACATCCTGTTGAGCCAGGGCCCCTTCGCCAGCGGACTTTGGACCCCTCCTCTGGCGTTTCACTCTGCTTCCATGGATCGAACGAGCCACGACAGGAAACTTGCGCACCGGTGCGCGTATTGAGCCCGCGGCGCGAGCAAGGCCAAACCTTGCTCGCGCCGCGGGCTCAATACGGTTGTGCTACTTGCGCATCTATCAAGCAAATCAGCCGACCAGAATGGCGTTGCGCGTCAGCCAGCTGCCGAGATGGTCGAAGAAGGGAAGCAAGTCCTCGCGACGGATGGCGCCCATCGTTGCAATCTGCACCATGCGGCGTTCCATGAGGTAGCCGCTCTGGCCGCCGATGGCATAGCCCCACGAACGACAGCGGTCGACGAAGGCAGGCCCCGATTCGTTGCTCGGCGGCAAGAACGTGGTGACGACCGGGCAGGCATTGTCCTCGTCGGCCAGTGGCGCCAGGCCGAATTCGCGCAATTGCCGGCGCACGTACATACCCAGCGCTGCGTAGCGTTCGTAACGGGCCTGGGCCAGATCGGGAGTCGCGTACTCGGCCAGCGCGGCTTGCAACGCACGCAGGATCGGCGAAGGGAACGTATAGCGCGGCCCCTCGGTCCCCAGGTGCGCTGCAATGTCGAAGTAGCTGGGCAGCCGGCCCAGATCGAGGCGAGGCAACGCCCGGCCGTTGGCGAAGACGATCGAGATGCCCGCATACGAGCCCAGCGATTTGCCCGTGGCGCCAGACGCCAGGTAGACGCCGCTCAGGTCGATCGGCACTGCTCCCAGGCTGCTGATGCAATCGACGCAGACGCGCACGCCATGCGCTCGCGCGCGGCGCACGAGCCCCGCCAGGTCGTTCAGCACGCCCGTGCTCGATTCGAGATGCACGCCCCAGATCCAGCTGCCGTCGGGTTCCTCGGCCAGGGCTGCGTCCACTTCGTCCAGGTTCCAGGGACTGCCCCACGGCCAGGTCAGGACGCGTGGGTTCAGCCCGAAACGGCTCGCCTGGCGCGCCAGGCGCTGTCCGAACTCGCCGTTGACGAGAATGATGCCGCGCTTGCCGCCTTCGTCGTGAACCTCGGCGCCCAGCGTCGCTGCAATCGCTTCGTTGGCCAGCGTGCCGCTCCCATTGCACAGGGCGACTTCCCGGCCGCCCACCATTTCGCCGAGCTGCCGGCGCACCCGCTCGAAGCGTGCGACAAAGTCCGGGCCGCGATGATAGATCGGCGGCTCGTGAAACGCGTCGCGCACGGCAGGCGCCGTCGTCACGGGACCGGGAAGGAGGCAGACCACGTTGGGTTCGGAGGGCTCCAGACCGTTCACGGACTCCATCACTCCATTCTCATCGGGCCCCATGCGGAGCATGTGCCGTTTCCACAGGACGATCATCTTGGACAGCTTGGCCTGCATCTGCGGGAAGGCGACGGTCATCGGCACAAACGTGGCGGACCCGCCGGCGACGGCCGGTCCCAGCGCCGTGAATCCCATGCGCTGGTACAACTCGACGCGTTCGCTCACGCCGGAGATATACAGGTTGGTGAAGCCCTGGTCCCGCGCGTACTCGTAGAAGCACCACATGAGTCCGACGAGCACGATGTTGTTGCGCTCGGCGGGCTCGATCGCGAGCAGACGGACTTCAATCGGCCGCTGGCCCGGGCGTTCCAGGATCGACGGGTCGCTCAGGCGGGTGGCGATGGAGAATGGCGGCTCGGCATGGGCGCTGATCATGCCGACGACCTGGTCGTCTCTCACCGCGATGAAGTAGAGGTTCTTGTGGTGAAACTTATCGACGAGCACGCCGGTGCCCGGATCCGCGTGCTGGGCAATCTCCTCGACAAAGGTCCGATAGTTGAGGCGGTGAATGCCATCGAATTCGTGACGGGCGTCTGCCCGCTTGAAGACGTATCGGCCGACTCGCAGCATCGCGGATCACCTCCGACGACCCAAAAGCAGGAACGGCCGGGGGGAGCGCTGGGAAATCCCTTCCGGCCGTTCTCGGGCGTTATCCTAAGCACCCGGCCTGCGAAACAAGCAGGTTACTCGCGTCAACCACTGTTTGCAAGGACTTGATGAAGGGATTGGAAAGCCCGCGCACCTCGGCGTCCGCATGGTGCGCTTGCTCGCTAGAGGGCACAAAAGCAGGCAAGTCCCTGCTCGTCGGAAGATTTTCCGCGACGCGCAGCGCTTGCCTGGATTATCCTTGCTGCCTGATGCTTGATGCCTGCAAATCCAGCACTTGGTTTCTCCTTGTGGAGGCGTCCGCCTCATTCCGTAGCCGCAGGCTTCAGCCTGCGGCGGGACGACGGGCAGGCAGAGGGAGGCAGCCATACGGGGACGCCGAATCTCCGCAGGTTGAATGAAGCCCGCGGCTACAGGGTACTGATCGCGCACGGGTGCTCGGCGCACTTTACCAGTCGACCCGAGAGGAACATACCCATGGTGGATCCCGTCATCATTGCCACCTGGCCCTTCGGGCAGACCGCTGTCAACGCGGGCATCGAGTTGCTTGCCCAGGGCCAGCCCTCGCTGGATGCAGCCATCGCCGGCGCTCAAGCCGTGGAAGACGATCCCAAGGTCAACTCCGTCGGTTTCGGCGGACTGGCCAACAGTATTGGCACCGTGCAGCTGGACGCCTGCGTCATGGATGGACGCACGCTGGCTTGCGGCGGCGTGGCCGGGCTGGAGAACATCCGCCATCCCGCCGCGCTGGCGCGGCGTGTGATGGAAAAGACGCCGCACGTCCTCCTGGTGGGCGAAGGCGCACGCTGGTTTGGCATCAAGGAAGGTTTCCCGCTGGAAGTGCTCTCCACGCCCGAGAGCCTGGCCGAATGGGAGAAACGTCGGCCGGGCAACAAGGCACCGGCGCCGAAGTCGGGCGGCGGCGAACCGCCTTTCAGTCATGACACGGTCACCGTGCTTGCGCTGGACCAAAAGGGCAACCTCGGCGGCGTGTGCACGACATCGGGCCTGGCCCACAAGCTGCCGGGCCGCGTCGGCGATTCGCCCCTCATCGGCTCGGGCCTCTACGTGGACGACACCGCGGGCGCCGCGGGTGGGACCGGCGTCGGCGAGGAGATCATCCGCATCGGCGGCAGTCTGTTGATGGTCGAGGCGATGCGGGCAGGCCAGTCGCCGCAGGATGCATGCGAACTGGTGGTGCGGCGCGTGAACGCATTGGCGCTTCGCCGCGGCGTCCCTCCGGCAAAGGTGGCGTTCATCGCGCTCGACCCCAAGGGACGCGTTGGCGCGGCGTGTACCGCTCAGACGGAGTTCCAGTACGCGGTGGCGCGGGCGCCGAAGCAAGTCGAGTTGCTGAAGGCGAAAGAGATTGGGCCGGAAGACAAATGACAAATGAATCGCCGCTGGCGGCTCCGCATGGCCGCGAAGGTGCCTGCGCCGTGCTGAGATCACCTTCGGTAGGAACCAAGTTCACAGCTTCCATTTTGCCCTGGTCACGCCCTTGGGCCAGCGTGAACGTGAAGGAGTTGCCGTGAAAGGAACGCAATGGGTCCCGACGAGATTGCAAAAACCATCCTTGAGATCGAGAACGCGATCAATGCTCGCTGGAACAACGGAGATTGCACCGGGTTTCTTGAAGCCTATCGAGAAGACGTGACCTATTTCGATCCGCTGACCGACCGGTGCCTGATTGGTCGTCAGGCGGTCAAAGAGCATTTTGACAAGTACTTCACGGGCGCGCCCGTTGTGCGCAGCGACCAGTTCGATCCGAAGGTCGTTGTCAACGATGCAGGCGACATGGCCATACTGACCTACAACTTGGAAAATTTCCTGGCGGGCAAGGACGGGAGCCTCCAGCCGATCCCGCTGTGGAACTGCACTCAGGTCTATCGCTTGGCCGATGGCAAGTGGACCATCGCACACAACCACTGGTCATTTGCGAGACCTCCGGGGGCGGTTGGCAATGCGTCCGCCTGACCTCGCCAATTGCATTGCAGTCCATTGGAAGGCATTGCAGACCGCGAAGGAGTTGCAAAGCACATTCGCCCCCCTGCGCGAAATGTAACGGAATCATCAGCCAAGCAGCCGAGGATCATTCCTGAGTTGAAGGACAAACGGTGTCGGCTCGCGATTGATTCGGTGGAGAAGTTGGCGGAGACTGCGGCGGGCGACGACTCCATCCTGATCGCGTGGGAACTGAGCCGCTCTCTTGCTCCCTCGGGAGGCACCGTCGGCCCCGAACATCGCGTCTCTCGCTCTTCACCGCAGAGCGGGAAGTCCATTGTCGGCAGCCGGAGCGCACACGGCACCATTACAACGGCAGCAACGGGTGCCGTCCGCACCAGGCATTTCCAATGCCTACGACCTACAGTGGCACTCCATGCTCAACCGGATCCGAGCCCGCCTGATTCAATTTCTGAACGAGGACGACCCACGAACGGTGGAATACACCGTCGTACTGGCCATCGGCATCATCGTCGCCTTCGTGGTGATGGCCACCGTTAGCTCGAAGGTGAACGTCACATTCCAAACGGTCGGGAAAAGCCTGGGCGCATCGACCTGAGTCGCCGAAAAAATTGGTGTGCCTTTAGCAAGGGAAATGAAATGCCCCGCGCCGGCTCCACTTGGTGTCGCCCATCACGCAAGCCGAACGCGACGCGAGGCGAGGTTGAATTAGCACCACAGTGTTTGAAGGTCAATCGAGTCCCTCAAGATTTGTGAAGTTTGCAGTGCGGCATTCAATCAATGGGTAGAAATATCGCGCCAGACTTGAAAATAAGGTGAAAAAAGGGCGCCCCCGACTTGGCGACACGAGGGTCGGGGGTGCCTTAGCAGGCGGTTGACGGAAGTTTTACCCCGCTAGTGGTGTTGAGTTTCACGAATTGTTCTCGCAGGACGAGACGGGAGCGTCGATGGCGCAGCGCTGCACATTCCGCTGATTCGACGGAACTGGCGATTCACGGCGCGGCACCGATCGCCGGAGCGATGCGGCCTCGTGGCAGTCGGCAGCAAGTGGTGCGGTGTACACGCCGTCGATGGTAAGCCGGACCAAATCAGCAAGCCCGGCAAGACCTGCGGTGCATTGGTTGCTCTTGCCTTTTGCCGATCAACACGTTATACCGCCGGCCGCCAACGCCATCGTCTAGGGTCGATCTGCGTTCTTTGCCGTCGGAACGGAGGATTGCCGTGTTCGTCGCGTGCTCAACGCTCTGTTTCGGAAGATTCCCGCTCGACCGCGCCCTGCGCGTCATTAGTGAGCTGGAATTCACCAAGATCGACGTCGCGATTCACGAGTGTGGGCCTCACCTCAAGCCGTCCGAGGTGGCAGCCGACGTGAATCGTTACGCGCAGCGCATCCGCATCGGCTCCAGCCTGAGCCCGGCTGCGTTCAGCGTGGACATCGAGGCGCCGGATACCGAAGAGTATCAGCGCCAGCTGCGGGCCCTCTGCCGCTTGGCTCGCTTATCCACTGTGCCGGTGCTGAGCATCGCCGCGGCGTCGTCCGGCAGCGGCATCGATGCCGAGGTGGACCGCCTCACACCTCTGGTCAAGCTCGCCGAGGCCGAGGGTGTCACCCTGACGCTCGAAACCCGCATCGGCACCCTGACCGAAAGCCCAGGCACCGCCGTGGAACTCTGCGAACGCGTCGCCGGACTGGGACTGACGCTCGATCCAAGCCACTACATTGCCGGACCAAACCAGGCCAAGAGCTACGATGCGGTGTTTCCCTTCGTGCGCCACGTCCGCTTGCGCGATAGTGGCCGAAGTCCCGAGCAATTCCAGCTGCGGGTGGGCCAAGGCGAAATCGAGTACGGCCGTATTGTCACGCAACTGTGCCGGTTTCACTATGACCTCGCGCTGTCGGTCGATATCCGCGACATTCCCGATGCTCCGTTTCCCATGGAGCCGGAAGTGCGGAAGCTGAAGTACCTGCTCGAAAGCCTGGTATGAGCTTGAAGTAATAATCAACCGCGGCCCGAAGCGATACGCTGCGGGTCGCGGTTGACCATGCGCGTTAGCAGTCATCGATCAATCACTTGCAAGTTGCTCGCGAGCCGTTTGTGGGGCACGTTTTTAACGTGCCGGGCGTCCCAAGTCAGGCACGTTAATTCTACACCGCTACCTGGAAAGCACGATTGGTCATGAATGTCTGTAGCCGCAGGCTTCAGCCTGCGGAAGTGCGTCGCAGGGCCGGCAGACGCCACTCCGCAGGCTGAAGCCTGCGGCTACAGACACGGACGCCGATCCTTTCCGTGGACGTAGCATTGCAGTATTAGTTGCTTCTGCAGGGCGGCGCTCCAGAGCCGTCCGACAGGACGATCGTTCTTGCCGAGTCAATATCATCTCCCTGACACGGCACCGCATCCGATCTCCAGTGAGGAAAACCACATGCAGGATCAACTCTTCTCCGTGGCCGGTCAGGTCGTCCTTGTCTCTGGAGGCAGCCGTGGCATCGGGCGGAGCATTGCCGAAGGGTTTGCTCAGCGCGGAGCGAAGGTCGTCATCACAGGACGAGATCGCACGTCCCTGGAACAGGCTGCGAAGGAAATTGCACCGCCCGATGGTGCCGTGCGCCCCATCGTCTGCGACGTCGCCGACTCCAAGGCCATCGAGGATTTGACGAAGACCGTCATGAACGAATTTGGACATGTGGACACGTTAATCAACGTAGCCGGCGTCAACCGGCGCATGCTGTCCGAGCAGCTGACCGAGGCGGACTACGATTTCATCCTCGACATCAACCTCAAAGGCCCGTTCCTCCTGTCATTGGCCATCGGCCGGCACCAGCTGCAGCGCGGCAAGGGGAACCAGATCAACATCGCGTCGCTCAACAACGACCGTCCACTCAAAGGTGTCGCGCCCTACGCAATGAGCAAGGCCGCCATGGGGCACATGACGAAATCGTTGGCCCTGGAGTGGGGCCCACGCGGCATCCGTGTCAATGCCATCGCACCGGGCTTCATCCTGACCGACCTGACGAAGAAGCTCTGGTCGCAGCCGACGATGAAGGACTGGGGCATGGCCAACACGCCGTTGCGGCGCATGGGCGTGCCGGCGGACATGGTCGGCACGGCGGTGTTTCTCGCCTCCGAGGCGTCGTCGTTCATGACAGGACAGGTACTTTATGTTGATGGCGGTTTCGGCTGTGGGCTGAACTGGCCCATCGACTTCGAGAAGCAGTAGGGTGCAAACCCGTTTCTGCACGCGCGAGCGCGGTCGTTCGCCGGACGCGCAAGTTTTGAAGTTGCGCCCTCGACCGAGATTCCTGCTGGATTTACGGCGTATTTCTTTACCCCGAAGGGGTTGCGTGACATAGCCCAGGGTTGCCGTACTCGGCTACCCTGGGTGGACGGCATCCTTGC